>CAVVKB010000026.1:0-27889 GCA_963748685.1 uncultured Pseudomonadota bacterium | reverse complement strand
GCTGAAATGCTGATGCCAAAGGGTGCCAAGGCTGCGAAGGGTGCTGGCTTCAAGGGTGCTGGCACCGGGGGTGCGGTGCTGGCACCAGGGGTGCGGTGCTGACCGGACGCACCGTTTCACCCCGGCACTGGCAAGCGCGCTGGTTAGAAACGCACTTTGAACCCCAGCTGGAACTTGCGCTGCTCGAACCCGCGAGGGTTGATGAACTCGTACGGATCGCGCGGGATCGCCGCGACCGGGTTGCCCGCCGCGTCGACGACGATCGTGGTGTTGACGCCCGACATCTGCTCGTGTTGAACACGTTCTTCATCTCGGCGATGACCTCGCCGCGCATCGAGCCGCGAATCGGGATCCACCGCGTGTAGCGCAGGTCGACGTTCTTGCGCGCCGGCAGATAGAACGAGTTGCGCGCGACGTCGAGCGGACGGTCGCTGTTGCTACGCCGTCCCGTTCAGATCGCGCGTTGCCGATGATGTTGACCGGCAGGCCGCTGTTGAACTGCAGCAGCACGCCGATCTGGTTGCCGTCCAGCAGCTGCGCGCACGACCGCGTTCGTCGCGTGGCTGCTGCGACATGTAGACGATGTTGCCGTTGAGGCTGTGCCGGATGTCGAGCGGGTTCGGCCCCTTGTCGCGCTCGAGGTTGCTCGGATCCGAACGGCCCGGCTTCCGCCTGCACCGTCAGCTGCGTCCGCAGCGGCGTGTTGTCGATGCCCTTGCCGAGCGTGTACTGCACGTTGAACGTCAGCCCCTGGCGAAGCGCTTGTCGCCTGGACGTCATCGACTTGAACGCCGACTCGCCGAGCGACTGCACCACGAGGATGTGATTGAAGCGCGGGTCCATGCGCGTCGCGGCGCTGACGGTGGTGCTGTAGATCGGCCGGCCGTCGGCCAGCGTGCCGATCGGGTTGATCAGGTTGATGTCGGTGACGACCGGCAGGTGGTTGCCCTTGGTGTACATCACGCCGACCGAGCCGTGAAGTCGCTGGCCGAGCGCGCGCTCGACCTGCGCGCTGATCTGCCAGGTGTGCGCGACCTTGAAGTCCGGATCGACCGCCCAGGGCGACTGCTGCGCGCAGCGTGCCGGTCGTCGGCGCCGCTCGGGAACGCCGGCGCGCCGCGCGCCGTGCCGTTGAACGAATAGACCGGCGCGCGCGGCGAGCCCGACAGCTGCAGCGCCTGCTCGTAGCCGCCGAGCATCGGCTGGTCGTACATGATGCCGGTGCTGGCGCGCAGCACCGTCCTTCGGATTCGATCGCCCAGGCGACGCCGACGCGCGGCCCGAAGTTGTTCGTGTCGTGTTGAACTCGTGCGTCTGCGCCAGCGGCGCGTCGGCGATGCCGGCCGGATACTTGTAGAGGTCGTAGCGGAACGCCGTAGAGCACCTTCAGGCGTCGGCGCGATCTGCCAGTCGTCCTGCCCGAACGTGCTGAAGATGTTGGTGCTCATGTTGAACGCGAGGTCGCCGGTGATCTGCGAGATCGTCGTGTAGCCGAACGGCGCCGCGCCGCTCTTGGCCGCCAGGTACGCCGCGATCGGTCGGGAACGTGTAGAGGAACTGCGGCGCGCGGTGCGCTCGTCGTAGATGTGCTGCCAGTCGAAGCCGACCTTGTAGCTGTGCGCGCCGCGAAGGTAGGTGAAGTTGTCGATCACCTGGGTGATGTCCTGCTTGAAGTCGAAGCCGGCGTTGCCCTGACCCGTGCCGCCGACCGGCCGCCGAACGAGATCGCCGGCGTCGGTGATCGAGATCGCCGGCCCGGTGCCCGAGTCGCGGTTGGCGACCGAGCTCTGATGACGGTGCGCGTACTGGAAGCGGAGCTCGTTCAGCCTGTTCGAGCCGAAGGACGAGACGAGCTGCGCCGGCCGTCGAGTCCATCGCGTCGAGGAAGTCGGTGGCGCGCTCGAGCGTCGCTGTGCCGCCGCCGCTGTTGTACGGCGCGTCGTTGTGGAACCGGATCCAGCGCGCGGTCAGCGCGGTTGCCGCTGTGAGCTGGTAGTCGACCTTGCCGATCATGAACTTCGCCGTCTGGACGTTCGGCGCGGCGTCGGGCTGCGGCTTGAGCGCCGACCTGCCGCGACGATCGCGGCGTGACCGTGATCAGGCTGCGTCGACGACAGATCGCGGCGCGTCTGCTCCCAGCCGGCGTAGAAGAACAGCTTGTTCTTCACGATCGGGCCGCCGACGTCGCGGTGCCGGTATCGACCTTCGTCGTCGGGCGCACGGCTTGTCGGCGACGGCGGGCAGTTCGCCGCGTCGTGCTGCCGCAGCCGAAGAAGAACGGGAACGCGCTGAACGGCTTGCGGCGGAACAGGTAGCTGCCTCGCCGCGGAACGTGTTGGTGCCCGACGGCGTCACGGCGTTGTAGACCATCCCCATCGTCTGGCCGAACTCCGGCGCGAAGCCGGTCGTGACGACCTTGACTTCCTGGATCATCACTTCCGACATCGGCAGCAGGCGCAGGCCGGCGCGATCCTTCTCGGTGTTGGTGTTGCCGTCGATCTGGTAGTTGATGCGCATCGCGGCGCCGTTGGCGGCGAGGCGCGGCACGCCGAACTCGACGTTCTCGATGCCGGTGACGCCGGGCTGCACCAGCGCGAAGTTGTACGGGTTGCGCGCGACGAGCGGCAGGTTGTGCACCTCGCTGTCGCTCATCGTGTGGCCGATGTCGATGCGCGCGATTCGATCGCCGGCGCGTCGGCGGGCTGACGCTGACGACTTCGCTGACGGCGCCGACGCCCAGCGCGTGTTGATGACCGCGGTCTGGCCGGCCGACAGCGTGATGCCGGTCTGCTCGAACTTCTTGAAGCCCTGCAGCTCCGCCGTCACCCGTGTAGCTGCCGAGCGGCAGCAGCGGCGCGCGGTAACAGCCGCTCTCGTTGGTCACGACCGACGCGCTCGGCGCCGGTGTCGATGTTGGTGACGGTGACCGTCACGCCGGGCAGCACGCCGCCCGGACCGTCCTTGACCGTGCCTTCGATCGTGCCGTTGACCGCCTGCGACTGCGCCACGCGGCGGCGCCGGCACGAGCCCGAGCAGCGAGCACCAGCGCAACGCGCCGCTCCAGCCTTGCGTGTATCCCTCGAACATTCGGTTCTCCTCCCGTCAGCGACTAGCGTAGAGATAGGCATGGCGCGGCATCGAGCGCAATGTGGTTTGCTGCCGCTGCCTCGCCTTACCCTCGTGCTTACCGCCTCGCGGCGATCCAGGCCGCTGCCCCGGCGACCGGCTCCTGGCGTTCACCGCCGCCGGCCGCCTGGCAGCCGCGGCCCGCCGCGAGCACGCATGCGGGTCGCCGAGTTCGTCGTCCCGCGCGGCCGGCGACACCGAAGACGCCGAGCTGATCGTCTACTTCTTCGGGCCGGGTCGGGGGCGCGTCGACGCCAACATCGACCGCTGGGTCGGACAGATGGAGCAGCCCGACGGCGGCGCCGAAGGCAAGGCGCGCCGGGACGCGCAGACCGTCAACGGCCTGAAGGTGACGATGGTGGATGTGTCGGGGACCTACATCGCGGAAATGCGGCCCGGCGCGGCCGAACACTTCAACAAGCCGGGCTTCCGGCTGCGGGCCGCGGTGGTGGAAACGCCGCGCGGCCCGTATTACATCAAGATGACGGGCCCGGCAAAACGATGGCGGCCGCCGACGCGGACTTCAAGGCGTTCGTCGCGCAGCCTCGCTTCCTGCCGGTAAGTCCTAGCCTCGCCGGCCGAACAGCGCGAACGATCATGACGACGACGATCACGGCGATGACGATGCCGACCCAGAAACCGGCCTTGAAGATCCCGGCGACCGCCGCGCAGCCCGCAAGGCCACGACCAGCACGACGAGCACATCCGCGCATACAAACTCAGCATTAGGACTCCATCCGCCGTCGCATCTTTCATGGATCGTGCCGGGCAGGCTGTCTGAGCGACTTCAATCGCGCAATCCTGAACGAGACGGCGCATCGCCCGTGGCCGATGCCGGAACGACCGTGGCTGATGACGCAGACCTGGAACGATCTGCTGTTCGCGCACTGGCCGGTCGACGCCGAGCGCGCTGCGCGAGCTGGTGCCCGGCGCGCTTCGAGCTGGACCTGTTCGACGGGCAGGCGTGGCTCGGCGTCGTGCCGTTCCACATGACCAACGTGACGCCGCGGCTTCGTGCCGGCGCTGCCCTGGGTGTCGGCGTTTCCGGAGTTGAACGTCCGCACCTACGTCCGCGTCGCCGGCAAGCCGGGCGTCTTCTTCTTCAGCCTCGACGCCGGCAACCCGCTCGCCGTCGGCGCGGCGCAGACGCTGTTCAACCTGCCGTACTACTCCGCCGACGATGAAGGTCGCCGTCCGGGCGACGACGTCGCCTACAGCAGCCGCCGGCGTCGGAACCGCGCGCCGAGTTCGCGCCCACCTACCGCGGCCTCGGCGACCGCCACCCGCCGCGGCGCGGCACGCTGGAGTACTTCCTGACGGAACGCTACTGCCTGTATGCGGTCGATCACGCGTCCACGCCTACCGCCTCGACATCCACCATCCCCCGTGGCCGCTCGAATCCGCCGCGGCGGAGATCGCGGTGAACACGATGGCGGACGCCGCCGGGTCCGGCTGCCGTCCATGGCGCCGCTGCTGCACTTCGCCAGGCGCCAGGACATGGTCTGCTGGGGGCCGGGAGAAAATCGGGTAATCTGGGAATCGGGGAATCTGGGAATCGGGGAATCGGGGAATCCGGGAATCGGGGAATCTGGGAATCGGGGAATGGGGAATCCGGGAGGACCATCCCGCATCTGCGCTGGTTGCGCGTTGGGCGTCCTATCTTCAGCACGATCGCCGCCGTTCAGTTCATACCGTGCGCGCTTATTCAGCGACCGCCCATCAATTCGTCGGCTTCCTCGGGCGCTATCGCGGCGCCGAGATCGATGCGTCGGCCCTCGGCCGCATTCAGGCAACGGACTTGCGGGCTTTCCTCGCCGATCGTCGCGGCTCCGGACTTGGTGCAGCATCCACGGCCCGTGAATTATCGGGCGTTCGGGCGTTTCTGAAATACGCGGCCGAGCAACAAGGCGCCACCATGCACTTGCCGCGCACGCGTGCGCCGAAGCGGCCGCGAACCTTGCCGCGACCGGCAGCACCCGACGAAGTAGTCGAGCTCGCGGAAAATGCCGCCGACTCCGCGAGCGTGCCTTGGATCGGCGCGCGCGACCTCGCGATCCTGTTGCTCCTTTATGGCGCGGGCTTGCGCGTCGCCGAGGCCTTGTCACTAAGCGCGGACGCGCTGCCGCTCGGGGCGACACTCCGGGTACTGGAAAGCGAGCGAAGATCCGCATTGTCCCGATCATGCCCGCGGTTCGCGATGCGATTGAAGACTATCGAAGCCAGTGCCCCTATCCTTTGACGGCAGGCAGGCCATTGTTTGTCGGTGCAAGAGGCGGGCCGCTCAATCCCGACCTGGTGCGCCGGGCGGTGGCCGCAGCGAGGCGGCGCCTGGGCTTGCCGGACACGCTGACCCCGCATGCATTGCGGCACAGTTTCGCGACGCATCTGCTTGCCCGGGGCGCTGATCTCCGTTCGCTTCAGGAACTCCTCGGCCACGCCAGCCTGTCGTCCACGCAAATCTACACGGCGGTCGATGCAGCCCGCCTGCTCGACGTTTATCGCGATGCGCACCCCCGCGCTTGAGGGTGGGAAGAAAGGGAGCGTCTGCCGCGGCTCAGCGGAAGTGGGGATCCGCCTCGCCGCGACAACAATCGCGCTAAAGGGGGCAGTAAACCGATCGCTAAATAACCGTTTTGGCGAGAAATTCTGGCGAGGCGGGCGAGGGAAGCTCTAGCCGTTTCGGACTTGCTTATTCACCTTTTGCGCGATGGCTTTCCAGATTAGCCCGGGCGTATCGCTGCCGTTGAATGCGTCGATCGCGACGATCCCGGTTGGCGAGGTCACGTTGATTTCCGTTAGCCAGCGGCCGCCGATCACGTCGATTCCGACGACAAAAGCCCACGCCGCTTGAGCTCCGGGCCCAGGGCGGCGCAAATTTCTTCCTCGGCGGCGGTCAGGCTTTCCTCGCGGCGGTGCCTCCAACTGCCAAGTTCGAGCGGATTTCGCCTGGGCTCGGCAACCGGTCCAGCGCGCCGGCGACTTCTCCATCGACAAGCACGATGCGCTTGTCGCCATCGGCAATCTCCGGGAGGAAGCGTTGGAGAACGTGCGGCTCGCGGTAGGTGCCGTTGAACAGCTCGATCAGCGAGGCGAGGTTGCGGCCATCGCTGCCGATCCGGAACACCGACCCGCCGGCAAAGCCGTGCAATGGCTTCACCACGATCTCGCCTTGCTCGGCGAGGAACTTGCGAGCGGCGCCGAGCGAGCGGGTCAGCATCGTCGGCGGCATGAAGCGGGCGAAGTCGAGCACCCACAGCTTTTCCGGTGCGTTGCGCACTGCCGCCGGATTGTTGACGACCAGAGTTTGACCATCGAGCCGCTCCAGCAAGTGTGTCGCGGTAATGTAGCCGAGGTCGAATGGCGGGTCCTGGCGCATCAGGACGACATCGATGTCGCGGCCGAGGTCGAGGATCGAAAAATCGCCAAGCGTGAAGTGATTGCCCTCGATCCGCTGCACCTGGACCTCGTAGGCGCCCGCGTACAGCCGGTTTCCCTGAAGGTCAGGTCTTCCGCCAGATTATGATAAGCCGATGTCCATTCTCCGCGCTTTCAGCATCAGGGCGAAGGTGGAATCCCCGGCGATGCCGATGCCTTCGAGGGGGTTCATCTGCACGGCGACACGGAGCGGCATGAGGCGCGACAGGGTTTCACCGGAGCTTTGTCACCCGTGCCACACGTTAACGAGGTGACGAGGCCAGCGGCGCGGCACGATCATGATCGCGTCGATGCGGAGGTCGTCGCCGTGCCGCATGTAGCGCGGCGCGAGCCGCTCGGCGGCGACCGCGACGCGGCGCAACCGGAATTCATCGAGCGCCAGCGCGGCTGCATCCTCGGTCGCCCTTGCCTTGACCTCGATGAAGGCAAGCGTTCGTCCACGTCGAGCGATGATGTCGACTTCGCCGCCCGGCGCTCGCGCGCGACGAGCGAGAATTCGCCAGCCATGCAGGCGCAGGTACCAGCAGGCGGAGGTTTCGGCGCCGCGGCCGCGCTGCTCGGCCGCTTGCCGGTTCATCGGCTGCGCTCGAGCGCGCGTGCGTAGGTCCGCTTGCGCGGTATGACGAGACGCTCGGCAACCTCGGCGGCGGCGCGGGATGGCGACAGTCGAGCGAGCGCTTCATCCAGCGCGGCGTCGAGCTCGGCATCGCTCGGGGCGACGCGACCGGCAGGCGGACCGACGACGATGACGATCTCTCCTTTCGGCGCGACGTCAACATAGCGTTCGGCCAGCTCGGGTAGCGATCCGGTGACGCATTCTTCGTGAAGCTTGGTAATCTCCCGGGCGACAGCCGCATTGCGCGAACCTAGCTCCTCGGCGAGCGCGGCCAGTGAGTCGCCCAGACGCGGCCCGCTTTCGTAAAATACGAGCGTCGCTCGAACGTTCGCATTCTCCGCGATCGCGTCGCTTCGGGCCTTGGTCTTGGCCGGCAGGAATCCGATGAACAGGAACCGGTCGGTGGGAAGGCCGGACATCGTCAGCGCGGCAATCGCGGCGGACGGGCCCGGGATGGTGTGCACCAAATGGCCAGCGTCGCACGCGGCGCGCACGAGCTTGTACCCGGGATCGGAGATCAGCGGTGTTCCGGCATCGCTGACCAGGGCAATGGCGTCTTCGCCAAGCCGAGCGACGATTCGCTCCCGCTCGGCATCGCTGCTGTGATCGTCGTACCGGATCATCGGCACCTTTGCGCCGATGTGTTCGAGCAATTTGGCGGTGACCCGGGTGTCTTCGACGAGGATGCGATCGGCCAATCGCAACGTGTCGGCAGCCCTTGGGCTGAGATCGCCGAGGTTGCCGATCGGGGTTGCGACAATGTGCAATCCAGGGGCCAGCCGTTTTTCCATCAGACGTGCATTAAGCGCTTCCAATTGAAGCGGAAAAGAGTCATCGTGCAATCATTCATTGACCTGGGAGAGGGTCGATGATTGCACTATCGATTGCATCCTCAATGAGCCTGACCATGCTTCAGGCGTCGATCACTGCGCCGACCGACAGCTTTCGCGGCTGTCTGCGCGAAGCGGTGAGCAAAGCGAAGAGCGAAAAGGTCGCGGGCGACGCGATCGAAACCTATCTCAAGATGGCGTGCACCGCCCAGATGGGGTCGCTCAAGGACGCGCTGATTTCCTTCCGGATGAAGAACGGCATGACTCGCAAGGCCGCGGCCTCGGACGCCGAGATGACGGTCGACGATTATGTGGGGACGCCGGCGGACAATTACCGTTTCCTCGCGCAGCTCCGCGCGCCGAAGGCTGCGCAGCGGCCGCCGGCCGCTCCGCCGCCGCAGCGCCACGGCCACGCCGCAGCCGCTAAGCAACCGCCGAAACCATAGGCGCAATCTCGGCGATCTCGCCGAGGATATGGTCGAGAACGAGACGGCCACTGGCCGTCAGCGCAATGCGCTCGCCGTCGCGGGTCAGGTGACCTGAGCCGATCAGTCGGTCGGCCCGCGGCCAATTGACGATGTCCGACAGGTGAAAGCGCCGGGCAATCGCTCCTGCGTCGGCCCCTTCGCGCAGGCGAAGGCCCATGACGAGCGCTTCGTCTGCCGCCTCCACGGCCGTCAGCGGCACCTGCTCCGCGATTCCGTGGCCATTGCGTGTGACTCCGGCGAGGAAATTCTCAGGCTTGCGGTGGCGGACGGTCCGCATCCTTAGGCGGCGCCCGTGCGCGCCTGGACCGATCCCCGCATAATCGCCGTAGCGCCAGTAGGTTAGATTGTGCCGGCTTTCGCTGCCTGGACGCGCGTAGTTGCTGATCTCGTAAAGCGGAATGCCGGCAGCGGCCGTCATGCTGTCAGTCAACTCGTAGAGGGCGGCGGCCACGTCAGGGCCGAGCGGTTCGAACTCGCCGCGCGCTACCATGCTGGCGAAGCGCGTGCCCGGTTCGATGGTCAGTTGATACAGAGACAGATGCGACGTTCCGAGAGCGATGGCTCGCGTCAGTGACGAATGCCAGCCTCGCTCGGTGTCGCCGGGCAGCGCGTAGATGAGGTCGAAGCTGACGCGGTCGAAATGCGCTGCTGCCGTTTCTAGCGCCTGTAACCCTTCGTCCGCGGAGTGGGCGCGGCCGAGAAAGCGCAGCGCCTCGTCATCGAAGCTCTGCAGGCCGAGCGACAGACGATTGACGCCGGCGCTGGCGAGATCGGCGAACCGCGCCGCCTCGACCGAATTGGGATTGGCTTCGAGCGTGATTTCGATGTCTTCCGATGCCGGCCAATGACCGCGTGCAGCGCCGATGATGGCAGCGACGGTGCTCGGCTCCATGAGCGACGGAGTGCCCCCGCCGAAGAAGATCGACGTCAGCCGACGGCCGGGCAGCAGCCTCGCTTCATAAGCGAGGTCAGCGAGCAGCGCCTGGCGCCACGAATCCTGCTCAATCTGCGGCCGGACATGACTGTTGAAATCGCAATAGGGGCATTTGCTGACGCAAAACGGCCAATGGACGTAAAGCGCGAGATTCGGTCATGCTGAACGTTCAGCATCCATCCCTCCGCTGCGCGAGGCCAAATGACCGAAACGAGTTCAGGGTGACGGCTCCCGCAGCGCCGCCACAAGCTTCCTGAAGGCATCGGCACGATGGCTGATCCCATGCTTGAGCGCCGGATCGAGCTCGCCAAACGTCTGCTCATGGCCAAGCGCCACGAACATTGGATCGTAGCCGAACCCCTTGTCGCCCCGCGGCGGCCAGACGAGTGTTCCATCGACACGTCCTTCAAACGTTTCGGTCTGGCCATCGTTGGGCCAGGCGATCGCGAGGGCGCAGGCGAAATGCGCATCGTGGCCGGCGTCGTCGCCCTCCGCCTCGATTGCCCGCCACAGGCGGCCCATCGCCCGCACCCAGTCGCGATTGCCTTCTTCGTCCTCGGCCCAGCGCGCCGAATAGATGCCGGGGCGGCCATGCAGTGCATCGGCGCAAAGGCCACTGTCGTCGGCGAGGGCTGGCAGGCCGGACAGATCGGCGGCCTCGCGCGCCTTGAGGTCGGCATTGTCGGCGAAGGTCACGCCAATTTCCTCAGGCTCGGGAAGGCCAAGCTCCTCGGCACTGACGCAGGCGATGCCGAGCGGCTCGATCAGGGCCGCGATCTCGCGCAGCTTGCCGGGATTATGGGTGGCGATGACCAGCTTGTCGCCGATCGGCCTCACCGGCCAGTTGCTTTCAGCTGGGCCTGGAAGATCTCGCCGCAGCCGATCCGGGCGAGACGAAGCAGGCGAAGCAGGCCTTCTTCATCATAGCATTCGCCCTCGGCGGTCACCTGCGCTTCGACGATTGAGCCGTCGGCCGTCAGCACGAAATTTCCGTCGCAGCCCGCCTGGCTGTCCTCTTCGTAATCGAGATCGAGGACGGCCGTCGCCTGGTGGATGCCGCAGCTGACCGCCGCGACCTGGGTCTGGATCGGATCAGCTGTGAGCGCCTTCGCGGCGATCAGCTTGTCAACGGCGATCCGCAGCGCGACCCAGCCGCCCGAGATAGACGCGGTGCGAGTGCCGCCGTCGGCCTGGATGACGTCGCAGTCGACCGTGATCTGGCGCTCGCCCAGTTTGGGGAGGTCAACGACCGCGCGCAGCGAGCGGCCGATCAGGCGTTGGATTTCCTGTGTTCGGCCCGATTGCTTGCCCTTGGCCGCCTCGCGGTTGCCGCGCGTGTGGGTGGCGCGCGGGAGCATTCCGTATTCGGCCGTTACCCAGCCCTGGCCCTTGCCCCGGAGAAAGGGTGGAACCCGTTCCTCGACGCTGGCGGTGCACAGCACCCGGGTGTCGCCAAAACTGATCAGGCAGGCGCCTTCGGCATGTCGAGTGAAGCCGGGCTCGAACGATAATTCACGCATTTGGTCGGGGGCGCGTCCGGACGGGCGCATGTGGATATTCTCCTGATACTGGTGCGGGGGCCTTAGCCCGCTTCGTCATTCCCGCGAAAGCGGGAACCCATTTTTCTTTTGCTGGGTCCCCGCTTGCGCGGGGATGACGACGAGAGGAGCTACGACTACATCTTCCCCATGACCCAGCCGATCAGCGAACTGACCGACCGGATGCGGGAGATTTTCGGCCTCGTGGTCGAATCCTATCTTGAACGCGGGTTGCCGATCGCATCAAAGGCCCTGGCCGGCAGCATCAGCCTGTCGCCGGCCTCGATCCGCGGCGTGATGCAGGAGCTGGAGGAGCGCGGCCTGCTAACTCACCGCCATACATCGGCGGGTCGGATTCCCACCGACAGCGGGCTTCGCCTGTTTGTCGATGGCATCATGCAGGCCGCCGCCCCCGACTTGCGCGAGCGGCGCGAGATCGAGCGGCAAATCGTGCGCGACCAGCCGATCGAGAATGCGCTTGCCGCCGCGTCGGCCGCGCTGTCGGGACTGAGCCAGGCTGCCGGGATCGTCCTGGCACCGAAGCGCGAACTGACGCTCAAGCAACTCAATTTCGTGCCGCTGAGCGCGACGCGGGCATTGGCGGTGCTGGTCGGCGCTGACGGCAGCGTCGAAAACCGGATCATCTCGCTCGACGGCGGGACCACCGCGACGGCGTTGAACGAAATCAGCAATTTCATCAACGCGCGGCTGTCGGGCCTGACCATTCCGCAGGCCGAAGCGCGGCTTCGCGCCGAAATCCTCGACCGCAAGGAAGCCATCGACGCCGCCGCCGCCGAGCTCGTGGCGTCGGGCCTGGCCGCCTGGAGCCAGGACAATGCACGGCGCCCGGTCCTCATCGTTCGCGGCCAGGCCAATCTGATCGATGCGTCGGCGGCCGAGGACCTGGATCGAGTCCGGCGCCTGCTCGACGAGCTCGAGGAAGCCCAGGAAATCGCCAACCTGCTCGAAAGCGCGCGCGACGCGCCTGGATGCCGCATCTTCATCGGCTCGGAGAACCGGATGTTCGCCTTGTCGGGATCGTCGGTGATCGCCTCGGCCTATCACGGGAGCCAGGGCGAGGTGGTTGGCGTTGTCGGGGTCATCGGACCGACGCGGTTGAACTATGCGCGCGTGGTCCCCATGGTGGATTTCACTGCGAAAGCGCTCACGAGATTGATGGCATGATTGAGAACGACAAGCTGCACGAGGAAGCGGAAGAAATCCGCCACGACACCGCCGAGGGCGCGCCGGAAGTGGCTGAACATGACCGCGTTGTGGAGCTCGAGAAACAGCTCGAGGAAGCCAGGTCGAAGGCCCTTTACGCGGCCGCCGAGGCGCAGAACGTGCGGCGCCGGCTGGAGGCCGAAAAGGAACAGGCGTCCGCTTATGCGGCCTCCGGCTTCGCGCGGGACATGCTGGCGATCAAGGATCACCTCGACCGAGCGCTTGCCGCGGTCAGCGACGAGCTTCGGGCCGACACCACCGCCGCGCAATTCCTCGCCGGCATTGAATCGACGGCACGGGAGCTCGATGCGGTGTTCCAGCGCAATGGCGTGACCCGCATCAAGGCGGTCGGCGAGCCGCTCGATCCGCACCGCCACCAGGCGATGATCGAAATGCCCAGCAACGAGGAGCCGGGCACGGTCGTCGAGGAGATGCAGAGCGGCTATCTGATGAAGGACCGCCTGCTTCGCCCGGCGCTGGTCGCGGTCGCGAAAAAGCCGGACTAGTGAACCTCGCGGTGGTGAGCCGCGGTCTTGGTCGTCAATGAAAAACGCGGCTCGGGCTTGACCGAGCCGAGCAGGCGCGCCGCCGCGTAGCGGCCGACTTCGGGCCCGTGCTTGAAGCCGTGGCCCGACCCGCCGCCGAGCAGCAGGACGTTCGGCCAGGCGGGGTGCAGGTCGATCAGGAAATCGCCGTTTGAGCTATTCTCATACTGGCAAACTTCGGCGCCCGTCAGCGGCGCGTTCCGGAGCGCGGGAAGCGACGGTCGCGGAACGCGATGATCTCGGCAAGCGCCGCGTCGGTCGGGCGCCGGCTCTGAGTATCCGGATCGACTTCCGGGCCGTGCTGATCGTGCGCGAACTTGACGCCGCGCGTTTCAAGATCCGGAAAGCCGTAGAAGATGTCACCACCGTTAAAGTCGGCCCAGCCGGGCATGGCGCCCGGAAGGAAGCGGCGATCTCCGGCGGCGCAGCGAAGATAGAAAACCTCTTGGCGGGTCGGCTGGATTTTAGCCCCGATTACCTGGGGGAAGAGCTTTGGGAGCCACGGACCAGCCGCGAAGACGAAACGGTCGGCCTGGACGCGTTCACCGGACGCCAGATCAATTCCTTGCAGCCGCTCGCCCGAGGGCGGCTGGACCAAGCCCTTCGTATAGGCGCCGCCCGCTTTTACGAAGCGGTCGACCAAAGTCAGCACCGAGCGCCGCGCCATCAGCGCGCCGAATGCGGGCTCGAAGAGTCCGATGCTGACCCCGTCGAAATCGATCATCGGAAAGCGGCGCGCCATCTCCGCCTGGCCAAGCGCGTCCAGCGGAAGGCCGAGCTGGCGGTGAATCTCGATCGATCCCTCGAAATAATCGTCGCGGGTGGCGAAAAAGAAAATCACGCCCGAGTTGATGAAGATCGGCAGGCCGGAGATCGCGCTCAGCTCTTTCCATTGCGGGAGGCGAGTCCGTCGCCATTCGGGTGTAAACTGCGTCGCGGCCATAGACCGCGCGGGTCATGCGCGATTTACCACCGGAGGAAGCGCGGCTATGCGCCGGGCCCCAGGCGTCGATCAGCGTGACCTTATGCCCAGCCTGCTGCAAATGATGGGCAGTCCAGGCGCCGAACACGCCGGCGCCAATCACGGCGACATGGTCCTTCATGCCGCGATGGTAGGTCTTTGCGAGCGCCGGTGAACGGCAGCGCCGCCCGCCCCGATGAGGAGCGAGCGGCGCGATACCGTCGGACTTCTCACCCGGTCCGTTATCCGCGTTCTGGTGCCGCTGGCGGAGGCGGCGGCGGTGGCGGCGGTGCCGGGCAGGTCGGGTGGCCGCGATCACCGAGCCGTCCGCACAGGTCTGCGTCGCCGGAGGAGGCGGCGGTGGCGGAGGGGGCGGCGGCGGCGGAGCCGGCGGGCTGGCGCCGAAGGTCTTGCGAACCGTCAATCCAATCGTCCGCGGCTGACCGATCAGATAGCCGAACCGCGCCCTGAGGCCGCGCTCGCGATCGATCGACAGCTTCGGATTCTCGTCGAACAGGTTCTTGACGTAGACCGAGACGTCGAGGCCATTGGCCCAATGGAGGCGTGCCGACAGGTTGGCGATCGTATAAGCCGGAAGCGCAGCGAACTGATAGTCGTTCGCATGCCGCTGCCAGCTGTTCCCGTGGCCAGATTACAGAACAAAGCACTGGAGACGAGGCCGGCGCCGGGCTCCTGGTCGCCCGGTTCGCGAAGCGGTTGCCGATATGTTGGACGCTGCCGGTGATCGACCAGTCAAGGTCGTCGCTGAGTGCAGTTCCGTAGGTCGCGATCGCGGCGATCTGGAATTTCGGCACGGTGGGCAGGCGATTGCCCTCTCGGATGCCGCCGATCACGCCAACCGGGCCGCCGCCGACTACTGTTGAATTGAACTTCGCGCTCTGCACGTTGGCTGCCGTTTGATCGACAATTCGAGGCCAGGCAGCGGGCGGACGGACAATTCGGCTTCGACGCCGGTCGAATGCGCCTTGGGCACGTTGAACACGACGCGCGACGAGCAGCTGCCCGCGGTCAGCGTGACCTGGAGATCGCGGATCTCATTGTGGAACACGGCGGAATTGAAGGTCAGTCCGTGCCTCGAATATTTGACGCCTGCTTCATAGTTCCACAGCGTCTCGTCCTTGTAGGGCGGCCAAGCCGCCGAAGGCCGTCAGGTCGGCCGGCGTGCAGAGCGGCCGATTGAGCGGATCGTTGACGCCGCCGAGACGGAAACCCTTGGCGGCCTGTATGTTGACGCTGAAGCTCCGGGTCGGCTCGTAGCTGAGGATGACGCGCGGCGAGACACCGTTCGACTTGGTCTTGTCGCCGAGGTTGTTGTTGCCATCCGAGAACAGACCGCCCGAGACGAAGTCGCGCTTTTCCCGGAAATTGTAGTAGCGGGCGCCGGCCGTCAGCTTGAATTGGCCGAAGCTTGTAGCTGCCCTCGCCGAACAGTGCCTCCTGTTTGATCACGTAAGGGATGTCGGCGTTGTACGGACTGTCGGCCGGGAATCCGTTGCGCGTCGCGGACACGGGCGTTGCACCGAGAAAGATCTGGCTGAAAACATCCGATCCAGGGGTCGGCAGGCGCTGCGTATATTTGCGGTCCACGTGGCTGTAGAAACCGCCGAAGACCCACTGGAATGGGCCGCTTCCCGACGATGAGAGGCGAAGCTCCTGGGTGAATTGCTTGAGCTTCGTCTTGTCGACGAGGTTTGAGTCGAGAGCCGCTCCGCCGAGGGCACCGGCCGCGCCCGGAGCGCCGGAGAACGACACGTAGATCGATCCGGTCAGCGCCGACGCATCGCGGCTGACGAGGATGTTGCGATGGACGTAGCTGCTGACAGAGGTCAGCTCGGCCCCGCCGAAGTCGTAGCTCGCCACGAGGTCGGTGAGCAACGTCTTGTCGCGGAACTTCTCGCGGAACTTCAAAAATTGGGTCCGCTCGTCTAGGTCAGCGCCGCCGCCAGGCAGGAACTGGTTGTCGAACAGGATGTAGTGATCCTCGCGGTTGAAACCGCCGGCTTCAACGTCCTGATAGACGACACGCGGCGTGATCTTGAGCTCGGGCGTGGGCTGGAACAGCAGCGACGCACGCCCGCCGATCCGACGGCCGTCGTTCACGTTCTTCTTGGAATATGGTCCAACGGAGTTGATGAAGCCGCCGAAATGCGTGCCATAACCGACGACGCGAAGCGCCGCGGTCGGCGCCAGCGGCAGGTTGATCGCTGCCTTGGCCGAATAGCCAATGTCGCCGCCCTTCAGGATCTCGGCGCCCGCTTCGGCCGTGCCTTCGACCCGATCCACGTTCGGCTGGTTGGTGATGTAGCGGATGGTGCCGCCGACGCTGCCGGCGCCGAACAAGGTGCCTTGCGGACCACGCAGCGTCTCGACGCGGTTGAGGTCGAACAGGTCGAAGTCGGGCGTGAACAGCGACAGCGACGTGATCGTCTCGTCGAGATAGATGCCGACCTGTTCTTTCACGCCCGGTTGGTCGCGCGCGATCTGACCGGCGGAAACGCCGCGCACCGACACCTGGCTCTGTCCAGGGCCGAGGTTCTGGACGGTGAGGCCGGCAACGTTGCGGCTGATATCCTCGATCGTCTGCGCGTTCGCGCGCTGGATGTCGGCCTGGGTCTGGGCATTGATCGAGAAGGGAACTTCCTGGACGCGGGTCGCACGCTTCGTGGCGGTCACGATGATCGCGCCTTCGTCCTCGGCGGCAGACGGCGTCGCCGGCGAGGAATTGGCCGCTTGCGCTGCCTGTTCCGGTTGCGTTTGCGCCGCAGCGGCAGGATTGCGACGGCGAGCAACGAAGATCCGATGAGCAAGGCAGCGGTAGCGCGCATGATTTCCCCCTATGTGTCGCTGCCCGACATATTGCCGAAACAGCGGCGCAGGCGGAAGTCCGCGTCCATGGTGAGTGCCATTCGCTGGATGGTTGTTGCACGATTGTTACAGTTGCAGAACGTTCCTATCGAAAGACAATAAGATCACTCGGCGGTTCGGTCGGGACCTTCACCCCGCGGTCTGCGAGGAAGCGGTGACGGACGATTTCCGCTTGTTGTTCAAGGCCGTAGCGTTCGAATGGTCGCCCCGGGACCAGCGCGTAATGATAATGGCAGAAGGGATGGCGCATCAACGGCAGGTAGAACTTCCCGCCTTTCTGGCTCTGCCAGACGTGCGTCAGCTCGTGAATGAAATAGCCCTGGACGCCGAGCGGCTCGGCCGAAAAATCATCGGAATAGCCGCCGCCGTCGGGATGGAACCAGATCGATCCGGTCGGCGCCATCGCCGATCGGGGGGCTGGAACGGCCACCATTTGCCGCGGATCAGCCGCACCTTCGAATAATCGATGGCATCGGCGAAGATCGAGCGCGCGAGCGCGATCTCCCCAGCGGTCATCGGCCGGCCTGTCATTGAAATTCCTCTAGCCGCAGCGCACCTTCACCGCCACTTGCAGCCGCAAGGGCTCACCGCTAGGGCTGCGACCAAAGAAAAAACGGAGGAAATTTTCCATGAGCGAGACCGCCGATCGGGTTAAGAAGATCGTCGTCGAACATCTCGGCGTCGAAGCTGACAAGGTTACCGAGGACGCGAGCTTCATCGACGACCTCGGCGCCGATAGCCTCGACATCGTCGAGCTGGTCATGGCCTTCGAGGAAGAATTCGGGGTCGAGATCCCGGACGACGCCGCGGAGAAAATCACCACCGTTCACGACGCGATCGACTATATCGACCAGAACAAGGGCTGATCGACAACTCCCGTTCGCCCTGAGCCTGTCGAAGGGCTGCCTTTTTGTTCTCAGGGCGTAGCAGCGCGAGCGACAAGGTACTTTTGTGGGACCCGACAGGCTCAGCCCGAACGGGCTTGGGCCTGTCGATGTGTTTGGAGAATGCGATGCGCCGTGTCGTCGTGACGGGTCTCGGGCTGGTTACCCCGCTGGGTGGTGATGTCGAGACGAGCTGGAAGAATATTCTCGCGTCCAGGAGTGGCGCTGGACCCATCACCCATTTCGACGCCAGCGACCAGAAATGCCGGATCGCGTGCGAGGTGAAGCCCGCCGACCATGAATATGGCTTCGATCCGGGCAAACGGGTCGATCATAAGGTCCAGCGGCAGGTCGATCCCTTTATCGTCTTCGGAATCGACGCCGCCGGACAGGCGATCGAGGACGCTGGACCTGGCCGACATGGACGACGCGACCAAGCTTCGCGCCGGCGTGTCCATCGGCTCGGGAATCGGCGGCTTGCCCGGAATTGAGAGCGAAAGCCTGGTCCTCCACGAGAAAGGCCCGGGACGGGTCAGCCCGCACTTCGTTCACGGGCGCCTGATCAACCTCATCTCCGGCCAGGTTTCGATCAAATATGGCCTGATGGGCCCCAACCATGCGGTGGTCACCGCTTGCTCGACCGGTGCTCATTCGATCGGCGACGCGGCGCGGATGATCAAGGACGATGATGCCGACATCATGCTCGCCGGGGGCGCCGAGGCGACCATCTGCCCGATCGGGATCGCCGGCTTTGCCCAGGCCCGGGCGCTCAGCACCAACTTCAACGATCAGCCCGAAAAGGCGAGCCGGCCCTACGACAAGGCCCGTGACGGTTTCGTCATGGGCGAGGGCGCGGGCGTGGTCGTGCTGGAAGAATATGAGCATGCCAAGGCGCGCGGCGCGAAAATCTACGCCGAAGTCATCGGCTACGGACTGTCGGGCGATGCCTATCACGTGACGGCGCCTCATCCTGAAGGGTCGGGCGGTTTCCGGGCGATGGAGATGGCGCTGCGCAAGGCCGGCCTGCAGCCGTCCGACATCGACTATATCAACGCGCATGGGACCTCGACGCCGCTCGGCGATGAGCTGGAGCTGGGCGCTGTCCGGCGCCTCTTCGGCAATGCCATCGCCAATGTGTCGATGAGCTCGACCAAGTCGGCGATCGGTCATTTGCTCGGCGGCGCGGGTGCGGTGGAAAGCATCTTCTGCATCCTCGCCATGCGCGACCAGATCGTGCCGCCAACACTCAACCTCGATAACCCGAGCGAAAGCTGCGAGGGCGTCGACCTGGTCCCGCACAAGGCCAAGGAGCGGCCGGTGCGCGCGGTCCTGAACAACAGCTTCGGCTTTGGCGGAACCAACGCCTCGCTGATCATGAAGGCCGTGTGAGGCGGTTCCTGATCGTCGTCGTGCGGGCGCTCGGTTCTCGCCGCGCTGATTCGGCGCATTTACCTGACGTGGTGGGGACCCGGCGCCGAAGCCCGGGCCGCAAGGTCGATCACCAGTCCAGGAGGGCTCGAGCCTCGGATCGGTCGCGCGCAAGCTCGAGAAGGCCGGGCGCGATTCCGGGCACTGCGCGAACCTATTCCATCATGGCCCGGCTGTTCGGCTCGCATGACCCGATCCAGGCCGGGGAATTCGAGATTCCGCGCGGCATGGGCGGCGCGGCGATCCTCGATCTGCTGCAGCACGGCCGCCCCGTCCAGCGGCTGATCACCGTGACCGAGGGCATGCCGGCGATCATCGTCAGCGAGAAGCTTGCCGCCAATCCCTATCTTAGCGGTTCCGTGCCGCCGATCGCCGAAGGGTCGCTGCTGCCCGACAGCTATGGCTATCAGCGTGACGAAACCCGCGCCGCCCTTGTCGCGCGGATGCAGAAGGCGATGGAGGTTGACGATCGCAGCGCTATGGCCCAAGCGCAGCACCGATTGCCCGGTAGCCACTCCCGAGCAGGCGATCACCATGGCCTCGATCGTCGAGAAGGAAACCGGCAAGCCGGGCGAGCGGCCGATGATCGCCGGCGTCTATTGCAATCGCCTCCGGATCGGCATGCCCCTCCAGGCCGATCCGACCGTCATCTATCCGGTCACCAAAGGGAAGCCGCTCGGCCGGCGAATCCTGAAATCGGAGCTCAACGACGTGAATGCGTACAACACCTATCGGATGCGGGGCCTGCCCGCCGGGCCGATCGCGAATCCGGGCAAGGCGAGTATCGCGGCGGTGCTTCATCCGGCGCCAACCAAGGCAATCTATTTCGTGGCCGACGGCACGGGCGGCCACGTGTTCGCCGACACCTTCGCCCAGCACCAGGCCAACGTCGCCAAATGGTATGCAATCCGCCGGCAGCGGGGGCAGATGTGAGCAATCGCGGAATCGTTCGCGGCCGCCTGTTCCTCGGCTACGTCCTGCTGTTCGCGGCAGTCATCGCCTGGGCAGTCGCCTTGACGATGAGCCCGCATGGCGCCGCGGCTGAGTCAGATACCGCGCCAATCCGAAGAACGGTCGTGACCTTCGTGCGCAACAGCGCAATCGGTACGCTGGTGCTCAGCGCGCTGTCGGGGTGGCTTCTCTTCCCATTGCGGCGGCCGCAGGCACCCCGGCGTGATTGGGCCATCATCCTGGTCCTCGGCATCATGGTTGCGACCAGCCTCTATCAATTGTGGCTGGTTGCGTTCGCTCACCTATCGAGCGGTTAGTCCGGTGCTCGGGATATAGCCGACGCGTCGCGCTGTTCCGCCATAGCCCCAGGCCCAGCCCAAACTGTCGTCGAGCAGCTCGAACGGTTCGCCGGCCGCCAACTCGCCAGCGACTTTGCGTCGCGTGAGGGCGCTGTCCAGGGGAGTCGCGGCGCCGATGGTGCGGCCGACGGGCTCGGCATAATGCGAGGCGATGACCCGGCCGGCGAGCGTGACGTCGGCAAGATCGTTGCGATAGGCGCTGGTCGTGGGGTCGGGAAGGTCGGACGGGCCCGACAGGACGAATTGTTCAGCGGTGGTGGGCGTAGGCCGGGGCTTGGCCGATGATCGGCCGATGGGCGTTTGGGGCGCCATCGCTCTCGCGGAGGTTGCGCTTGAAGCCTTCAAGAAAATCTGCCCCGTTGCTGGTGCGGACGACGAACACGTTGCGTCGGTCGTCCTGATCGCGTTCGCGGCGCAGATAGCCGAGCGCGCCCAAGGTATTCAAGGCGCGGGTGACGACGGGCTTGGACACGCCAAGAACCCGCGCGAGGCCGCGCACCGTATGCGGCCCGGGACTTAGATAGACCAGCATCAACAGTGCCATCTGCCTGTTGGTGAGGTCGGGCTCGCCCGAGCGGACATAGGCGATGAGTGCCTTCATCCAGCCGGAAAGCGAAACCTCGCTCATAGCTGCCAATCTCCATAAAAGGACGCTAGCTTGGCAGGTAAACCGGTAAGCAGCCGAAATGTTGCAGGGCCGCGACCTTAAAAATCCCGAATTTCGGCCAATCGCCGTTTCAGCGCTGTAAGTAACGGGACTGCATCATGCGCAAACATGGCGCGCAGGCCGAGCGCTTCACCGCCTTTCGGGCGGCCGGGCTTGGCGACGTCGCGCCACGCATAAGTATCAAGATGCGCCCAGGCTGTGCCCTCGCGAAACGAAGCGCTTGAGGAACATCGCAGCTATGATGCAGCCCGCCATCGGGCTGGCGGCGGAATTGGCCAGATCGGCAAGGTCGCTCTTCAGCATTTCGTCGTACGGGCCCCATAGCGGCATCCGCCAGAGCGGGTCCTCGGTGCTCGCGGCCGCGCTTGCGGCGTCGGCGGCGAGCTCGTCGCTATTGCTGAAGAAGGCCGGCAGGTCGGGGCCGAGCGCAACCCGGGCGGCGCCGGTCAAGGTCGCGAAATCGACAATCAGCTCCGGCTCCGACTCCGATGCCTTGGCGAGCGCATCGGCGAGGATCAGGCGGCCTTCGGCATCGGTATTGTCGATTTCGACGAACAGGCCCTTGCGCGACTTGATGATGTCTCCGGGCCGGTAGGCCGCGCTCGACACCGCGTTCTCGACGGCCGGGATCAGCAGGTGAAGGCGGACGGGAAGCTTCTCGCCGATGATCAGCCGGGCGAGAGCGAGGGCGTGGGCAGCCCCGCCCATGTCCTTTTTCATCAGCCGCATCCCGCTCGCCGGCTTGAGGTCGAGCCCGCCGCTGTCGAAGCACACACCCTTGCCGATGATCGCCACCCGCGGGTCGTCGGTCTTGCCCCATTCAAGCTCGATCAGTCGGGGCGCCCGCTCGCTTGTCGCCGCACCGCCGACTGCCGCGATGAGCGGATAGCCTTCGGCCAGGTCCGCGCCGCTGACGACGGAACATTGCGCGCCGGTTTCGTTGGCGAGTTCGCGTACGGCATTCTCGATTTCGGCCGGCCCGAGATTGCCAGCGGGCGTGTTGACCAGGTCGCGCACGAGCCCGGTTGCCTCGGCAAGGCGAACCATGCCTTCGATCTTCGCCGGATCGCCGGTGACCAGGATGCGCGGTCCGCGTTCGGGCTCTTCCGATTTCGATCGGAAGGCGTCGAACCTATGCTGGCCAAGTAGCCAGCCCAGCGCGGCCTGGTCCGGGCTCGCCCTCGGCCAACCGGTAGCTCCCCTCCGGCAGTGCCTCGGCCAGCTTGGCGAGGCACCAAGGAGTGAGACGATCGATGGCCTTTACGGCACTCACCACCTCGAACTCAGCGCCGCGCGGCAGGATCACGAAAGCTGAGCTGGTTTTGCCGTCAAAGCGCTGCGCCTCTAGCAACGCCCGGTCCTCGGCCGGGCGCTTTTTGGCCCAGCCTTCGAAGCTTTCCTTGTCGACCAGATGAATTGGCCGGGCAGCTTGGCCGCGGTCGGCGCCGAGCAGGGATGAGAAATCGGTCATCGCGACCGCTTAAGCCAGCACTGGCTCCAAGGGGAACGCCGAAGAGATCGTGCTCGTCGGCGTCCTCGATCCGCGCGCTGACGATGTCGCCGGGAGCGAGGCCGCCGGCGTCGCGGAGGTGGATCTCGCCATCGATCTCGGGCGCGTCCGCCTTGGACCGGCCGGTGGCGCCGCCGGTTTCGGCGTCCACCTCGTCAATCAGGACGTCGAGGGTCGAGCCGACCTTGGCGGCGAGCTTTTCGGCGCTGATCCGCGCGGACAGCATCATCACCGCTTCGTAGCGTTCCTGCTTGATGTCGTCCGGCACCTGGTCGGCCATGCTGGTGGCCGGCGCGCCTTCGACCGGCTCGAACTTGAACGCGCCGACGCGGTCCAGCTGCGCTTCCTCCAGCCAGCCGAGGAGGTAAGCGAGATCCTCGTCGGTCTCGCCGGGGAAACCGACCACGAACGACGAACGGATCGCGAGATCGGGCACCTGCTCCCGCCACGACCGGATTTGCTGAAGCACCTTCGCGTCGTTCGCGGGACGGCGCATCGCGCGCAAGACGCTTGGGCTCGCGTGCTGAAAGGGAATGTCGAGGTAGGGCAGGATCAGGCCATCCGCCATCAGGGGCATGATATTGTCCACGTGCGGATAGGGATAAACGTAATGCAGCCGAACCCAGGCTCCGAGCTTCCCCAGCTCGCGCGCGAGGTCGGTCATGTGCGCGCGGACTTCGCTCGCCCTTCCACGGCCAGGCCTTGTGGCGGATGTCGACGCCATAGGCGCGCGTGTCCTGGCTGATGACCAGCAGCTCCTTCGTACCCGCCGCGATCAGCTTCTCGGCCTCGCGGAGGATCGCGTCAGGGCGGCGGCTGACGAGGTCGCCGCGGAGGTGCGGAATGATGCAGAAGGCGCAGCGGTGGTTGCAGCCCTCCGAGATTTTCAAATAGCTGTAGTGGCGCGGCGTCAGCTTGAGGCCGGCCTCCGGCACCAGGTCGATGAAAGGTGAAGGGATCGGCGGGGCAGCCTCGTGGACTGCGGCCACCACCTCTTCATATTGGTGGGCACCGGTGATCGCGAGGACATCCGGAAAGCGATTCCGGATGACCTCGGCCTCCTTGCCCATGCAGCCGGTGACGACGACGCGCCCGTTCTCGGCAATGGCTTCGCCGATCGCTTCCAGGCTTTCTTCCTTGGCGGAATCGAGGAAGCCGCAGGTGTTGACCAGCACGACGTCGGCGCCCGCATAATCGGGCGACATGTCGTAGCCATCGGCGCGCAATTTGGTCATGATCCGCTCGCTGTCGACCAAATTCTTGGGACAGCCGAGCGAGACCAGGCCCACGCGCGGGGGCTTTGGGAGTGTAGTGACGTTCATCGGAAGGGCCGCGCCAATATAGGAAGTTTCCGGCGAAATCGAGGGGAAAACTGGTTTTGGCTCGTTTCGCGGTCAAATCGCACGCGGCTGCGGCTGCCGGCATACAGGAACCGCTGCTCAAGTCACTGAAAGTCACGGAGAGCGGCGCCATTTGCGTGACTCTAGCGAGGCACGCGGCCAGGATTTCGGGAAGACCGGGCGGGGCGGCAGGCGAGACATCGCGCCATCATGCACCGGCAGGGTGATTGTAGGATACGCGATTCGCGGTTGTGCGGCTTTGTCTAGCCGCTGGTCAAGAGCTGTGCAGGCACGGATTGCGCCGCCGATCACAACGACCGGTGGCGCTGCCCCCCACAATAAATGCTTAGGCAATAACGAAGAGTGACGAATGATTTGCGGCGGCGCAGCGCTCGCACTGGATCGTAACGAAGCCCACCAAGCATCGTCGCCCAAATGGAAGGTTCGGGCACCGGCGGGATGACCGCGCCGTTACTTGAGCCGAAGAGAAGCGGTGTTCCCGTCCACGTCGCGATATCCGAGTGAGGGTAGAGTATTCGTCGAACAGCAATCCAAGGGGGCGTCCGTCCGCCCCCACTTAAATGTCAACGCGAAATCGTTCGAGCCGAGCGTTCCCAGATCGGTATCACCGATCCTCACCTTCATAAATGGTGTGGAGGTGAGGCCCGATATTTGAAAATCATCGAACTGGACGATCGCACAGATTGGATGAGGGCATATGCGGTCGAAGATTGATTAAGTATCCGGACTGCCGCGGAGAGCTAGCCGGCAGAGAATCGAACGGAAGAAAGATTTCCAATGTTGTCGCGGCTATCGGTCCAGTCGGAAATGAAGCGCTGATCGGTGTAGGCGACAAGGGTGACCGAGCGCGAGAGCCGTGAACTGATCGCCAGTCCGACAGCAAAGGAAGGCGCCGTAAACAGCTTCGTGTAAGACAATGAAACCTCCTTCAGACCTATGCGAACTGGGCTAACGCCACCGGCTTGCGGCGCCGAATGGACAATCCGACCGCACCAAACCCGAGCAGCATCATCGCCCAAGTGGCGGGCTCTGGAACGGCGCTCGAGGCCGTGGACTGCAGTTCGAACAGCGAAAAACAAACGTAGTTCGTGGCGTGAATTGCGCCTGGCCGTAGCCGTCGTAGGTGTTGATGACTTCGCCTGTACCACTTGCACCGCACGCGAACTGGATCTGAACGCAATAAAGCGAGTTTTGCACGGTCGCGCGTTTTGGCCGACCAGCGCGAAATAGGTGCCATTCGGGCCGACCGGATAGGAAAAGTTGAAGCCGATCTCTTGGCACTCTGAAACAGTGCGCTGCCCTGAGTACTGACGTTATTCGAATTTCCGGAAATTGAAGTTCCGTCCGAGAAATCGACGGTAAAGCCGAGAATGTTGCTCGCAGATAAGGCGCCCGTGCTCCCATCGGTCGTGAGGGTCACGAATGCCGTTTCATTGCCCACGGTTCGTGTGCCGGTGTAGACGGAATCAGCCACGGCCGGAGATGCTGCCAATACGAGACTTGCTATGGCGGTAAATTCCTTGCCCATTACGGTCCTCCCGTTCCTTACTCGGGCACTCATAACGGGCCCGAAAACGAAGAGGATGAGATACGTTGGGTGGAAGGAGCCCACATGCCTCAAATATGGTAGGTTTTTGTTAAGGTTTACGTCGCGAACTGAAAGTTTAACCTTCAAGCGCTCGCCGGCCCGGCCAGCCCTATCAGCAGCCGCACCAGCTCCGCCTGCCGGCTCACCCCCGTTTTCAGGAACACGCTCTTCAAATGCACGCGCGCGGTCGCTTCGGTGTCGGCGAGGCAGCGTCTGGCTTCGGCGACGGAGTGGCCTTGGCCTAGCAGATGGGAGAGGCGGGCCTTCTGCGGGAGTGAGACCTTACAGAGGCGCTGCAGACCGGAGTCGGGCACGCAGAGGTTGGCGCCATCGGGAATCAGCAGAGCACGCGGTCATTTTCGAACAGCTCGCGCGCGGCGCCCTTGATCGGCAGCAGGTGAATGGCGAACGGCGGCGCGCCGTCGGCATCGCGCACGGCGACGGACTGCACCGCGCCGCAATCGGCGCGATGACGTTCTAGCGCCGCAGCGAACTGGCCTCGAGGAAAGGATCGGTGAGGAGGCCATGCGGGCCTTCGATCATGCGCTCGGCCATGCGCGCGGTGAAGCCGGCGTTGGCCGCGCGCAACCTGCCATCGCGCCCGACCACCGCCGCCGCTGCTCCGGCGAGCGCCAGGCTGTCGACGATGACCTGAGTGCGGCTTTTGTGCAACGCCGTCAGGCTGATCGCCCGAGCCAGGTGAGACCTCAGAGTATTGAGGAAGGGAATTGCGGCCCGCGAAGCGTTGTGCGACGGGAACCCCTCGAACGCGAGGAACATCGAACGGTCGCTCGTCCCCTGGATCGCGGTTGCCGTGCCGGCGATCAAACCGCGCGGATCGAGGAATTCGGCGTGCGCGGGGAGGGCTTCGATCTCGGCGATCGAGCGATAGTCGGTTTCGGCGCGGAAGCCCGGGAACTGCTCGGCTATCAATGGCGCCGTGCGTACCGGATCGGCGGCCCAGCCTTCGGCCACATAATCAGCGAGATCGCGTTCGAGCCGGGGGGACACAATACCTTCGGTGCCGTGCGGCGAATTGGTCAGGACACACCGCCAACGGACCGGCCTGCGGCAACGGCGTGGTGGACGGTCGGCGAACGGCTAGGGCAGCCCCGCGCTTCGTAGATTTGGTCGATCAGGCCGTGGTCCACGCAACCGCCCCATTTGCCACTGATTCCGCGGGCAGCTTAACCGAGCATTATCCGGGCATAGAGGCGTGTCTTCAATCGCGTACTGGCGGTTAGAAGTGTTGGTTCCCGTCGTGCTGCATTGGAACGCCGCCGCTTCGCGGTTTGCCCTTTCAATCGCCTTCGCTATGACCACGATCGGGATAGTTCAGGGATTAAGTACAGTTCATGCGCATTGCGATGATTGGGACTGGCTATGCGGGCGGTCCCCGGCGCCTGCCTCGCCGACTTCGGTCATCGCGTCTGCTGCGTCGACAAGGACTTAGCGAAGATCGATGGGCTCAATGCCCGGGGTCATGCCGATCTGGGAGCCCGGGCTCGAAAGCGCTGGTCAAGGCGCAACGCCGGGCGCGAGCCGGCTCACCTTCACTACTCGACCTCGCCACAGCGTGAAGGACGCCGAAGCGGTGTTTATCGCCGTCGGTACACCGCTCGGCGCGGGGACGGGCATGCCGATCTCCACCTACGTCTTCGAAGCCGTTCGGGAGATAGCACAGTCATTCGTCCGGGCACCGTCGTCGTCACCAAGTCGACGGTTCCGGTCGGCACGGGCGACCAAGATCGAGCAGATCCTGCGCGAGGAGGATCAGTGGCGGATGTATCGCGTCGCGTCCAATCCCGAATTCCTCCGCGAAGGCGCGGCGATCGCGGACTTCAAGCATCCCGACCGGATCGTCATCGGGGCGGAGGACGAGCGGGCCCCAGCACGCGCTGCGGAAGTCGATCGGCCGCTGTTCCTCAACCGCGCCCCCAATCCTGATTACCCGGGCCGGCGGACAGCGGAGCTGACCAAATATGCCCGTCAAGGCCTTTCTCGCGGTCAAGATCAGCTTCATCAACGAGATGGCCGACCTGTGCGAAGCGGTCGGGCGGACGTGCAGGACGTGGCGCGCGGTATCGGCCTCGACAACCGCATCGGTCCCAAATTCCTCCACGCCGGGTCCGGGCTATGGCGGGGGCCGTTTCCCCAAGGATACGCTGGCGCTGCTGCAGCACCGCCGACGCGGCCGGCGTCGAACAGCGGACTCGTGCAGCACGGTCATCCGTCAACGAGGACCGCAAGGCCCGGCATGGTCGACCCGCGTCGAACGGGCTCTCGGTGGCAGCGTCGCGGGCAAGCGGGTGGGCATTCTGGCCCCGCCTTCAAACCCAGTACCGACGACACGCGCGACGCCCCTTCGATCCCGATCGTCAGGCGCCGGTCGAGCGCGGGGCAAAGGTTTGCGCGTATGATCCGGCTGCCTGCGAGCAGGCGAAGCAGTTGCCGAAAGGGATCGAGTTCGTCGACGACGCTGACGCCGGCGGCGACGGGCGCCGACGCGCTGGTCATCGTGACCGAATGGGATGCGTTCGGGCGCTCGAGCTGGAGCG
>CAVVKB010000025.1:0-15233 GCA_963748685.1 uncultured Pseudomonadota bacterium | reverse complement strand
CCGGCGACAGCCAGAAGCGCTCACCTTCGCGTTTCACCACACCCAACACGAGTTCAGCCGAGCGTTCGAGTTTTTTGAGCGGATGAGCAATCAGGCCCTGCCCGCGCTCCTCGGTCCTGGCGAGCACGCGATCGCCGATGCCGAGCGCCCCTTTGCGCCCGCGCTCTATGATCCGGAGCTTGGGGGGAGCAGTCTCGGCGTGCCATTGCTCAGGCACCGCGCGAACCTGGCCGCCGTCATCGACCTCGACCACGCGCAGCACCGTGACTTTCGGCACGCCGCCGGACTGATGGAAGGCGCGGCCTGGCGATGAGTTCATCAGGCCCTCATCGGCCATATCCTTGAGCAGCCGCTTGAGCTCAATCTTGTCCTGGCCGGACAGGCCGAACGCGCGCGCGATCTCGCGTTTCCCCGCCGGCTGACCGGATGACGCGATGAGATCGAGGATCTGCTTGCGCGACGGCAGGCTGGCGGTGCGTTTGCCGGGCATTCCTAGATTACGCTGCGCGCAAAAAGAGGTTCATCAGCTGAGATAATCAGGTTTCTTGCCGGATGCGCGCCAATAATCGGTGAGATGCAATTCGTCGATCAGCGCTGGAAAGCGCGGATCGGCCCGCGCCGACGCCATCGCCGGGTTGAACAGGAAAGCCGTCTGGCGATCGTTCCGCGGCGTGAAGCTGCCTTGCGCGCGATCGAAAGCGGACCTCGCCGGGATCGAAGCCTTCAGCGAAATAATACGCGCGAAGAACGGCGAACGCGTATCCAGCCGGCCGAGCACTGACATGAATTGCGCGGCATTTTCCGCGCGACCGGCGCCATGGTGCGCATGGTCCGTCCACTCCTTGATGACAGCGTCGACATCGGCCGGTGCGCGGGATTGCATCGCGCGCGCAACGTGAACGACCGATTGATCTCCTGGGGTCGATGTTCGTCGGCCAGTTGGCGGTATTGGCGGCAAGCGCGAGCGCCATCTCGGGCCGGCCGCCCATCATCGCCGTGTAGAAGCGTGTGAACCAGACCCCGAAATGGGTCGGGTACAGCTTGGTTGCTTCATCGAGCAGCGCGTCGAGTGCGTCATCCCGTCCCGCCGACCACAGCATCTGCGCCTGCCAGACATAAATGCCGGGCGTGGGGCCGGCGGACAGGACCGGGTTGACGTGATCCAGCGCTTCACGGCTTGCCCCGGTCATCGAAAGGTTCATGGCGAGCATGAAGTTGCTTTCGCTGTCCTTCGGGTCGAAGCTTAGCGCATTGCGGACATCGCGGATGACCGTAAGCCAATTTCCCATAAAAGGCTCGGCCCATGCCCGGCCGACCAGCGCCCGTACGTTATGCGCATCCATGGCGAGGGCCTGTTGCGCGGCGGATCGAGCCCGCTGTTGGAGCAACAAGCCATCGGCTGATCCCCGCCAGTGGGAAGTGAGGGCATAGCTCATCGCAAGACGGCCCCACCCTTCGGCAATGGTGGGATTGTTCGACACGACCTGGCGCAGGATACCGATGGCCTGATTTTGCCCTTCAGGGGTATTCTGCCACAGCGATCCCTTGGCTTGGTCAAGCAAGGTGGCAACGTCCGGCGGAATCGCGGAAGTGGACTGTCGCTTGCCCAGCGCCCACCATCCCCCGCCTACGGCGACGACCGCGGCCGCAGCGGCGCCGCCAATGATGATCTTGCGGCGGCTCTGGCCCGCGGACGGGATCACATGGGGCTTGGCCTCGGCGCGTAGTGGCATCGGCTCGGGCGCCAGCGCGCAGCAATGCTCCTGGTGATCGTCCGCCAGCCCGCCGAGCCTTCGAGACTCGCTGACTTCGCCGCTCAGGTCCGCGCATTGAATTTGATCGAAGGGCATGCGAAGCCGGGCATCATCGACCCGCGCCTGCACCAGGCGGCCTGTTTCCCGAGCGCGGTTCGCTTCGGAGCACACCCATTGCGATCCCACCGAATCCTTCGACCACAAGACCAGCACAGCAGAGGCGGCCGCCAACTGCTCTTCGATCACCTCGGCATAGGAGCGATGCGCGGGAAGGTCGGCATCGAACCAGACCGAGTAACCGCGCGCGGAGAGCGCGTCGGCAATCGCCGCGGCGTCGCGAGCATTCGGCCGAGCATAAGAGACGAAGATGTCCGCCAGCGCCCCCCTCCGGTTTCCGGAACATTAGCCCGAGCGGTTGCGGCTGACGACCCCCGTCGCGCCGCGGCCTAGCGCAGCTGGCTATCCTTGCTGCCGCGGCGGTTGATGGTCGAGTGGACGACGGCCTTGTCGCGTTCCGATTGGCAGGCGACGCAGGTGCGGACGCCGGGCAGCGCCTCGCGCCGCTTGTTCGGGATCGGTTCGCCGCAATCGTCGCATTCTTCCGGGCTTTCGCCCTGCGGTGTGAGCGCCCGAGCGCGCAGGATCGCATCCTTTACCGTGTCGTCGATCTGGTCCTGACCCGCGCCGTCACGCGTCCATCCGCCGGCCATGTCACTCTTCCTTAACCGTTATCGCGAGGCGTGAACTGCGCCCGCGGCAATCCAGCCATCAACGCAGAGACTGGATTGCTTCGCTCCGCTCGCAATGACGTCTACTTCTTCGGAGGAGCGATATAGGGCTTGAACGCGCCACCCGGTACCGCCGATGCGACCGGGCTTTCGAACCCGTCCTTGCTGACCGACGAGACGCCGAACACCCAATCGTCGACGCGAATGTGGGCAGGACGATCTTGCACTCGCGGCGCGCACAAGCACTTGCGGGCGTGGCGGCGGCGACGACTTCCCAATTGTTCGCGTCGGTCCGCCGCCAGCGCACCGCGTACCGAGGTCGCGGCCGCCACCGGTGCCCACGTGATGGTCGTATCCGTGCTCACCGCCCCCTCGACCTTCGGCTCCGGCGGCGGCGGGGCGCTGGCGATGGCGGCGAGTGCGGCAACGTTGAGCTTGGTCATCTTGGCGAGATAGGCGAAGTCGACGTGGTCGATCGTGTCGCCGTAGCGGATGCCGTTCTCGGTCCTCAGATCCTGGTGCTGCCAATTGTAATTCTCGATCGCGACGCTGATCCGCGCGGCGGGATAGCCCATCTCCAGGAACGGGATGTGGTCGCCGCCGCGGCCGAAGCGGTCGGTGCGCCAGATCTGCCGCACGTCGAGCCCGATCTTGAGCCGGTCGGCGAGGCTGTCGAGGATAGCGCGAGATGTTGCGCGACGGCGCATCGTTCTCGCCGCCGAGGCTGTGCACCGCTTCGACAATTCGGCCTCGCCCTGCGAGCGCGGGCCTTCCGACAACACGCGCGCATGCGGTCGAATCGCACACGCCATCGGACGAGCAGCTGTTGCCGATGATGTCGTTGTTGAGGACGGTGATGACGTTCCAGCCCTGCGCCTTGGCATAATTGGCGAGCACCTTGCCGCCATAGAGCCCCTGCTCCTCGCCCGAGAGCGCCGCATAGACGATCGTGCCGGGGAACTTGTGCTTCGACAGCACGCGCGCCGCCTCGATCACCGCGGCAGTGCCCGAGCCATCGTCGTTGGCGCCGGGCGCATCCGAGGTCGCAGTTCATGATGTCGGTGACGCGGCTGTCGATATGGCCCTGGATGATGACGACGTCGTTGGGCCGCTCGGTCCCGCGCTGGATTGCGACCATGTCGCGCACGCGGGTCGGCGTCGGGATGCGAGCGCCGGTGAAGGTTTCGGAAGGGTCGACGATGGTCAGGCACTCCCCGCAGGCGGCCGAAGTCCCGCTGGAACTCGCCGCGTGCCCATTCGAGCGCCGCGCCGATGCCGCGCTTGGGGTCGGTCTGCGACGACAGCGTGTGGCGGGTGCCGAAGCCAACCAGCGTTTCGATCGTGTGGCGCAGTTGCGCCTGGCTCACCGGCGCGATGATCGCGCGGAGCTTGGCATCGACCGAGGGTGGCGGCGCGGCGCCGATCAGCGGCAGTGCTGAAAGAGCGAGCAAATTTACGCATCGCGACTCTCCCCTCTGTCGCGTCTCGGGCCGGGGGGCGGGCAACTGGCATTTGCATTCCGCCGGGTCTAGTGGCGCGGCAATTCCATCCCAGATTCCACGAGGACGCGTATTCATGCTTCGCAGCATCGACCATTTCATCGGCGGTTCCAGTTTCGCTTCGGGCGAGCGTCAGGGTGACGTGTTCGACCCCAACCAGGGCCAGGTCCAGGCCCATGTCCGCCTTGGCAGTGCCGCGGACCTCGAACATGCCGTTGCCGCGGCGAGGCAAGCCCAGCCCGGATGGGCCGCAACCAACCCGCAGCGGCGCGCGCGGGTCATGTTCAAGTTCAAGGAGCTGGTCGAAAAGAACATGGACCAGCTCGCGCATGCGCTGTCGAGCGAGCATGGCAAGGTTATCGCCGATGCCAAAGGCGACGTTCAGCGCGGCCTCGAGGTGATCGAATATTGCTGCGGCATCCCGCAGGCGCTGAAGGGCGAATATACCGTCGGCGCGGGTCCCGGCATCGACGTTTATTCGATGCGCCAGCCGCTCGGCATCGGCGCCGGCATCACGCCGTTCAATTTCCCGGCGATGATCCCGATGTGGATGTTCGGCATGGCGATCGCCGTCGGCAACGCGTTCATCCTGAAGCCCTCGGAGCGCGACCCCAGCGTGCCGATCCGCCTCGCCGAGCTGATGAAGGAAGCGGGCCTGCCCGACGGCGTCCTCAACGTCGTCCATGGCGACAAGGAAATGGTCGACGCGATCCTCGATCATCCCGACATCGCGGCGGTCAGCTTCGTCGGCAGCAGCGACATCGCGCAGTATATCTATTCGCGCGGAACGGCGAACAACAAGCGGGTCCAGGCCTTCGGCGGCGCCAAGAACCACGGCATCGTCATGCCTGACGCCGACCTCGACCAGGTCGTCAACGACCTTGCCGGCGCGGCCTTCGGCTCGGCGGGCGAACGCTGCATGGCGCTGCCGGTCGTGGTCCCGGTTGGCGACGAGACCGCGGACCGCCTCCGTGAGAAGCTGATCCCGGCGATCGCGGGCTTGCGCGTCGGCGTGTCGACCGACCCTGAAGCGCATTACGGCCCGGTCGTCAGCAAGGCGCACAAGGAGCGGATCGAGCAGTACATCCAGATGGGCATCGACGAAGGCGCCGAGCTGGTCGTCGATGGCCGCGGCTTCATGCTGCAGGGCCATGAAGAGGGGTTCTTCGTCGGCCCGACCCTGTTCGACCATGTGAAGCCGACGATGAAGAGCTACCAGGACGAAATCTTCGGCCCGGTGCTGCAGATCGTTCGCGCCAATGATTTCGAGGAAGCGGTCCGGCTTCCGTCCGAGCATGATTACGGCAACGGCGTCGCGATCTTCACCCGCAACGGCCACGCCGCCCGCGAATTCGCGGCCCGAGTCAATGTCGGGATGGTCGGCGTCAACGTGCCGATCCCGGTGCCGGTCAGCTATCACAGCTTCGGCGGCTGGAAGCGCTCGGGCTTCGGGGACATCGGCCAGTATGGCCAGGAGGGCCTTCGCTTCTGGACCAAGAACAAGGTCGTCACGCAGCGCTGGCCCGACGGCGGCCCGCATGGCGAGAACGCGTTCAACATTCCGACCTTCGGGTAGGAGAAGCGAAAGGGGGAGAAGCATGATCCTGCTGGCGCTCGCGGCGGCGGCTCTGACGCAATGGACCGGCCCGCATACCGAGGAATATCAGGGACCGGGCTACTTCTGCGGCGGCGGCTATCGCGTTTCGCTCGCCCGGGGCGATCGGGCGCTGATCCTGCCGCAGGGAGCGGGAGCGCCGGCCGCTCGGGTCATTCTCGCGGGCCGCAACGTTAGCATCTGGAGCGGGGCAAGGCCCGCCGCGGGTCGCCTGGTTCGCCGCTATGGCGACGCCGCGGTGACCGAGGTCGCCGATCCGGACGGGCCGACTTACGTGGTCACCGACCGCACGGATTTCGCGCTTCGCCTCACCAGCTCGGCATTTCACGGCTATAAACGGGACGCGCTGGTTCTTTGCCCGCGCGAACTTCGCCACTGGCTCGGACGAGCGCGTCCAATGCCTGGCCGCGAGGAGCTATTAGAGCACCGTCTCACCGCGAGACCCCTGCAACAAGTTGAGGGCGCCGGTTGTTGAAGGCGAGTGATCCGCTTCCCGTTCATCAGCGTCCTCGCCTGCCTGATCGTGGTAGCATGCAGCCGCAACGATCCCGTCGACGACAAGGCGACCAACGTTGTTGGGCTGCCCAGCGTCAATGCGCCCGCTCCCAGTGCTTCGGGCGAGCCCCATGCGAACACTCATCCGGCCACGCCGCTCCCGCAACCGGCGGTGACCATTCCCGCCGCGCTCCAGGGCCGCTGGGGCCTGACGCCCGCCGACTGCATGGCTGGACGAAGCGATGCCAAGGGACTGCTGACGATCACGCCGGGCGAGCTTCGCTTCTACGAATCCCGCGCGGTACCGGGCGCCGATGCGTACACCGACGGCAACTCCATCAGCGGCACTTTCGCCTTCACCGGCGAAGGGCAGAACTGGACGAAATTTGAAGCGTTGGCGGCGTCGAAACAGCGATTGACACGGACCGAAACCAAGCCCTCGGTGAGCTTTACCTATGCCAAGTGCATTTAAGTTCCTGATCGTCGCCACTGCCGCGCTTGTCGTCGCGGCCTGCAGCCAGAAGGCGACCGAGAACGCGGCTAGCCAGGACATGTCGGTCGACAGCAACGTGGTTGACGGCCAGCTTCCCGCCAATGCCGAGATCGAAACGCTGCCGCCCGACGAAAGCAGCGAGGACACGGCGGGCGAGCTCAATTCGGGCGACGACAAGCCCGACGTCAACGACCTCGGCAACAGTCACTGAGCGGAAGGAACGCCGATGAAACTCTATTATTCGCCGGGTGCCTGCTCGCAGGCGCCGCACATCCTGCTCCACGAAATCGGGATCGCCCACGACGCCGTCCGCGTCGACCTTCGGGCGAAAAAGCTCGAGGATGGGAGCGATTATCTCGCCATCAATCCAAAGGGCGCGGTCCCGGCGTTGCAGCTCGACAGCGGCGAAGTGCTGACGGAAAACGCGGTGATCCTGCAGTATCTCGGCGACCGCACCAATTGGCCCGAAGTGCTTCCGCCGCTGGGCGATTTCCGCCGCTACCGGGTGCTGGAGATGGTCAATTTCATCACCACCGAGCTCCACAAAAGGTTCAGCTATCTGTTCAGCCCGGACTTCGAGCGACGAGATGAAACAGCTCGTGATCAGGGACCTTGGCAAGAAATTCGATTATATCGACGACCGTCTCGGCGACGGCCCGTTCCTGTTTGGAGACCATCTCACCCTGCCCGACCCCTATCTCTTCGTCATGACCGGCTGGGCCGAGAAGTTCATGGGCCTCGACAAGTGGCCGCACCTCGGCGCTTTTCGCGAGCGAATGATGGACCGCGCGCCGGTTCGCCACGTGCTCCGGTTCGAAGGATTGCTCAAAGAGGAAGTCGCGGGCTAGAGCGCCCCCGCAATGAGCCAATTCGACCTGACCGACGACCAGCTCCAGATCCAGGAGATGGCGGCGCAAGTTCACCGCGGACGCGATCACGCCCGTTCGCGGCCGAGTGGGACGAGAAGCACATCTTCCCGAGAGACACGATGCGGGAGGCGGCCGAGCTTGGCTTTGGGTCATCTACGTCTCCGAAGAAAGCGGCGGCATTGGCTTGGGCCGGCTCGAAGCGGCGCTGATCTTCGAGGCGATCGCCTACGGCTGCCCTCGCACCAGTGCCTTCATCTCCATCCACAACATGGCATGCTGGATGATCGACCGTTTCGGCTCAGCCGATGTGAAGCACAAATATCTGCCCTCGCTGATCACGATGGAACAAATCGCCAGCTATTGCCTGACCGAGCCTTCGTCGGGTCGGACGCGGCGTCACTTAAAACCAAGGCGATGCTCGACGGCGATCACTACGTCGTTTCTGGCTCGAAAGCGTTCATCTCGGGTGGCGGCGAGAACGAAGTCTACGTGACCTTGGTTCGCACTGGCGAAGAAGGACCCAAGGGCATTTCCTGCCTGGTCATCGACAAGGACATGAAGGGCGTCAGCTTCGGCGCGCAGGAAAAGAAGCTCGGCTGGCATTCGCAGCCGACCGCGCAAGTGAATTTCGATGAAGTCCGCGTTCCCGTCGCGAACCGCGTCGGCGGCGAAGGCGAAGGCTTCCGAATCGCGATGATGGGCCTCGACGGCGGCCGTCTCAACATCGGCGCCTGCTCGCTCGGCGGCGCCCAGCGCTGCCTCGACGAGGCGATCAAATACACCAAGGAGCGCAAGCAGTTCGGCAATCCGATCGCCGACTTCCAGGCGACCCAGTTCACGCTCGCCGACATGGAGACCGAGCTACAGGCCGCGCGCTATCTGCTGTACGTCGCCGCGGCCAAGGTAACCGCCAACGCGCCCGACAAGACGCGCTTCGCGGCAATGGCCAAGCGGCTGGCGACCGACAGCGGCAGCTCGATCGTCGACCGCGCGCTCCAGCTTCACGGCGGCTACGGCTATTTGCAGGATTATCCGATCGAGCGCTTCTGGCGCGACCTTCGCGTCCATTCGATCCTCGAGGGCACCAACCAGATCATGCGCGTGATCGTCAGCCGCGACCTGCTTCGCCAATAGCCATGGCCGGTTCCAAGCCCACCCTCCCGTTCGATCCGTTCGCGCTTGCCCAGGCGGCGGGTGACGCGGCGATGGGCTTTGCCGCGCGGCCGTCCGAGTTGCTCAACGTCCAGCTCCAGGCGGCGAAGCAGTGGGGCGACTTCTGGACTGGGGCGCTTTCGGGCACGGCGAGCGAGAAGCCCCGCGACCGGCGCTTCTCCGCGACCGAGTGGCAGGACGACCCTTATTACCGCGCGATCCGCGACGCTTACCTGCTCGCCTCGAAGCAGCTTCGGGAGACGGTCGAGAAGACCACCGGCGACACCTCGCACGGCGCGATGGCGCGGTTCCTGCTCGACCAATATCTGAATGCCATCGCCCCGACGAATTTCGCGGCGACCAACCCCGAAGTGGTGAAGCGCACCAAGGAGACCGGCGGGCAGAACCTCGTGCAGGGCTTCAGCCATCTCATGGAGGACATCGGCAGCGGCAAGGGCATCGTCCAGCGGCGAACCGATCCCGGCGCCTTCAAGAAAGGCGAGACGATTGCCGCCACGCCGGGCGCGGTCGTGTTCGAGAACGAGCTGTTCCAGCTGATCCAGTACACGCCGACGACCGAAAAGGTCGCCGCCGGAGCCGTTGCTTTACGTTCCGCCGCTGGTGAACCGCTATTACATGATCGACCTCGTGCCGCGGCAGAGCCTGGTCAGATGGCTGGTCGACGAAGGCCGCACCGTGTTCGTGATCAGCTGGGTCAACCCGGGCAAGGCGCATCAGGACAAGGATGTCGCCGCCTACGTCCTGGAAGGCATTGTCGAAGCAATCGGCCAGGTCCGAAAGCGCGACCGGTTCCGCGCCCGATCTGTTCTCCTTCTGCCTCGGCGGCACCTTAGCGGCGATTGCGCTCGCCTATCTCGCCGCCAAGGGGCGCGACAAGGAGGTCAACAGCGCGACCTTGATCGGCTCGCTGGTCGATTTCTCGGACATGCGCGATTGGGCGGCATTCGTTCACGAAAGCCACTTGTCCGCCCTCGAAGAGCATCTCGAGCGGCAGGGCTATGCCGACAGCCTGGAGCTGCAGCGGCTGTTCGCGGCGATGCGCGCCAACGACCTCATCTGGTCGTCGGTCGTGAACCATTATCTGCTCGACCGCCCGGCGCCGCCGTCCGACCTGCTTTACTGGTTCGAGGATGGCGCGCGAATCCCGGCGGCGTTCCTCAAGAGCTACAATCGCGACCTGCTGCTCGACAACAAACTCAAGGAGCCAGCCGGTTTCTCCGTCGATGGCACGCCGATCGATCTCGCCGCCATCGACACGCCGATGCTGGTGATTGCGCTGAAGGACGATCACGTGTCGGCGTGGGAGGCGGTCTATCAGGGTGCGCGCCACCTTGGCGCCGACTTCGTGCTTGGCGGGTCGGGTCATAATGCGGGTGTCATCAATCCGCCCGCCGCCAACAAGCACGGCTTCTGGACCAACCGCGAGCAACCGGGCGAGCCGCAGCAATGGCTTGAGACCGCGACCCGGCACGAAGGAAGCTGGTGGCCGTGGTGGACCAACTGGCTGAGCGCGCACGGCAGCAAGAAGCCGTTCCCGCGCGCAAGCCGGCCAAGCCGATCGAGCCCGCGCCCGGCCGCTACGCGATGATGCCCTGATGGATATGCCGGTGACCAACAAGGACGTGCTGACCAGAGAAGGAAGGCCTCGCCGGGCCGCCTTCGCCTCAACCGCCCCAAGGCGCTGCACAGCCTCAACCGCCAGATGGTGCGCGACATGGCGAACGCACTGATCGAATGGCGCGACGATCCCGATGTGCGCATCATCCTGATCGATCATGCGGAAGGCCGCGGCTTCTGCGCCGGCGGCGATGTCGTCGGGATCAGCCAGGACGTCGAAGGTCACGAGGCGGCGGCCCGCGCCTTTTTCTTCGATGAGTATCGGCTCAATCACCTCGAATATACCTACCCCAAGCCGGGCGTCGCCTTCATGGACGGCGTGACGATGGGCGGCGGCGTCGGCATCGCCTGCCCGTGCCGCTACCGCGTAGCGACCGAGCGGACGATGCTCGCGATGCCCGAAACGACGATCGGCATTTTCCCTGACGTCGGCGGCGGGCGGTATCTGTCGCGACTGCGCGGGCGGCTCGCGCAGTTTCTCGCGCTGACCGGCGCGCGGCTCGACGGCGCGGAATGCCTCCGGCTTCGGCTCGCGACGCATTATTTGCCGTCGGATCGGCTCGAAGAGGCCAAGGAGCGGATCATCGCCCAGCCGTTCCGCACCCAGGCGGTGCTCGACGAACTGAGCGAGGAATATATTCCCGACGCCCGGATCATGGGCAATCTGCAGAAGATCGACCGCTATTTCGCGAGCGACCGGCTGGAGGACATCCTCGACGCGCTCGATGCCGGCGCGGCCGACGGCGACGGATGGGCCGCGAAGGAAGCCGAGACCATCCGCGCGAAATCGCCGATGGCCTGCAAGGTCAGCCTGAAACTGCTTCAGGAAAGCCCCTACCAGCTCCACTTCGTCGACGAGATGCGGATGGAATATGGGATCATGGTCCGCCTGATCCACCATCCCGATTTCAAGGAGGGCGTTCGGGCGCTCCTGATCGACAAGGACAACAAGCCCAACTGGCGCCCGCGCGTCCCGAGGTGATCGGCGACCGCGACGTCGACGCGTTCTTCGAGCCGCTGCCGATCGAAGAACAATGGCGGCCGTTCGATTTTTGATTTCCCGTCATTCGGAGCGCAGCGACCTCCGCTAGGGAGCTGATGCCGCTCGCTCCAATGACGCAAGGTAATCGATGAATACGAAACCATCCTGGTCGAGCGGCGCGGCGCCGTCACACTGGTCACATTGAACCGGCCCGAGGCGCTGAACGCACTCAACAGCCAGGTGCTGAAAGAACTGACCGAGGTGTTCGCGGCCTATGATGCCGACGACAGCCAGCACTGCCTGGTCCTGACCGGCTCGGAGAAGGCGTTCGCGGCCGGCGCCGACATCAAGGAAATGCAGGGCCAGGGCTTCGCCGACATGTATTCGTCGGACTTCTTCGCGGGCTGGGAGCGAGTCACCGCGACCCGCAAGCCGTGGCTCGCCGCGGTCGCCGGTTATGCGCTCGGCGGGGGCTGCGAAGTGGCGATGATGGCCGACTTCATCATCGCCGCCGACAGCGCGAAGTTCGGCCAGCCCGAAATCAAGCTTGGCGTGACGCCGGGCATGGGCGGCTCGCAGCGCCTGACCTGGGCGGTCGGCAAGGCCAAGGCGATGGAGATGTGCCTGACCGGACGGATGATGGGCGCCGAGGAAGCCGAGCGCTCCGGCCTGGTGGCCAAGGTCGTGCCGGCCGCCGACTTGCTCGACGAAGCGATGAAGACCGCCGAGGCGATCGCCGCGATGCCGCCGCTCGCGGCCGTGGCGTGCAAGGAAATGGTCAACGCCGCGTTCGAAATCCCGCTCGGCCAGGGCATCCGCTTCGAGCGCCGGCTGTTCCACGGGCTGTTCGGCACCGAGGACCAGAAGGAAGGCATGGCCGCCTTCGTCGACAAGCGGCCGGGTAATTGGAAGGGGCGATAGTCATGGCGCGTATCGCATTCATCGGCCTCGGCCACATGGGTGGCGGGATGGCACCGAACCTCGCCAAGGCGGGGCATGAGGTGAACGCCTTCGACCTCGTTCCCGAAGCGGTCGAGAAGGCGGCGCAGGCGGGCTGTTCGGCCGCGCCATCAGCGGCTGAGGCCGTGAAGGACGCCGATGTCGTCATCACCATGCTCCCGGCCGCCAAGCACGTGCGCGCGGTGTTCGAGAATGACATCGCGCCGTATGCCAAGCCGGGCGCGCTGCTGATCGATTGCTCGACCATCGATGTCGCCAGCGCGCGCGATGTCGGCGAGGCAATGAAGGCGAAGGGTTTCGACTTTCTTCGATGCGCCGGTCTCCGGCGGAATCGCCGCGGCCGCGGCTGGCACGCTCGCGCTGATGGTCGGCGGGACCGACGAGCAGTTCGAACGCGCCAGGCCTTTCCTCGAGCCGATGGCCAAGGCGGTGATCCACGCCGGCGAGCTCGGCGCCGGTCAGGCCGCGAAGATCTGCAACAACATGATCCTCGGCGCGACCATGGCCGCGACGTGCGAGGCCTTCGTGCTCGCGCAGAAGCTTGGCCTCGACCCGCAGGTTTTCTTCGACATTTCCTCGAAAGCCTCGGGCCAGAGCTGGTCGATGACCAGCTACGCGCCGGTCCCGGGCGTCGGCCCCGACACGCCCGCCGACCATGATTATGAGGGCGGTTTCGCGGCGGCGCTGATGCTCAAGGACCTGAAGCTCGCGGCGGATGCGGCGCGGAGCGTCGGCGCCTATACGCCGATGGGCGGCGAGGCGGAGGAGCTATACCAGCGTTTCGTCGACCGCGGCGGCGGTGCAAGGATTTTTCCGGCATCATCAAGATGATCGACGACAGCTGGAAAGTGCCGCAAGACTAAGGCCGAGCATGACAGGAAATTCTATGCGTATCGTTGTAATTGCGTCCCTTGCCGCACTGGCTGCTACCGCCACCGCGGCGACCGTCAGTCGGCCCCAAGGCGATGCAGGTGCATGCATGATCGTCATGAGGCGATGGAGCAGCTCGGCAAGTCGATGAAGACCCTTCATCGCGCCCTCGATTCCAGTCCGCCCGACGCGACGACGATCCGCGCGCAGACGTCGATCATGGCCGCCACCGCCGCGAAAATCCCGGCCATGTTCCCGGCAGGCACCGGACCGGATGTCGGCAAGACCCGCGCGAAGCCGGAAATCTGGACTCAGCAGGCGCTCTTCATCCGCCGGTCCAACGACTATCTGGCGCAGCCAGAGCGATCGATGCCGCCGCGAAAAGTGGCGACATGAACAAGGTGATGGCGCTTCACGAGCGCGTCGATCAGGCCTGCAAGGCCTGTCACGACAGCTTCCGCGCCCCCAAAACATTGATCGCGCGGAACGCACGCGACGCAACGGGTCTGGGATCTTCCTGTCCGGCTCGTCCACTGGTTGCTCGCCGGTCTGATCGCATTCAGCTGGTGGTCGGTCCACAACCATCATACCGGCTGGCACATCTGGTCCGGATGCGCGATCCTGACGCTGCTGATCTTCCGCCTGCTGTGGGGATTCGTCGGCAGCTCGACCGCGCGCTTTACGAGCTTCGTTGGCGGACCGCGTGCGGTGGCGGATTATTTGCGCGGGCGCTGGTCGGGCATCGGCCACAACCCACTCGGCGCGCTTAGCGTACTCGTGCTGTTCGGCGCGCTCGCCGTCCAGGTCGGTCTCGGCCTCGTCGCCGAAGACGAGGACGGCCTGTTCACCGGCCCCCTCTATCGGCTTGTGAGCATCGACACTTCCGACAAGGCGCGCGATCTTCACGAAAGCTGGTTCAACGTCATCCTCGGCCTGATTGTCCTGCACGTCGCTGCGATCATTTATTACCGGCTGCGCGGCAGAGCCCTTACCAAAGCCATGATCACCGGCCGGGCGGCGGTCCCAGCCGCCACGAAGCCGATGCGGCCCGGCAAATGGTGGGTTGCACTGCTGTGCCTCGCCGCCGGCATCGCGATCACTCGCTGGATCATCGCCGGCGCCCCGCCCTTTGGTTCTTGATTGAAACCGGCCGGCAGCCCACATCGCCGGCATGCTGATCCACACCGAACAGACGCCGAACCCGGCGACGCGCAAGTTCCTGCCCGGGCAAACGGTCATGGAAGCCGGCACCCGCGATTTCGCCGACGCCGACGCCGCCCACAGCTCGCCGCTCGCCACAGCGCTGTTCGACAGCGGGATGGTCGAAGGCGTCTTCTACGGCCGCGACTTCATCTCCATCACGGCGGGCCCCGGAGTATCCTGGACCGATCTCGAGCCGCTCGTGCTCGAAACCCTGCTCGACCATTTTGTCAGCAACGCCCCCCTGTTCGTGCCGGGCACCGCCGCCGGGATCGAAGTTTCGGCGATATCGACTTCGACGAGGACCCCGCCGATGCCGACATCATCGACCAGATCAAGGAACTGATCGAAACGCGCGTCCGCCCGGCGGTCGCTCAAGACGGGGGCGACATCGCCTACAAGGGCTATCGCGAGGGCCACCTCTATCTCTCGATGCACGGCGCCTGCGCCGGTTGCCCCTCCTCGGCCGTCACGCTGAAGCGCGGGATCGAGAGCCTGATCCGCCATTACGTGCCCGAAGTCGAAATCGGTCGAAGCGGTCTGATAGGGGTTGCGGCGTTGAGCCGCATGTGACCACTATTCGCCCTATGATCCTGGCTTTCGACACGTCGAGCGCCGCGTGCACCGCTGCCTTGTTCGATGCACGGGGCCATCTCGTCGCTCAGGCCGACGAGGTGATCGGCCGGGGTCACGCCGAGCGATTGGTCCCGATGATCGCGGAACTGATGAACGGCCGACCCGCTAGCCATATCCTGGTCGGAGTCGGTCCGGGCAGTTTCACGGGCATCCGGGTTTCGATCGCTGCCGCTCACGGCCTCGCCATCGGATGGGGCGCGACGCTTCATGGCATGGATTTGCTAGCGCTTCTCGCTGCGACGGCGGAACGTGACGGCGAAATCGCGGTTGCGGTCGTCGGCGGGCATGGCGAATTGTTCGTCCGCGAATTCAACGGGGGCAGGCTCGTCGCCACATCTCCGC
>CAVVKB010000024.1:0-163670 GCA_963748685.1 uncultured Pseudomonadota bacterium | reverse complement strand
CGCGATACCATTCGGTACGCGCGATTTCGGCGCCGCCGAGACGGCCCGCGCAGGTGATACGAATGCCTTCAGCACCCAGACGAAGCGCGGACTGAACCGCGCGCTTCATGGCGCGGCGAAACGCAATCCGGCGCTCGAGCTGGTCGGCAACGCCCTGCGCGACGAGCTTGGCATCGATCTCGGGCTTGCGGATCTCGACGATATTGAGGCTCACTTCGGAGCTCGTCATCTTCCGCAGCTCTTTCTTGAGCTTTCGATGTCCGCGCCCTTCTTGCCGATGATCACGCCGGGGCGCGCGGCATAGATGGAGATGCGGCAGATCTTCGCCGGACGCTCGATGACGACCTTGGAGATCGCCGCCTGCGGCAGCTTCTTGACGATATACTTGCGGATCTTGAGATCCTCGAGCAGCAGCCGGCCGTAATCCTGGCCTTCCGCGAACCAGCGGCTGTCCCAGGTGCGGTTGATCTGCAGGCGAAGCCCGACCGGAGAGGTTTTCTGACCCATGTTTACGCTTCTTCCTGCTCGCGAACGACGACGCGGATACGGCTGAACGGCTTGACGATGCGCGACGAACGGCCGCGCGCACGGGTCGCGAACCGCTTCATCGAGATCGACTTGCCGACGCTCGCTTCGGCGACGACCAGCGCGTCGACGTCGAGGTTGTGGTTGTTCTCGGCGTTGGCGACGGCGGAGGCGAGCACCTTGTACACGTCCTCGCTCATGCCCTTCGGGCTGAACTTCAGGATGTTCAGAGCTTCCTCGACCTTGCGGCCGCGGATCAGCCGGCGACGAGGTTGAGCTTGCGCGCCGAACCACGGATCGTGTTGCCGACCGCGAGCGCTTCCTTCTCGCCGACCTTGCGGGGGGCTGCTGGCTTGCTCATCAGCGCTTGCCCTTCTTGTCGGAGGCGTGGCCGGGGAAGTAGCGCGTCGGCGCGAACTCGCCGAGCTTCATGCCGACCATGTCTTCGTTGACCGACACCGGCACGAACTTGCGGCCGTTGTAGACATTGAAGGTCAGGCCGACGAACTGCGGCAGGATCGTCGAACGGCGCGACCAGGTCTTGATCGGCGCGCGCTTGCCGCTTGTCCTGCGCAGCTTCCGCCTTCTTCAGAAGCGAAAGCTCGACGAACGGACCTTTCCAGATGGAACGGGCCATGGCTTAACCCTTCTTCTTCGCGTGACGCGACCGGATGATGAACTTGTCGGTCGCCTTGTTGTGACGGGTGCGGGCACCCTTGGTCGGCTTGCCCCACGGGGTAACCGGGTGACGGCCGCCGGAGGTCCGGCCTTCACCACCGCCGTGCGGGTGGTCGACCGGGTTCTTGGCGACGCCGCGGGTCAGCGGACGCTTGCCCATCCAGCGGGTGCGGCCGGCCTTGGCCAGCGTCTGGTTGCCGTTGTCGGGGTTCGACACCGCGCCGACCGTCGCCATGCAGTCGGAGCGGACGTAGCGCTGCTCGCCTGAATTCAGCCTGACGATGACCATCCCCCGATCGCGGCCGACGACCTGAACATAGGTCCCGGCGGCGCGGGCGATCTGGCCGCCCTTGCCGGGCTTCAGCTCGACATTGTGAACGATGGTGCCGACCGGCATCTGGCCGACTTCCATCGCATTGCCCGGCTTCACGTCGACCTTCTTGCCGGCGATCACCTTGTCGCCCGGCGCGAGGCGCTGCGGCGCGATGATGTAGGCCTGCTCGCCGCCTTCATAGGTGACGAGCGCGATGAAGGCCGAGCGGTTGGGGTCGTACTCGAGCCGCTCGACGGTCGCGGCGACGTCCCAGGTACGGCGCTTGAAGTCGATGATCGCGATACTTCTGCTTGTGACCGCCGGCGATGCCGCGCGAGGTCACATGGCCCTTGTTGTTGCGGCCACCGGTCTTGCGCTTGCCTTCGGTCAGCGCCTTGACGGGCTTGCCCTTCCACAGCGACGACTTGTCGACGAGGATCAGGCCGCGGCGCGCCGGCGAGGTCGGCTTATATTGCTTGAGAGCCATTAGCCCTAGATCCCGCTCGGTCATGTCGATCGACTGGCCTTCGGCCAGCGTCACGATCGCCTTCTTCATGTCCGAGCGCTGGTAGGGCTGTGCCCTTCCAGCGCTTGGTCTTGCCCTTGGTCACGATCGTGTTGACGCCGGTCACGCTGACGCCGAACAGCGCTTCGACCGCCGCCTTGATCTCCGGCTTGGACGCGGTCTGCGCGACCTTGAACACGACCGCGTTATGCTCCGACAGCATGGTCGACTTCTCGGTGATGTGCGGCGCCAGGACGACGTCGTAGTGACGGGTGTCGACCGCCGTTTGCGGCTTCTTAGCCATTGAACCGGGCCTCCAGCTTTTCGACCGCGGCGCGGGTCAGGACCAGCGTCTCGTGGCGCATGATGTCGTAAACATTGGCGCCCACCGCCGGCATCAGGTTGATGCTCTCGAGGTTCGAGGAAGCGCGGGCAAAGCTGACGTTCAGCGCATCGCCGTCGATCACCAGCGCGGTCTTGCCGAAGCCGAGCTGGCCGAGCTTCTCGCGCAGTTCCCTCGTCTTGCCGTCCTTGACGTCGAGGTTGTCGATGACGACCAGATTGCCGTCCTTGGCCTTCGACGACAGCGCCATCTTCAGGCCCGAGCACGCGAACCTTCTTGTTCAGCGACGGATTGAAGATCGCGGACACGCGGGCCGTGGGCCTTGCCGCCGCCGATGAAAATCGGAGCCCGGCGATCGCCGTGACGAGCGGTACCGCCGCCCTTCTGCTTGCCGAACTTCTTGCCCGTCCGGGCAACGTCCGACCGCTCACGGGCCGCACGCGCGGTTCCGCGGCGCTTTTCAAGCTGCCAGGTGACGACGCGGTGAAGGATGTCGGCACGCGGCTCGACGGCGAAGATCTCGTCGTTGAGCTCGATGTCGCCGCCAGCCTTGCGGAGCCGTCGAGGCTTTGAACCTTGACCTTCATCGCTTAGCCTTCCTTGCTCTCGTCGGCGTCGGGCAGGCTTGTGCCTCGTCCGCCGGAGCGTTCATTGTCTGCAGTCTGAGCCGCATCGGCGCTTCAGCTCGGCAGCGCCGCGGCTTCCGCTTCGGCGGCCGCGCCGGCTTCCTGCTCGGCAGCGATGGCGGCGACTTCCTCGTCGCTCGGCAGCGCCGGCATTTCGTGGACCGCCGCTTCGTCGACCAGGCCGGCGGCGCGGCAGCTCGGCTTCGTCGATCTTCTTGCCTCAGTTCGATCAGGCCCGCCGGATACGGCGCGCTCTCGTTCCGCGGCAGCTTGATCGCGTCGGCGACCGTCAGCCAGCCGCCCTTGTGACCCGGGACCGAGCCCTTGACGAACAGCAGGCCGCGGATCGGCATCGGTGCGGACGATCTCGAGGTTCTGCTGGGTGCGGTTGCGGGCGCCCATGTGGCCCGCCATCTTCTTGTTCTTGAAAACGCGGCCCGGATCCTGGCGGTTACCCGTCGAACCGTGCGAACGGTGCGAGACGGAGACGCCGTGGGTGGCGCGAAGACCGCCGAAATTCCAGCGCTTCATGGCGCCGGCGAAGCCCTTGCCCTGAGTCACGCCGGCGACGTCGACCATTTGGCCGGCGACGAAGTGATCGGCGCTGATCGTCGCGCCGACGTCCAGCAGCGCGTCTTCCGCAACGCGGAATTCGACGACCTTGGCCTTGGGCTCGATCTCGGCCTTGCCGAACGCGAGCGCTGCGGCTTGGCGACATTCTTCGCCTTCGCCGTGCCGGCGCCAAGCTGGACGGCGGTATAGCCATCTCGGTCCGTTTCGCGGCGGCCGACGACCTGAACGCCATCCAGCTGCAGGACGGTAACCGGCACATGCCGACCGTCCGCCTGGAACAGGCGGGTCATTCCGACCTTCTTCGCGATCACGCCGGTGCGCATGATCAAAACTCCTCAACAGAGGCACACGGGCAAACCCCGGGTGCGTGAAGCCCATCAAATGTTTTACGTGCCCCGCCTGGGCTAGTGTCCCGTAATTGATACGGGACGGCGGGGACGCAGCCCGGAGCTAGTCTCCGGCGGTATCACCCTGATCTTCGCGAGCCCGAAGGCCCGCGCTGGCCGGTTAAGCCAGTTTGATCTCGACGTCGACACCGGCGGCGAGGTCGAGCTTCATCAGCGCGTCCACCGTCTGCGGCGTCGGCTGCACGATATCGAGCAGCCTTTTGTAGGTCCTCACCTCGAACTGCTCGCGCGACTTCTTGTCGACGTGCGGTGAACGGTTGACGGTGAACTTCTCGATGCGCGTCGGCATGGGAATGGGACCGCGGATAAGAGCACCCGTGCGGCGCGCCGTGTCGGCGATGTCGCCAGTTGCCTGATCGAGCACTCGATGATCGAAAGCCTTCAGGCAAATCCGGATGTTCTGCGTTTCCATTTCCCTACCGATGCGAAAGAGCCGCGAGCCTTTCAGCCCGAAAAACTTGAGGCCAAAATAAATTAAAAACAATTTAAAAAAAAAAACAACCTCAGCTTCAAATATTTAATAAAAATAATCAAATAAAAATATATAAAAAAAAATATAAAAAAAAAAAAAAAATAAAATAAAAAAATAAATAAAAAATAAAAAATAAAAAAAATAAAATAAATATTAAATAAAAAAAAAAATAAATAAAATAAAAATACAATTTAAAAAAAAAAAAAAAAAAATTTAAACAAACAAAAAAAAAAAATAATAAAACGTAAAAATAAAAACCTCAAAACTTCAAAAAAAAATAATAACTAAACTTAAAAATTCTTACTTAAATACCTCTTTACTGCCCAAAATATTAAAATATAATCTTAAAAAATAAAAAAAAAATAATAATATATTAATAATAAAAAAAAAATAAAAAAATAAAAAAATAAAATTTTAAAAAAACTCATATTACGTTGGCTATTGCGCTCGCTACTAAAGCGACGATTGCAACGAAACAAAGACTCAACCGAAGCGAACCGCGCGACCAGTGCCAGAAAATCGCGCGGTTGGCGCCCTATATTACTTGGAGATTACTTGTTCCGACAACCCCCGCGCCGACGGTCCGGCCACCTTCGCGGATTGCGAAGCGAAGACCCGGGTCCATGGCGATCGGAGCGATCAGCTTCACCGTCAGCGAAACGTTGTCGCCGGGCATGACCATCTCGGTGCCTTCCGGCAGGACGACTTCACCCGTCACGTCGGTCGTGCGGAAGTAGAACTGCGGACGGTAGTTGGCGAAGAACGGCGTGTGACGGCCGCCTTCGTCCTTCGACAGGACGTAGACTTCCGCCTGGAAGTCGGTGTGCGGCGTGATCGAGCCCGGCTTGCAAAGCACCTGGCCGCGCTCGACGTCCTCACGCCCGACGCCGCGGAGCAGCGCGCCGATGTTGTCACCGGCCTGGCCCTGGTCGAGCAGCTTGCGGAACATTTCAACGCCGGTGACGACGGTCTTCTGGGTGTCGCGGATGCCGACGATCTCGACTTCCTCGCCAACCTTGACGATGCCGGTCTCGACGCGGCCGGTGACGACCGTGCCGCGGCCCGAGATCGAGAACACGTCTTCGATCGGCATCAGGAACGGCTTGTCGAGCGGACGCTCGGGCTGCGGGATCCAGTCGTCGACCGCCTTCATCAGCTCCATGATCTTGTCGTCGCCGATGTTCGCGTCACGATCTTCGAGGACGGCGAGCGCCGAACCGGCGACGATCGGAATGTTGTCGCCATCGAAGCCGCGCTTCGAAAGCTCTTCGCGGATTTCGAGCTCGACCAGCTCGAGCAGCTCGGGATCGTCAACCTGGTCGACCTTGTTGAGGAAGACGACCATTGTCGGGACGCCGACCTGCGCCGCGAGCAGGATGTGCTCCTTGGTCTGCGGCATCGGGCCGTCGGCGGCCGAGACGACGAGGATCGCGCCGTCCATCTGGGCGGCACCGGTGATCATGTTCTTCACATAGTCGGCGTGGCCCGGGCAATCGACGTGCGCATAGTGGCGAGCGTCGGTTTCATATTCGACGTGCGCCGTCGAAATGGTGATTCCGCGCTCGCGCTCTTCCGGCGCCTTGTCGATGTTGGCGAAGTCGACGGCTTCACCGCCGCCGTGCTTCGACAGCACCTTGGTGATTGCAGCCGTCAGCGACGTCTTGCCATGGTCGACGTGACCGATGGTGCCGATGTTGCAGTGCGGCTTGTTCCGCTCGAATTTAGCCTTCGCCATTTTACGCCTCTTCTTTTCTGGAATTCGGGCGGCCCGCCCTCATCGCGGACGCGCCCTTAGCTTCAAAAAACCGGTTACGCCAGCTTCGCCTTCACCTCGTCGGCGACGTTCTGCGGCACCTCGTCATAGTGCGAGAACTGCATCGTGTACTGCGCGCGACCCTGGGTGAATGAACGCAGCTGGTTAACGTAGCCGAACATGTTCGCGAGCGGCACGATCGCCTCGACCGCCTGCGCGTTGCCGCGGCTGTCGGTGCCCTGGATCTGGCCCCGGCGGCTGTTGATGTCGCCGATGACGTCGCCGAGATAATCCTCCGGGGTCACGACCTCGACCTTCATGATCGGCTCCAGCAGCTTGATGCCGGCCTTGTGGGCCGCCTCGCGCATCGCGCCGCGCGCGCAGATTTCGAACGCCAGCGCCGAAGAATCGACGTCGTGATACTTGCCGTCGACCAGATGGACTTCGAAATCGATGATCGGGAAACCGATCAGCGATCCCGTCTCGGCCGTTTCCCGAAGTCCCTTTTCGACGGACGGAATATATTCCTTGGGAACGTTGCCGCCCTTGATCTCGTCGAAGAACTGGAAGCCTGAGCCGCGCTCGCCGGGCATGACGTTGATCTTGATCTCGCCAAACTGGCCGGAGCCGCCCGACTGCTTCTTGTGGGTGTAGGTAAGGTCGACCGGCTTCGCGAGATACTCGCGATAAGCGACCTGCGGCGCACCGACATTGGCCTCGACCTTGAACTCGCGCTTCATTCGATCGACGAGAATCTCGAGGTGGAGCTCGCCCATCCCCTTGATGATCGTCTGGCCCAATTCATGATCGGTGGTCACCCGGAACGACGGGTCCTCGCGGGCGAGGCGATTGAGCGCGATGCCCATCTTCTCCTGGTCGGCCTTGGTCTTCGGCTCGACCGCGACCTCGATGACTGGATCCGGAAATTCCATCCGCTCCAGGATGATCGGGGCGTTCGCGGCGCACAAAGTGTCGCCGGTGGTCGTATCCTTAAGGCCGGCCAAGGCGACGATGTCGCCGGCGTAAGCGACCTGGATGTCCTCGCGGTCGTTGGCATGCATCAGCAGCATGCGGCCGACTTTTTCCTTCTTGTCCTTGACCGAGTTCATCACCTGCGACGCGGTCTCCAGCGTCCCCGAATAGATGCGGGCGAAGGTCAGGGTCCCGACGAACGGGTCGTTCATGATCTTGAACGCGAGCGCCGAGAACGGCGCATCGTCGGCCGCCTTGCGGGTGTCGACTTCTTCGCTGTCAGGCTTCAGCCCTTCGACCGGCGGAACGTCGAGCGGGCTGGGAAGGTAGTCGACCACGGCGTCGAGCAACGGCTGAACGCCCTTGTTCTTGAACGCCGAGCCGCACAGCACCGGCACGAACGAGAAGTTGAGCGTGCCTTTGCGGATCAGCTTCTTGAGCGTCGCGACATCGGGCTCATTGCCTTCGAGGTACGATTCCATGACGGCATCGTCCTGCTCGACGGCCATCTCGATGAGCTCCTGGCGAGCGGCAGCGGCGGCATCGGCAAGCTCGGCCGGAATGTCCTTATATTCGAACTTGGCGCCCAAGCTCTCGTCGAGCCAGATGATCGCGCGGTTCTCGACCAGGTCGACGAGGCCCTTGAACCCGCCCTCGATCCCGATCGGGAGGTACAGCACGGCCGGACGGGCGCCGAGGCGGTCCTTGATCATCCCGACGCACATCTCGAAATTGGCGCCGGTGCGGTCGAGCTTGTTGACGAAGCACATCCGCGGCACGCGGTACTTCTCGGCCTGCCGCCACACGGTCTCCGACTGCGGCTCGACGCCGGCAACGCCGTCGAAACAGGCGACCGCGCCATCGAGCACGCGCAGCGACCGCTCGACTTCGATGGTGAAGTCGACGTGGCCCGGCGTGTCGATGATGTTGATCCGGTGCTCGGGACCCTTGCCGTCTTCGGCCGCCCAGAAGCAGGTCGTCGCGGCGGACGTGATCGTGATGCCGCGCTCCTGCTCCTGCTCCATCCAGTCCATCGTGGCGGTGCCCTCGTGGACTTCGCCGATCTTGTAGGACTTGCCGGTGTAATAAAGGATGCGCTCAGTCGTCGTCGTCTTGCCGGCGTCGATGTGGGCCATGATGCCGATGTTGCGATAGCGATCGAGCGGATGGCTGCGGGCCATTTTACGTGCTTCCTTGGATGTGTGGAGACCGGACGGGCCGGACCTTCACGATATAGGTACGAAAACTACCAGCGGTAGTGGCTGAAGGCGCGGTTCGCTTCGGCCATGCGATGCGTATCCTCGCGCTTCTTCACCGCATTGCCGCGGTTCTGCGAGGCATCCATCAGCTCACCCGACAGGCGGCCCGACATCGTCTTTTCCGACCGCGAACGGGCGGCGGTGATCAGCCAGCGGATCGCCAGCGCCTGGGCCCGCTCCGGCCGAACCTCGACCGGCACCTGGTAGGTCGCGCCGCCGACGCGGCGGCTGCGAACTTCGATGCCCGGCTTCACGTTGTTGAGCGCGTCATGGAACACGCCGATCGGCTCGCGCTTGAGGCGGGTTTCGACGCTTTCGAGCGCGCCATAGACGATGCCTTCGGCGACCGACTTCTTACCGTCGAGCATGACTGAATTCATGAACTTCGAAAGGACGATATCGCCGAACTTGGGATCGGGCAGGATTTCGCGCTTTTCTGGGCGACGACGACGAGACATTGGAAAATTCCTTTCTCTTCAGCCTATTCCGGGACTTCAACATGCCCGGGGCTTACTCTCGTGATTATTTCGGACGCTTGGCGCCGTACTTCGAACGGGACTGCCTGCGGTCCTTGACGCCCTGCGTGTCGAGCACGCCGCGGAGCACATGATAGCGGACGCCCGGAAGGTCGCGCACACGGCCGCCACGGATCAGCACGACGCTGTGCTCCTGGAGGTTGTGGCCCTCGCCCGGGATATAGCTGATCACTTCGCGCTGGTTGGTCAGGCGAACCTTGGCCACCTTGCGCAGCGCCGAGTTCGGCTTCTTCGGGGTCGTCGTATAGACGCGGGTGCAGACGCCGCGCTTTTGCGGGTTCTGCTCCATCGCAGGGACCTTCGACTTGGCCTTCTGCGGTTCGCGACCCTTGCGGATCAGCTGGTTAATCGTTGGCATGAAGCCCTTCACCTTTTCTATGCCGGAAGTCCCGGCGGTTACTTTGCCCAAAGCAAAAGCGTGAAGGCCTGATGACCCTCCACATAACTGGAGCGCGCATCCGGCTTCACGTTGTCTGAGCAATGTTCAGCTCTGCCCGGCGCTAGCGATCAAGTCTCTGTCGCGCGGACGGCGGGCACATAGCGGGGGCGTGCTGGACGGTCAACCGCGACGCTGTCGATACCAGGCCGCATCTGGTCGAAATATCCGCCGGCTGTCTCGAGAAAGGCGTATAGCGCGCTTGCTCTGGAAGGAGAAGGCGACATGGCCAGCAAAAGTACGCTAGCGGCTTTGGCGATGATGATCGTTGCGTCCCCGGCGCCGGCAGCGATTCCAGTTTCGAGCGGAGGACCGGCTCCAGCGGGGAACCCCGCCACGCTCTATTGCCTGCGGGTCGATCCGATTACCGGCAGCCGGATCGAAACCATCCAATGCAGGACCCGTGAGGATTGGGCCGGCCTCGAGGTCGATGTCGACCGCGAGTGGGCCGAAAACGGTATTCGGGCGGTCGGCTAGTTTGGTGCGGAGCGGTTCAATCCGCTTCGCACCTCGATTTCAGGCCTGACGAGTTCCGCCCGATCTCCTGGATGAATCGGTAGGTCTCGGCAGTAAACGGCGCGTCCGGCACCTCCCCCTGCCACTCATCCATCCTCGAATAGAGGTTGGACACGCCCTTCATCATGCCGGGGGTCGCGACCGCCTTGAACGGCGCCAGCAACGCCTGCCATTCATCGTACAGCTTCTGCGCCTCGGGGCTGTCAGGCCCCAGCCGAATGGCCGCTTGGACGCGCCCGCCCAGATTCTTCCATTTGCGGCTGTAATCGGCCTGGTCGAAATCAGTCGGGACTTTCGGCGCGTTGGCCGCGAACTCGGCTTTTTGCTCGGCGCTGAAATAGCGGTCGGTGACCTTGTCCCATTGTTCCTTGGACATCATCAATTCCTCGTTCTTGATCAGCGAGCAGAAGGTCGCGGCATCGACGGGCTCGCCGCGGTCGATGCGTGACTTGACGGTGAGCAGGAGCGCTCGCGCCGCATTGAGCTCGGCCTGCTTGGCTTCGAGCGTCTGCAATTGCGCGTCGACAAGCGCGCCGAGGTCGAGCGGCCCGTCGCGGGTTAACGCGCTGATCTGAGCGAGACTGAGCCCGGCGCGCTTCAATGCGACGATCTGGTTGATCCGCTCGAGCTCGCCGCGGCCATAGAGCCGCCGCCCGCTGTAGGTGCGCAGCGGCGCAAGCAGCCCGCGCGCCTCGTAAAAGCGAAGCGCCCGGCTGGTGAGGCCGGTGCGGCGGGCAACGTCGCGAATGTCGAGCGGCTGGTCCATGCCGCCTTGTACAGGTTGACGTTAGGGTCAACTTCAAGCGGTTATTTTATGCGCCGCCAGTCGTTCGTAAAACGGCATGCAAGCGTCGGCGACCGCCTGTTCTTGCGCATCGAGCTGGAGCCGCTTGTCGTCGGGCGGGGCGAAGCCCGAGCTCCCGTTCACGGCATCGTACCAGTGCGACCCCCAGATCCCGTCCGTCGCTTTGGGCCCCGGCGCCCAGGTCAGCATCGCCGCGTCCCACGGAATCTCGAGCGCTTCGCACAATCGTTTCAATATGGCTGCCGGGTCGCGCAGGATATCGGCGCTATCGACCACGGGCGGCGCATGGCCGAGCAGGTCCGCCTCCCGCTCGAAATAGTCGACCTGCTGCTCGACCCCCAGATGTTCGGGCCGGACGCGCGTCCGCTTGGCCGAGTAGCTCGCCACGACCCGCGCCGGATCGCGGATCAGGAAGGCGTGGCGAAGGCCCGGCAGACCATCGTGCGCGATCGGCCCAACCATGTGATGCGCCATATGCTTCTGATACCAGATCACCGGGTCACCGGGCGGCCGCCCGGTCATCGCGCGGGCCACATTCGCCCAGTCGCAGTCCATCGCCGCGATGACCTGGTCGGCCATGGGTTGCGGATCGTGGGTTTGGCTGAGATAGCACCCGTAGAAGGGCTCATCGGTCACGAACGTATCTGCCCGGTTGCCAAAGCTTCGCATCATCGCGGTGGACAGGTTTCGCGGGCCTGACCACATCGCGATGCGGATGGTCATGGGTGTGACTGCTCGCGGATGTCGCGCTGAACCCGTTCATTGTAGAGCCGCTGCAGCCGCTCCACCATCGGCCCCCTGCATTCGAGCTTGCGGCCGTCGATCTCGCGCACCGGCACGATGCCTGCGAAGGTGCCGGTGACGAACGCCTCGTCGGCGCCATAAACGTCGGTGAGCGAAAAATCCTTTTCAATCGCGGGAATGCCGGCCTCGCGCGCAATTTCCAGGGTCAGGCCGCGCGTGATCCCGCCGAGACAATATTTGCCGCTGGAGGTCCACACCTCGCCTTTGCGGACAACGAAGAAATGCGTCGAATTGCAGGTCGCGACGAAGCCGTGCGGGTCGAGCATCAGCGCTTCGTCGGCACCGGCCTGAGTCGCCTGGATCGAGGCGAGGATGCAGTTCAATTTGGAGTGCGAATTGATCTTCTGGTCCTGGACCGCCGGGTCGCCGCGGCGGACGTGGACGGTAAACAGCTTGACGCCCCGCTCATAAATCGCCGGGTCCGGTTCCTTATATTCGGCGACGATCACGATAGTCGCCGGAGTCACGACCACGCGCGGATCCTGATAGGGCGTCGAGCGGACGCCGCGCGTGACCATTAGTCGCACATGGGCGCCATCGCGCATCTGGTTGGCTTCAAGGGTTGATATAAGCCGCTCGGTCAGCGCCTCCCGGCTCAGGCCGACGTCCATGGCAATGGCCTTGGCGCCCTCGAACAGCCGGTCGAGATGGCGGTCGAGGAACGAGAGCGTGCCGCCGTGGACGCGGAGGCCCTCCCAAACGCCGTCCCCAAGCATGAAGCCGCTGTCGAATACCGAAACAGTGGCCTCGGCGCGCGGCTTGAGTTCGCCGTTGACGTTGATGAGGATCGACGCGTTCCTGGGGTCGGACACGTCGTGCATCGATTGCGCCATGGCCCGACCGTGAAGCGTCGGGCGGGTCTTGGCAACTATGGCAAACGCAATCTTAATCCGTCGCTGCCATGACCACCGGCCATGAACGAGTGCGCGTCGCCAACCGAGAGCCGGCTTGCGGCAACAACCGATCCGGCCAGCGTCCCCGGCCGGGCCGAAACCGCGATCATCGTCGGGCTCGCCCTGTTCGCCCGCGCCATCTACTGGGCCAAGCGGCCACCGGACCTCGGCATCTACCTCGAGCCGTGGCTGAGCCATATTGTTCACTACGGCCCGGTGGGCGCCTTCGCCCGCCCCTTCAGCAATTACGAGCCCGCCTATCTCTACCTCCTTGCCCTGGGCTCGCTGGCGCACGGTTTCCTGGCGCTGATCACCATCATCAAGCTGATCTCGGTTGCGGGCACGATCTTCCTGGCCGCTGCGCTGGCAAGCATTCTTCGCGCGGCAGGCGTACCCTCTCGCTCGGCCTTGTTCGTGCTGATCCTGCCGAGCGTGGCCATCAACGACACGCTGCTCGCGCAGTGCGACGCCATGTGGGCCGGGGCGTGCCTCTTTGGCCTTGCCGCGATGATGCGGGGCCGGACAGTTGCCGCGCTTGTCTGGTGCGGAGTGGCAATCTCCTTCAAGGCCCAGGCCGCCTTTGTCGCGCCGGTCATCATCGGCGCGCTCATCGGGCGCCGGGCGCCGTGGTGGCAGTGGCCGATCCCCGCGCTGGTCTTCCTCGCTTCGCTAGTGCCTGCCTGGCTCGCGGGCTGGCCGGCGATGAAGCTGCTGACGGTCTATCTCGACCAGGCGTCGCTCGACCAAATCCCGGGCCAGCTCGCCAATCCGTGGATGTTCGCAACCATCTTTGCCGAGCAGGCGGCGCGCAGCTGGTTCGTGCTGGGTTATGCTGCGGCCGCGGCGGCAGCTGTCGCCGTTGCCGTGGCGGCCGTGCGCTGCTGGCGTGACCCGCGCTTTCTCCTGCTTCTCGGCGCGATCGCGGGAACCGCGCTCCCATTCCTCCTGCCCAAGATGCTGGAGCGATACTACTTCCTTGGCGACGTCCTCACCCTCGCCCTCTCGCTGGCCGTGAAGGATCGCCGCGCGCTGTTCGCGGTGCGCGCGGTCCAGGCCGCCTCGATCCTGTCACACCTGACCTATCTATATTTCATCGACCGGCCTTATCCCGCGCTGCTCGGGGCCGTCTGCGCCGCCGCCGGCCTCATCGCGATGCTCAGCCTGGCCTCACCCAGGATCGAGCAGATTGTCGCTCGGATTCGGCGAATGCCTCGCTTCAGCAGCCTCGCGTCGGACTAATCACGCCCGACGGCTAGGCCGGGAGCTCAGCGTCGACCGGGCTGCGCGGCCGCAGATACAGCCGCCGCACCATCGGGAAGCGCTTGGCGGCTTCGACCTCAATCCCCCACACGATGGCTTCGACGTCGCGCGCCGTGATATCATCGTCGAAGTCAACCGACAGCATCGCCGTGATCTGGTCGGGGGCGCTGTGGATGGTGAGCACCTGGCCGACGGCGGTGACCCCCTTCTTCTCGAGCACCATGTCGTGCAGGGCCGCAACCAGCTCGGGGTTGGCCGCTTCGCCGATCAGCAAGGCCTTCGATTCGAACGCCAGCAGCATGGCGGTCAGGCCAAGGATGACGCCAATCACGATCGACGCCGCGCCATCGTAGAAGGGGTTGCCGGTCAGTTGCGACAGGAACAGTCCGAGCGCGGCGGCAATGATGCCGGCCATCGCCGCGCCATTCTCGAGCAGCACGATGAATGCCGGCGGATCCTTCGACCGGCGCAGGGCCTGCACCCAGCCGAGCGTCCCCTTCGCCCGCTTGAATTCCTTGAAGGCTTCGATTGTCGACCATCCTTCGAGCAGGAAGGCGACGACCAGCACGACATAAGCGACGAAGGGCGAAATCGCTTCTTCGGGATTGGCAATGTGGACGATGCCTTCGTAAATCGACACGCCGGCGCCGAGCGAGAAGACGAGAACAGCAACCACGAAGCTCCAGAAATAGAGTTCGCGGCCGTAGCCGAACGGATGAAGCTTGTCGGGCGGTCGCTTGGCGGCGCGGCGGCCCCACATGAGCAACAGCTGGTTCGTCGAATCGACCACGCTGTGGACGCCCTCGGTCAGCATCGCCGACGAGCCGGTGATCGCCGCGGCGACGAACTTCGACACCGCAATGCCGAGGTTGGCGACAAGCGCGATGACGAGCGTACGCGTCGAGGTGGTGTGAGCGCTCATCGGGTTCGAAACGCAGCGAATGCAGCGATCGTACGCGTGCGCGCGAGGAGCGCGCCGGTGCGCAGGAACGCGGTGAAGAGGCGAGCAGTCATTCGGCTACTCTTCGCACAGCAAATAGTCTGTAGGACAGTCCCGCCCCCCGTGCTCAGATGTGGATCACGCGCCCGAATGCGGCGAGCACGCTTTCATGCATCATTTCGGACAGGGTCGGGTGCGGGAAGACGGTGTTGATGAAGTCCGTCTCCACCAATTCCGCGGTCTTGCCGATCGTATAGCCCTGGATCAGTTCGGTGACCTCGGCGCCGATCATGTGCGCGCCGAGCAGCTCGCCAGTCCTGGCGTCGAACACCGTCTTTACGAACCCTTCGGTTTCGCCGAGCGCGATCGCCTTGCCGTTGCCGATCGCCGGGAACTTGCCGACCTTGACCTCGTAGCCTTTCTCCTTGGCCGCGGCTTCGGTCAGCCCGACGCTCGCGACCTGCGGGCGGCAATAGGTGCAGCCGGGGATGTTCTTCGGGTCGGTGGGGTGCGGATGCGCGTCCTTGTTGCCGAGCTCCTGCGCGATCGCCTCGGCCGCGGTGACGCCCTCGTGGCTCGCCTTGTGCGCGAGCCACGGCGGCGCGGTGACGTCGCCGATCGCCCAGATGCCCGGCACGTTGGTGCGGCACATCGGGTCGGTGTCGATATGGCCTTTCGTGGTCTTCACGCCGAGCGCCTCGAGCCCGATATTCTCCGTGTTCGGAACGATCCCGACCGCGACGATGCAGTGGCTGAAGCGCTGCTCCGCGCTCTTGCCGTCGCTCGTCTTGATCTTCGCCGCGACGCCCTTCGCATCGGCGGTCAGGCTCTCGACCCCCGCGCCAGTCAGGATCGTGAGGCCCTGCTTTTGCAGGCTCTTGGCGAGCTGCGCGCTGACTTCCTCGTCCTCGACCGGCACGACGCGATCGAGCATCTCAACTACCGTCACCTTGGCGCCGAGGTCGGCGTAAAAGCTTGCGAACTCGATGCCGATTGCACCTGAGCCGATAACCAGCAGCTCGGTCGGCATCTCGGGCGGCGTCATCGCGTGGCGATAGGTCCAGATGCGCTTGCCGTCGGCTTTCGCGAACGGCAGGTCGCGCGCCCGCGCCCCGGTAGCGACGATGATATGCTTGGCGGCGAGCTCGGTCGCCTTCCCATCGGTGCCGGTCACCGACAGCTTGCCTTTGCCGGTGAGCTTCCCCTCGCCCATGTGCACAGCGATCTTGTTCTTCTTCATCAGGTGCGCGACGCCCTGGTTGAGCTGCTTGGCGACCGCGCGGCTGCGGCCAACCACCTTGGCTAGGTCGAACGAGGGTTTCTCGTTGCTGAGGCCATAAGCATCGGCGTGCTGCATGTAGTGGAACACCTCGGCCGTTCGCAGCAGCGCCTTGGTCGGGATGCACCCCCAGTTGAGGCAGATCCCGCCGAGCAACTCGCGCTCGACGATCGCAGTCTTGAGGCCGAGCTGCGCGGCGCGGATGGCGGCGACATAGCCACCGGGACCGGAGCCGAGGACGATAAGGTCGTAGGTGTCAGTAGCCATTGTTGCTCCAATCAGCCCCTCCCCCCTTCAGCGGGGGAGGGACAGCCCGCTGCAAGCGGGCAGGGAGAGGGGCCTGAAGCGCATCGAGGATGCTCGTCAGCACGCCCTCTTCATTGTTGAAAATGTCGTTGTTCCAGAAGCGAAGTACGCGAAAGCCCTGCGCTTGCAGATACGCATCGCGCTTCAGGTCACGATCGCTGCCGGCGTGCTGCCCGCCATCGGCCTCGACAATCAGCCGTCGTTGCGGACAGGCGAAATCGACGATGTACTGGTCGATCGGCAGCTGTCGCTTGAACTTGTAGCCGGCAAGCCGCTTGGCCCGAAGGATTTGCCATAGGCGGTGTTCGGCCGGTGTTTGTTCGCTGCGCATGTGCTTGGCATGATCGCGCAGCACTTGCTGACGGCCCCTCTCCCTGCCGCTTCGCGGCTGTCCCTCCCCCGCGGAGGGGGGAGGGGCTGAGTTGCCGGCTTCGCCTCTTAAGCCCCTCCTCCATTCAGCGGGCGAGGGGTGTGGGGAGAGGGGCTTGGTCATTTCCCAATCTCCCGCGGCTTGCCCGCTTCATCCAGCGCGACGAAGGTGAATTCGCCCTCCGCGACGAGCTTTTCGTTGTCTCCGTCCCGCTCGCGCGCGATCGCTTCGGCTTTGAGCCTGAGCGACGTCCGGCCGGCCTTCACGAGGTCGACATAAACGCTGAGCTCGTCTCCGACCGCCATCGCGCCGGGAAACTTGACTGCGTCCGCCGCGACCAGGATCGCCTTGCCGCGCGTGCGCCGCGATGCGAACGACCCGCAGGCGAGGCCCATCTGGCCCATCAGCCAGCCGCCGAACACGCCGCCATAGGGGTTGGTGTCGGCCGGCATGGCGGTGACTCAAATCACCGCCTCGCGCTTCACGCCAGCATTCCCAGCGGATTCTCGACCAGGCGTTTGAACGCCTGCATCAGCTTGGCGCCGTCGGCGCCGTCGATGGCGCGGTGGTCGAAGCTGCCGGTGGCGCTCATCACGGTGGCGATCTGCAGGCTGTCGTTGATCACGTAGGGCCGCTTCTCGCCGGCACCGATGGCCATGATCATCCCCTGTGGCGGGTTGATGACGGCTTCGAACTGCTTGATCCCGAACATGCCCATGTTCGACAGGCTGGCGGTGCCACCCTGATATTCTTGGGGCTGAAGCTTGCCCTCCTTGGCGCGGGCGGCGAGGTCCTTCATCTCGGTCGAGATGGCCGAGACGCTCTTGCTGTCCGCGCCGACGATGATCGGCGTGATGAGGCCGGCAGGCACCGACACCGCCACCGAGATGTCGGCGCGGCTGTACTTGAGCATCTGGTCGCCGGCGAACGCGACGTTGCATTCGGGCACTTCGATCAGCGCGTGGGCGAGCGCCTTGATCATCAGGTCGTTGACGCTGAGCTTCACGCCGCGGCTCTCGAGGCCCTTGTTGAGATCGGCGCGGAGCTTGAGCAAAGCGTCGAGCTGGATGTCGACGGTCAGGTAGATGTGGGGGACCTGCTGCTTCAATTCGGTGAGGCGGCGCGCGATGGTTTTGCGGACGTTGCTGAGCTTCACCGCCTCGTGCGGGATGGCCTGCTCGATGACTCCGGGCATGACGAGGTGCGTGGCGAGTGCCGGACTGGCCGTCGGAGCGGCGGCGGGCGCCTTGCCGACTGCCGCATCCACATCCGCGCGGACGATGCGACCGCCCGGGCCGCTGCCTTGAAGCGATGACAGGTCGATGTTCTGAGCCTGCGCGAGGCGCCGGGCGAGGGGGGAGGCTTTGACCCGCTCCTGCCCCTCTCCCCTCGAGGGAGAGGGTTGGGGTGAGGGGGCGGCGGGTGCGCTCTGCGCGGGCGGCGTTTCGACGGAAGCTTGAGGCGGTGCCGAGCTGACAGGCGTATCGGCCTTCGGAGCAGGCCCCTCACCCTCCGCGGCTTTCGCCGCTCCTCCCTCTCCCGCAGGGGGAGAGGGGCTGATTGTCTCGCCCTCGCCGGCGATGATGGCGATCGGGGCGCCGACCTTGACCCCGTCGGTGCCTTCGGCGACCAGGATCTTGGCGACGGTGCCCTCGTCGACCGCTTCGAACTCCATCGTCGCCTTGTCGGTCTCGATCTCGGCGAGGATGTCGCCCGACTTCACCTCATCGCCTTCCTTCACCAGCCATTTGGCCAGCGTGCCTTCCTCCATGGTCGGGGAAAGCGCGGGCATTTTCAGTTCGATCGGCATGAGGACATGTCCTGCAAAGGCTTGTCGCGGCTCAAAGCCCAATGCGGCGGGCGCGGTCAAGTCTGCGCCCGATCCCCTGGCCCGCGCCTTGCACTTGCCGGCGATCTGCCGCAGCACTTGTCGGACATGGGGGAAAGCCAGCGCACCTATCTGGTGGTGGTCGACGACAGCGCCAATCGCGCGTCGCGTTGCGCTTTGCTGCGCGCCGCGCATCGAAGACCAACGGGCGCGTGGAGGTGCTCGGCATCGTCGAGCCGCAGGACTTCGTCCAGTTCGGCGGCGTGCAGGCGGCGATGGAGGAAGAGCAAAGGTTGCGCATCGAAGGCGTGGTCAGCGGCGCGATCGGCGAAATCCTCGATAAGTCGGGGGTGGAGGCCAACATCATTGTCCGCCAGGGAGAAGTGGTGAAATCGGTCCGCGATTATCTCGCGCGGCCGCGACGACGTGGCCGCCCTGGTGCTCGGCGCCGCGCCGAGCGGCAGTCCCGGGCAGCTTATCGCGAGCTTCACCGGCAATGACGCCGGCCTGCTGCCTTGCCCGGTCATGATCATCCCCGGAAGCCTGGCGGACGACCGGCTCGAGCAGCTGAGCTAAAGCGCGGCAGCCAGGATTTCGGCGAGCTTCACGCAACCCGCCTCGTCCTCTGCCGTGAACCGCGCGGCTTTGGGGCTGTCGAGGTCGAGCACGGCGATCAGCTCGCCATCGCGGATGATGGGGACGACGATCTCGCTGCTCGACGCACTGTCGCAGGCTATGTGGCCGGGGAACGCGTTGACGTCGTCGACGCGCTGCACCTGCCGGGTTTCGGCAGCGACGCCGCACACACCCTCGCCGAACCGGATGCGGATGCACGCCGGCCGGCCCTGGAACGGACCGACCACCAGCTCGCCATCGAGCACCCGGTAGAAGCCCGCCCAATTGAGGTCGGGTAACGTCTCCCAGATCAAAGCGGCGGCATTGGCCATATTGGCGATGGCGTCCGGCTCGCCGCCAACGAGGCCCTGCGAGCGCACTAGCGAGGTCGCGATACATCGTCGGCACATCGGCCGCCTCGATCCGGAAATCGTAGGTCAATCGAAACTCACCTTTCCGCGGCCCTGCTTGAGCACGCTTCGTTGCCGCTTCTTCTGCCCCCGCTCCGCCTTGACGGACCGCGGCACCCGCGTCGGCTTGCGCTTGGGCTGTACCACATGGGCAGCCGCAATCATTTCCGCCAGCCTGGCCCGGGCATCGGCGCGATTGGCCTCCTGGGTCCGGAACCTCCGCGCGGTGATGAGGATTTCGCCGGCACCGGTAACCTTCCTCCCGGCAATCTGCTTCAGGCGCTCATAGGCGTCCGGATGAAGCCCGAGCTTGAACAGGTCCGCGCGGAGTTGCACCGCGGTCGCGACCTTGTTGACGTTCTGTCCACCCGGGCCGGTCGCGGCGAGAAAGGTCTCGCTCAACGCGTCCTCCGGCAAGTGGATGTCTTCAGGCTTCATCGCGCCACTCGCCGAAATATTCAGGCAATGGCGCCTGGACGTCGATCGTCGGCTTGCCCTCGCGCGGGACTACCAGCCGCGAGGCATGCAGGAGCATGGGGCCGCCCGGCACGCCATAGACCCGATCCCCGACGATCCCCCGCCCGAAGGCTTCGCGCGCGTGGGCGCGGATCTGGTGGGTCCGTCCCGTGCTCGGCCGGAATTCGACCAGGGTCGCCCCGTCCCCGACAACAAGCCGCCGCCAGTTGGTGATCGCCTCAAGGCCATGCTCGTCCGGTACCATCCGCCAGCCGGCTTCGGCGCTCGACGTCTTGCCCAGCGGAACGTCGATCACGCCCTCGGCCTCGGCGACCTCGGCGGCGATTACGGCGAGGTAGAATTTGTCGACCAGGCGGCCTTCGAACGCCCGCTGGAAGATCGCCCGGGCCCTGGCGTTGCGCGCCAACAGCAGGCAGCCGCTGGTGTCGGTATCGAGCCGGTGCATAGCGGTCGGTGGCCGCTTGAACCCGCATCTGAGCTCGGCGATGCGCGCGGCAATCGACTCCCCGCCGCGCCGCGGCGCGTCCACGGGCAGGCCTGCGGGCTTGTCGAGCACCAGCGCTTCGCCGTCGATGAAGATGATGCGGTCGGCCAGGGACATCGTGTCCCCATGCGGTCAGGGCCGCGCTGGACGCAAGCGCGCCTGTGGATGAGTTTGTGACTCAGATGCAACGAATCGAAGGAATTCAGCCCGTTAGGAAATATTAACCTTTTCCCTTCAGACCTCGAATGGTTAATGGACGCTTCAAGGCCGTTAAGGGCGATTTACGTTTGTCCTTTGGCCTGAATCGGGGGGATCAAGATGCGGGTGTTGCTGATCGAGGACGAGCCGACGACGGCCAAGAGCATCGAGCTGATGCTCGGCACCGAAGGGTTCAACGTCTACACGACCGATCTCGGGGAAGAGGGCCTCGATCTCGGCAAGCTCTATGATTACGACATCATCTGTCTCGACCTGAACCTGCCGGACATGCACGGCTATGACGTGCTCAAGAAGCTGCGCACCGCGAAGGTGTCGACCCCGGTCCTGATCCTGTCGGGCATCGGCGAGATGGATTCGAAGGTCCGCGCGCTCGGCTTCGGCGCCGACGATTATGTCACCAAGCCATTCCACCGCGACGAACTGGTCGCGCGCATCCACGCGATCGTCCGCCGCTCAAAGGGCCATTCGCAATCGGTCATCCGCACCGGCAAGCTCGCCGTGAACCTCGATGCCAAGACGGTCGAAGTCGACGGCAGCCGAGTGCACCTGACCGGCAAGGAATATGCGATGCTGGAGCTGCTTTCGCTCCGCAAGGGCACGACGCTCACCAAGGAAATGTTCCTCAACCACCTCTACGGCGGCATGGACGAGCCCGAGCTCAAGATCATCGACGTGTTCATCTGCAAGCTGCGCAAGAAACTGTCGCTGGCTTGCGGCGGCGCCAATTACATCGAGACGGTCTGGGGCCGCGGCTATGTGCTGCGCGACGCCGACGAAACCGAAGAGACCGAGCCGCAGGCCGCAGTCGCTTAACCAGCACAGGGGCAATGGGAAGAAGGCGGGGCCGAAAGGCCTCGCCTTTTTGCTTCATGCGAAGGCAGGCACCGGGGTTCCGGCTGCCGGCGGCAGCGCCCATTCGATTGGCTCGATCGATTGAACGATGATCCACCAAGCGAGGATTCCCGCAGCGGAAAGAACAGCGGCAACCGCGAACGCAGTCGCGAATGATCCGCTCCAGTCGACGATCATGCCGGTGACAATCGGTGCCGCGATCCCGGAAAAATTGCCGACCATGTTCTGGATTCCCATCCAGCGACCGCCAGCGCGGGGTCCGGCGAGGGTCTGGCCGATCGTGAACACCATCGTTCCCGACAGTCCGACCGTAAATCCGCTGGCGATGAGGAGACCGATCGAGGTCGAACCGTCCGTCAGCCCAGCCCCGGCAAACAGGGCGCCGGTACCGGCCATTCCCCCCATAACGAATGCCTTTCGGACGAGCGTCGGCGACCGGCCACCGCGGATCAGCACGTCCGATCCCCAGCCGCTGAGCACCGCAGCGATCGCTTGAAGAGCAAAAAGCGCGGCGGTCACGCCGGCCATGCTTCCGAGCGAGAGATGCTGGCTGTTGACGAGGTAAAGCGGCAGCCAGGTGAGAACGAGGTAGAAGGGATAAGAATAGCAAAACTGGGCGATGCAAGCGCCCCACAAGGCCCGCTCGCGAAGGATTTCGCGATAGGCGGCCGGCTGATGTTGCTTGGCAGCCTCCGCCTCGAGCGATGGATCCCGGCGAGCGAGCCACGGGATCAACCACAGTAAGGAGAGCGCTCCGAGGACGAAGAAAACGGCTCGCCAGCCGTAAGCGATCAGCACCGCTGCCCCGAGCAGGGTGCCGACCGTCGGGCCCATCGAATGCCCGACGCTCATGGCGCTATTGCAGCGGCCGCGCTGATGTTCGAGCGCATGTTCGGCGAAAATTCGCGCATTGGTCGGGAAGATCAGGCTTTCGGCCAATCCGAGCAGCATCCTGAACGCGAACAACATCGCAAATCCGGTCGCGAGCCCACAGGCGAATGTCGCCAATGACCACAGGCCAGTCGCGACCGCGAGGACGGTGCGGGGAGCGTATCGCTGAGCGACCCAGCCGGCTGCCGGCTGGGCGACCGCATAGCTCCAGAAGAAGGCCGACAGGAGCAACCCCATCTGGGCATTACTGATGCCGAGCTGCTGTTTGAGCACGGGCGCCACGATCGAAAGGCTGCCCCGGTCGGTGTAGTTGAGAAACATCGCAAAGCCGAGCAGCGCGACGAGATAGGGTGAGATTCCCGCCCTGGACGTGCCGCTGGCAGCTTGGCTTCGCATGTGCGCTCCTGCAGCAGGGAGTTACGCGAAGGCTACAAATGGATGGCGGGGAAGCGCCGCGACAACGGCTGCGCTCGTCGACTGGCGAAGTCAACAAGAGGGAAAGACAAAAGCAAGACAGCGCACAATCATCGACGACACGAGTCGCGGACACGGTCCATTAGTGGTAATTGGATGCTGGTCGAGAAATTGTATCGAGGGGAGTAGGCCGATGCTTGTAGGCTTGATGATGCTGACCACCGCGGCTTCGGTTCCGGTCGAAGTGGGTCGCTTCGACCAGACCCAGTTCCCCAACGCCAAGAAGATCGAACGGCGTATTCCGCAGGCCGAACTAGTCCGGCGCGTCGACAAGATCATGGCCGCGAAGCAGTGCACGATCCCGGGGCAGGTGAAGGACAAGTACAACATAGTCGTGCCTTATGCCGTCCTGATGGAGCCCGATGGCCAGGCGTCGAAGATCGTGGTCAAGGACACGGGATGCGAGCCGATCGAGATCCTCGTCGGCCAGGTCGCCAACGAGTTGATCAGAGCCGGCGACTTTCGCAAGAACCAGAACGACGTCGAGCGCTGGTATGTCAGCGAAGTCTATTTCGCGCATGGTGGCGAGCAACTTGCCGGAGAGATCAAGGACGACGATCAAATCATCTGCGAGGCGCCGCGTCCGCGAATCGGCTCAAGGCTGGCCATGACCAAGGTCTGTCGAACCGCGTCGGAATGGAAAATCTACGAGGCTGACCGCGAGCAGATGCATCGCGATATGCTTCACAAGGGAATGGTTCCCGCGAGCCAGTAGGCCCGTCTGACGGCCTAGGCGTCGATCAGCAGGCGCTTGCGTTCGCGCCGGGTCGGCAGGTTGAGGGGCTCGTTCGCGCTGTCCAGCTCGGCTCGGTCCATCCGGCGCCAACCGTCGCGGCCCAGTCGCTCGAGGGGGCGGAAGCCGGTCTTGTAGGCCATGCGGTTCGAGCCTTCGACCCAATAGCCCAGATAAACATAGGGCAGGCTGGCGCGCGCGGCGCGGATGATATGGTCGAGAATGATGAAGGTGCCGAGGCCCTTGCGAGCGCCAGGGCCGACATCGAAGAAGCTGTAAATCATCGACAGGCCGTCGCCCTGCTGGTCGCTGAGGCATGCACCGACCAGCTTGCCGGGTACGCCGTCGACCGATGGCTCGCGATATTCGATGATGTAGGTCCGGACCGGGGTCTGCTCGACCATGTCGGCGAAATCGCTCTCGTCCATCTCGGCCATGCCGCCGCCAGGGTGACGCGCGGACAGGTAACGGCGAAGCAATTCATATTGCTCGTCGGTGGTCCACGGCTTGCACGCGCTGACTTCGAGGTCGGCATGGCGGCGAAGCAATTTACGCTGCGTTCCGGTCGCTTCGAACTCGGCGGCGAGGACCCGGACCGAGACGCAGGCGGAGCAGTCGATGCAGCTCGGCCGGTAGGCGACCGACTGGCTGCGACGAAATCCGATCCGGCCCAGCGCTTCGTTGAGTTCGGTGGCGTGCCGGCCGTTTAGTTCGGTAAAAACCTTCCGCTCGACCTTGCCCGGCAAATAGGGGCACGGGCTGGGGTTCGTGACGAAGAACTTCGGAAAGCGAAAAGGTGCGCTCACTCGCGACCTCTCTGTATGGTTGCCAAACTCTTTATGCGGCGGGTTAACGCCGAAGAAAAGAGTTCGGACGCGCCAATTTCGACAGACGTTGGTCTGTGTCCCGCGAGGGGACAACGGTTCAGTCGAGCAGCGCGCGTTCGACGCGGAAGCCGGCGGCCTCCAGACGGACCACGACATCGTCGATCGACTGCGGGTCGCGAGCCTCACATTCGACCTCGATCATCGTGTCTTTCGCCGGCAGGCGGGTGAAGATGCGGCTGTGGTTTATCTCGATGACATTGACGCCAGCCTCGTAGACTTTGGCCGTAATCGCCGCGAGCGCGCCCGGCTGATCGTGCGCCGCGACATGGAGCCGCGCTATGCGGCCCTGCCGGACCAGATCCCGGACCAGCACGTTGGCGAGCAGATGGGTGTCGATATTGCCGCCGCACAACAAGGTCGCCACCTTCTTGCCGCGGAACCGTTCCCGATCGGCCAGCATCGCGGCGAGTCCGGCGGCGCCGGCGCCCTCGACGACCGTCTTCTCGATGCCGACCAGCATCGCGACCGCGCGTTCCAGGTCGCGTTCAGCCACCAATGCCACATCGACCGCATAATCCCTGAGGATTCGCGAAGTCATTTCGCCCGGCTGCTTGACCGCGATGCCTTCGGCCAGCGTATCGCCGCCGAGCGGCAGCTGGCAGCCCTCGATCGCGCATTTCATTGACGGATAAAGCTCGGCCTCAACTCCGATCAGCTCGATCCCCGGCTTGACCGAGCGCGTGGCAATCGAGATTCCGGACATGAGGCCGCCGCCGCCGATCGGCACAACGATCGTGTCGAGGTCGGGCGCGTCCTCCAGCATCTCGAGCCCGACCGTGCCCGCACCCGCAATGATCTTGGCGTCATCGAATGGGTGAACGAACACGAAGCCCTGTTCGAGCGCCAACTCACGCGCCTTCGCATAAGCGTCGTCGAACATGTCGCCGTGGAGAACGACAGTAGCGCCATGGCCGGCGGTCTGGGTTACCTTCACGCTAGGCGTGGTCGACGGCATCACGATCGTCGCCGGAATGCCGAGGCGCTTCGCGTGATACGCAACCGCCTGCGCGTGATTGCCAGCCGAGGCGGCGATCACGCCGCGCGCGCGCTCCTCCGGCGTCAGCTGCAGCAATTTATTGAGGGCGCCGCGCTCCTTGTAGGCCGCGGTGAACTGCAAATTCTCGAACTTCAGCCAGACTTCGGCGCCGATGATTTCGGAGAGCGTGCGGCTGACTAGCATCGGGGTTCTGATGACGGCGCCTTTGATGCGATTTTGGGCGGCGCGGATATCGTCGATGGTCGGCGGCTGCTGCATTGCGGGGCGGCGTAGCCGTTCACTTGCGCGGCGACAATGCTATGCGTCGGCGATGAACAGAACCGCGCTCGCGCTTGCCGCCGCCACCCTCCTCGCCTCGCCGGCCTGGTCCGTTACCCTCATAGACCATGCGAATGGCTGGCAAGCCGGCGCCAACGGACAGCTCCAGCATTTCAGCGGGATCGTGATCGGCGACGACGGCAAGGTCGTCCGCCTGCTCAAGGACGGTGACCGCCGGCCGGCTCGAGCGACGGTCGTCGACGTGAAAGGAGCGGCGGTTCTGCCGGGCTTGATCGACGCCCACGGCCATGTTTTGGACCTCGGCCTCGGCGCCCTCCGGCTCGACGTCACCGGCAGCCGCTCGCTCGCCGACATGCAGCATCGCCTGCGCGATTATGCGGCGGCCCATCCGGACGCGAAGTGGATCCTCGGGGCCGGCTGGAACCAGGAGCTGTGGCCGGACAAAAGGTTCCCGACCGCGCGCCGACCTGGACGCGATCGTCAGCGACCGGCCGGTCGTTCTCGAACGTGTCGACGGCCATGCGATCGTGGTCAATGGCGCCGCCATGAGGGCCGCCGAAGTGACCGCTGCGACGAAGCCGCCTGCCGGCGGCGAGATCCATGACGGGCTGTTCGTTGACGCCGCCCGCCGGCTGATCGATCCGGCGATCCCGAAGCCGAGCGCGGCAGAGCTCGATCGGGGCCTCGCCAAGGCGCAGGATATCCTGCTCGGCTATGGCGTCACCGCCGTTGGCTCGATGAGCACCTCGATCGAGGATTGGAATACGTTCAAGCGCGCCGGTGCGGCGGGCACGCTCAATGTGCGGATGATGAGCTATTTGCTGGGCACCGAATCGATCGTAGCGGTGCCGCATCCCACCGGCTGGCTTTACGGCGACCGCCTTCGGGCGGGCGGCATCAAACTGTTCGCCGACGGTGCGCTCGGCTCACGCGGCGCATGGCTGAAGCGGCCCTACGCCGACAAGCCCGACAGCCGTGGTTTGCAGTTCCATTCCGATGCCGAGCTGCTTAAATTGGCCGACCAGGCGGCGGCGGCCGGTTTCCAGGTTGCGACCCATGCGATCGGCGACGCAGCGAATGCGCAGATCATCAGCGTCTACGAGCAGCTGCATCGCAAATATCCCGGCGACCGGAGGTGGCGGATCGAGCATTTCCAGATCGTCGATCCGGTCGATATCCCGAGGCTCGCACCGGCCGGGATCATCGCCTCGATGCAGCCGACGCACCAAACCAGCGACCGCCTGATGGCCGAGGCGCGGCTTGGTCCCAACCGGCTGGCCGGCACCTATGCGTGGCAGACGGTGCTCAAAAGCGGCGCCAAGCTCGCCTTCGGGTCGGACTTTCCGGTGGAATCCCCCAACCCCTTTCCCGGCCTGTCCGCCGGCATCAGCCGCCAGGACATGAATGGCCAGCCACCGGGCGGGTGGATGCCCGCTGAACGGCTGACGCTCGGCCAGGCGCTCCACGCATTCACGCGCGGTGCGGCTTACGCCGGCTTCGCGGAGCAGAAATTTGGGGCGCTCGAACCCGGCAAGTGGGCCGACTTCATCGTGATTGACCGCGATCCGACCAAGGTCGGCCCACAATCGCTGGCAAAGACGCAGGTTCTGGAAACCTGGGTAGGCGGAAAAAAGGTATGGGCACGCGCGGCTAATGGTTCGCCGACCGAGCGCGGTCGATAAGCATCCCCGGCGTCAGCACTTGCGGTAGCTCGACCGGCGGCTTTCCGGCTGAGTACCACAGGTAAAGCGGGACCCCGGCTCGCGAACGGCTTTCAAGGAACCGCGTGATCGCCGGATCGCCGTTGGTCCAATCGCCGGCCAGCACGGTCACACCCGCCTGCCTGAACGCGTCGCGGACTTCGGATCGATCGATCGCCGCCGCTTCATTGACCTTGCAGGTCAGACACCAGTCCGCCGTGAAATAGACGAACGCGGGTTTGCCTTGTTGTTGCAAAGACGCGACCCGCGCCTCGCTCCAGGGTTCGGCGTCGACGGCGATTGCTGTCGGCGATGCCTTTGCCGGGACCATCGTGATCGCCACCACGGTCAGCATGACCGCGGCAATCGCTCCGCCCCAGGCGCCGCCGCGTCCCTGCCGCTGCAATCGCCCTGCTTCGAACAGCGCGAACAGAACTCCGACCGCCGCAACCGCTCCGATCACCAGGCCACGCTGGCCGGTCTGCCGTTCGAGCAGCCACAAGACAGCGAGCGCGCTCACGCCCATGGGGATGGCGAGAAACCGCTTCAGCCGATCCATCCACGGACCCGGCCTGGGCAGCCTGGTTCGCCACGCCGGAACATAAGCGACGGCGACGAAGGGAAGCGCGAGGCCAAGGCCAAGCGCGGCGAACACCGCGATCGACCCCGCTAACGGAAGCAGCAGCGCCGTTCCCAACGCCGCACCAAGGAACGGGCCGGCGCAGGGCGTCGCGACAAACGCCGCGAGCGCCCCGGTCCCGAAGCTTCCGGCAGGTTGCGCGCGTCCACCCAGGACGGGGAGTTCGAACAGGCCAAGCAGGTTGGCGGTGATGGCGACCGCGAGGATTAGAAGCAGCACGATCGTTCGCGGGTCTTGCAGCTGGAATGCCCATCCCGCCTCGGCGCCGGCGGCGCGGATCGCAAGGAGAGCGCCACCGAGCGCTCCCGTGCCGACGATCGCTCCAGCCGCATAAGCGAGCGCATCCGACCGTGCTTCGCGAGCGTCGCCCCCAGCCCGCGACAGGTGAACCGCTTTCAACGCCAAAATCGGGAAGACGCAGGGCATCAGGTTGAGCAGAATGCCGCCGGCAATCGCGCCGAGGATTGCCAACCACAGCGCATCCGACTGCGTTCCGCCAATCGGGCTTCCGCCATGCGGAATGGCGCCAGGAACTGCCCGGAATTCGAAGCCCCGGCCGTCGGCAAGGGCCACCACGCCGGAGAAGCCGCTCGGTTTCTTCTTCAGCGCGAGGTCGGCGACGAGCCAGTCGCCCGCACGCCGAAAGCTTTGCGGTGCATCGTAATCGACGATGCCGTCGTCGATCGGGAACACATAAGGATTGCCGACCTCCACGCTCGCCGGAAGCGGGATCGCCACGCGCAGCTTGTCGCCTGGCGCCTCGAAATGACCGAGGGTCGTCAGCGGCTTGGCAAGTGCGGCCCGCCAGCGATCGAATTGCGCGCGGTTCGGCGCTCCCGTTCCGATGGGAAGATCGAGGGCAAGCTCACCTTGCTCGGGGACACAAATCTTGTCGGTGCAGGCGAGCCAATGCGCGGTGGCGCGGATCGGCACCGGCCCTTTCGCGTCCGCCGGAACTTTGAGCCGCAGCAGCACCGCATAGTCGCGCTCGAAGACATAGTTCATCAGCCCCGCGATGGTGAGGCGAGTCGGTACCGGGTAGCGGAGCGGGCCGACCGCGAAGCCTTTCGGCAATTGCCAGGCAACCTCCATCGGCAGTCCGGCGTCACCGGGATTCTGCCAATAGCCATGCCAGCCGGGGGCCGGCCGCATTTGGATTGCAAGCTCGACTTCGCCGCCTGCCGGCGCTGGTCCCTCGGCGACCAGCTGCTGCTCGATGCCGCGCGCCTGTACCCAGGTGGGAGCAAGCAGGAGCATCGCGAACATGAGCAATCGGAAGAGCATAGCTTGACCGCCATTGAGGGGAGCGGCGCAACGACGCAATCCAGTTTGCTTCGCTCGCTCCATCACTGGATTCGTTCTGGTCCCTGAGCGGGTTACGAATCAGTCCAGATTCGGCCGCAGCCAGCGCTCTGCCTGTTCGACCGAAACGCCGCGCCGGGCGGCATAATCATCGAGCTGGTCGCGACCGATGCGGGCAACACCGAAATACTGGCTGTCGCGATGGCCGAAGTAGAATCCGGACACCGCCGACGTCGGCAGCATCGCGAAATTTTCCGTGAGCGAGACTTCCGCCGGCGCGCCGCCCAGCATGTGAAACAGGACTGGCTTGAGGCTGTGGTCCGGACAGGCGGGATAGCCGGGCGCCGGACGGATGCCGTAGTAATTCTCCCGAATCAGCTGCTGATTGGAAAGATGCTCGTCGGCATAGCCCCACAACCGGTTGCGAACCTCCGCGTGAAGCACCTCGGCGAAGCTTTCGGCGAGCCGATCGGCAAGCGCCTTGAGCAGAATATCCGAATAGTCATCGTTGCCAGCCTTGAACCGCTCAAGGTGCGGTTCGAGACCGTGAATTCCGACGGCGAACCCGCCAATCCAGTCCTCGCCATCGGGTGAGATGAAATCCGCCAGGCACATGTTGGCGCGGCCCTCGCGCTTCTTCACCTGCTGGCGGAGGAAGGGCAGCCGCGTCCAGTCGTTGCCGGCGAGCACGAGCACGTCGTCGCCTTCACGCTTGCAGCGCCACAGGCCCACCGTCGCCTTGGGCGTCACCCAGCGTTCCGCAATCAGCTGCTCCAGCATTTGCTGGGCGTCGCCGAACAGGCTGGTCGCGCTTTCGCCGACCACCGGGTCATCGAGGATCGCCGGATAGTTGCCAGCGAGCTCCCAGGCGCGGAAGAAAGGAGTCCAGTCGATCGACGTGCGGAGGTCTTTGAGCGGCCAGTCGCCCAGATGATGAAGGCCGGGATATTGCGGGGCCGGCGCGCGCCCGGACGGGTCATAGGCAAAGGCATTCGACCGCGAGTCATCGATGCTGGAAAGCTCGCTCTGCCCGCTTCGCTCACGTGACTTGCGGAGTTTTTCGTAATCGTCAGCCGTTGTCGCGATCAGCGGTTCGCGTTGAGTGTCCGAGACAAGGCTCGACGCGACGCCGACCGCGCGGCTGGCGTCCAGCACGTGGATCACGGGTCCTTGATATGCGGGGTCGATGCGCAATGCGGTATGCGCCTTGCTGGTCGTCGCCCCGCCGATCAGCAGCGGAGTTTTCAGTTCGAGCCGCTGCATCTCGCCGGCGACGGTCACCATTTCATCGAGCGATGGCGTGATTAGGCCACTGAGGCCGATCATGTCCGCCCGATTGTCGTTGGCGGCCTGCAGAATATCCTGCCACGGCACCATGACGCCGAGGTCGATGACCTCGAAGCCGTTGCACTGCAGGACGACGCCGACGATGTTTTTGCCGATGTCGTGAACGTCGCCCTTGACGGTCGCCATGACGATCCGGCCCTTGCCCTGGGTCGCGCCCGTCCTTTCCTTCTCCTCTTCGATGAAGGGAATGAGGTGGGCCACCGCGCGCTTCATGACGCGGGCGGACTTCACCACCTGCGGCAGGAACATCTTGCCTGAGCCGAACAGGTCGCCAACGACGTTCATGCCGTCCATCAGCGGCCCTTCGATGACCTCGATCGGCGGCCCGTTTTCGAACTGCTGCCGGGCTTCCTCGGTGTCATCGACGATATGTGCGTCGATGCCCTTGACCAGCGCGTAGGAGAGCCGCTCGCCAACCGGCAGCGAGCGCCATTCGGCCGCCGCCTTTTCTGCCGCAATGTCGGTCCCCTTGTATCGCTCCGCGAGCGCGATCAGTCGCTCCGTCGCATCCTCGCGGCGGTCGAAGATGACATCCTCGCAGGCCTCGCGCAGTTCGGGGTCAATCGCGTCATAGACGTCGAGCTGGCCGGCGTTGACGATGCCCATGTCCATTCCGGCGGGAATCGCGTGGTAGAGAAACACGCTGTGCATTGCCCGACGCACCGGCTCATTGCCGCGGAATGAGAAACTGAGGTTCGAGAGGCCGCCGGAAATGTGCGCGCCGGGACAGCGGCGGCGAATCTCGCTCGCAGCCTCAATGAAATCGATCGCGTAACGCCGGTGCTCATCAATGCCCGTACCGATCGCGAAGATATTGGGATCGAACACGATGTCGCTGGGATCGGTGCCATCCTGCACGAGCAGCTGATAGGCGCGATCGCAGATTCCAACCTTGCGTTCCGCAGTGTCGGCCTGGCCTATTTCGTCGAATGCCATCACCACGACCGCCGCGCCGTAGGACCGGCACTTGCGGGCAAGCTCGAGGAACGGCCCCTCACCTTCCTTCATCGAGATCGAATTGACGATCGGCTTACCCGACACGCACTTGAGGCCAGCCTCGATGACGCTCCATTTCGAGCTATCGATCATGACCGGGACCCGAGCGATATCCGGTTCTGCCGCGATGCGCTTCAGGAACACGGTCATCGCTTGCTCGCTGTCGAGCAACGCCTCGTCGACGTTCACGTCGATGATCTGGGCACCGTTTTCGACTTGGTCGCGAGCGACTTCGACCGCCGCGTCATAATCGCCCGCCAAGATGAGCCTCTTGAAGCGAGCCGACCCGGTCACGTTGCAGCGCTCGCCGATATTCACAAAACGCGCGCCTGCGCCGGCTGCCCCAAACTCCGCTCGTTCTGAGCTTGTCGAAGAACTGATTTGCTTTTGAACGGTAGAAGAAAAAGGCAGCCCTTCGACAGGCTCAGGGCGAACGGTTTCAGGCATGGCTAGGCAGCGATCAGCATCGGCTCGAGCCCAGCGAGCAAGGTGCCGGAGCGAGCTGCCGGGACGATGCGCGGCGTGCAATCGCGCACCGTCCCGGCAATTGCGGCGATGTGCGAGGGAGTCGTCCCGCAACAGCCACCGACGATGTTGATGAGGCCATGTTCGCCCCAGTCGCGAACCTGGGCGGCGGTCTGCTCCGCCGCCTCGTCATATTCCCCAAGTTCGTTGGGCAATCCCGCATTCGGATAGGCCATGACCAGCGTGTTTGCGGCCGCGGCCAGCGCCGAGAGATGAGGCCGGAGCTGCGCGGCTCCGAACGAGCAATTGAGCCCGATGGTCACCGGCCGCGCGTGGCGGACCGAAGCCCAGAAGGCTTCGACGGTATGGCCCGACAGATTGCGGCCACTAAGATCGGTCAGGGTCATCGAAATCATCAACGGCAGTTCGCGGCCGAGCGACTGCTCGGCCTCCAGAGTCGCCATGATCGCGGCCTTGGCATTCAGCGTATCGAAGATCGTCTCGACCAGAATGAAGTCGACGCCGCCCTCGACCAGGGCATCGATCTGCTCGCGATAGACCGCCTTCACCTGGTCGAAGTCGACCTCCCTGAATCCGGGATCGTTGACGTCTGGCGACAGCGACAGCGTCTTGTTCGTCGGCCCGAGCGCGCCGGCGACCCAGCGTGACTTGCCGTCCTTCTTCGACTGAGCGTCGGCTACGCCGCGAACGATCTCCGCCGAGGCGCGATTGATCCGGCCGACGAGCGCCTCGGCTCCGTAATCGGCCTGGCTGATCGCCGTCGCATTGAACGTGTTGGTGGCAAGGATCTCCGCCCCCGCAGTCGCAAAATCTTCGCAGATCGAGCGAACCACGTCGGGCTTGGTCAGATTGAGGAGGTCGTTGTTGCCGCGCTGGTCCTTGAGCAGGTCGAGACCGCCGCAATATTCTTCGCCGCGCAGCTTCCGGTTCTGGATCGACGTGCCGTAGGCGCCATCCTTGATGAGAATTCGTTTGGCGGCTTCGGCGCGGAGAGAGGTGGCGGCGCTCATCGGGCAATATCCCTGCGGGCCCGGACGCCGAGCAGATGGCAGATCGCGTAGCTCAGCTCTGCCCGGTTCAGCGTGTAGAAGTGAAAATGGCGAACCCCGCCAGCGTATAGCTGGCCGCAAAGCTCCGCCGCGACCGTCGCCGCGATCAGCTGGCGCGCCGCGGGCAGGTCGTCGAGACCTTCGAACAGATCGTCGAGCCAGTCGGGGATGCTCGCGCCGCAGGCCTGGGCGAAGCGACGAGTCGTCGCCACGTTCGAGACGGGGAGAATGCCTGGCACGATCTCGGCGTGGATGCCGGCGGCCGCAGCTTCGTCCCGGAACTGAAAGAAGCAGTCCGGCGAAAAGAAGAATTGCGTGATGGCGCGGTCGGCGCCGGCGTCGACCTTGCGCTTCAGATTTTCGAGGTCGAACGATCGCGTCGAGGAGTTGGGATGACATCTCGGGATAAGCGGCAATCGAGATGTCGAACGGCGCCACGGCTTTGAGCCCCGCGACGAGTTTGGCCGCATCTTCGTAGCCATCGGGGTGCGGCTGGTATTTCGATCCGGGCTCCGGCGGATCACCGCGGAGCGCCACGATATGGCGAACCCCGGCATCCCAGTAACCCCGGGCAACGTCATCGACCTCGCCGCGGCTCGCTCCGACGCAGGTCAGATGGGCCGCCGGCGTTAGCGGAGTTTCATCGAGGATACGCTGGACCGTCGCATGCGTGCGCTCGCGGGTTGATCCGCCGGCGCCGTAGGTCACCGAGACGAACCGCGGCTGCAGCGCTTCAAGCGTCTTGATCAACTCCCACAGCGTCTGCTCCATCTTGTCCGTCTTGGGCGGGAAGAATTCGAAGCTGACCTGGATGTCGCCTCGGGCTTCGGCGAACAGCGGCAGGTGCCGGTCCAGGGATTCAAAGGCGTTCATGCCGCCCTCCGTTGCGGAACAGCAGGCTTTATCCCGCGCCACAAGGTGACGGTCAGCTCACCGCCTTCAAGGTGCTGCACCTGATCGAGGTCAAGGCCGGCGGCGTTGAACCAGCCCGCCATGACATGATCCTCGAAGCCGAGGCGGATGTGGGCGTCGCGCTCGCGCAGCTCTTCGCGCTCATGGGCGGCGAAATCGACGACCAGCAACGTCCCGCCGGGCGTCAGAACCCGGGCCGCTTCCGCAATCGCTGCAGCGGGCGAATGCGCATAATGGAGCACCTGGTGAATGATCACGCTGTCGGCGGCCTGGTCGGCAAGCGGCAGCGCGTACATGTCGCCCTGGCGAAGACTCGATTGAATACCCGCCGCCTCGAGCTTTACCCGCGCCAGCCGAAGCATTTCGGACGAGCGATCGATCCCGATTGCCTGCAGAGAGCGCGGGCCGAACAGTTCGATCATCCGTCCGGTCCCGGTGCCGATGTCGACCAGCCGGCCGAGGATCTCGGCCGCCGAGGGCGCTATCGATGGCGCGCTCGACCTCGCTCTCCGCCACGTGCAGCGAGCGGATCTGGTCCCAGACTTCGGCGTGCCCGGCGAAATAGCGCGTCGCCGCCTCCGCCCGCTCGGCACGGATGGAGTCTCGTCCGCGCCTTATCGGCAGTGAATGACGCCCGGGTGGCCGGGTCCGCCCATTCGTCGATCAGCGCGAACAGGGCGTCCACGCGCTCGGGGCCGACGAGGGTCAGGAAAACCCAGCTGCCTTCTTTCCGGCGTTCGAGGACTCCAGCATCGGCGAGAATTTTGAGATGGCGCGACACCCTCGGCTGGCTCTGGCCGAGCACCTGCGCGAGCTCGCCGACGGACAATTCCATGATCCGAAGCAGCGCCAGGATGCGCAACCGAGTGGGATCGGCGAGCGCCTGAAAACGATCGGCAAGAGGCAGGATCATCGTCACGAGATAAGGATATAAAGATATCTTTATATCGTCAATCCAAGGTTTGCAACTAATCCCTTGTGCGCGGGTAGGGATTATCGCTATGCCGCCGAATCTGGCCTCACGACTCGCTTGCGTAAGGTCCGGGGTTGGTGCCCTCCCCAGGGGCATTTATTAGGGAGTGAAAGTTCATGAACAAGGTTGCGATCGTAACCGCCGCCGTCTGCGCCCTTGCGCTCGGCGCCTGCAACAAGACCGACGAAGCCAACAACACGGCCAATGAAACCGTCGTCGAGAACACCGCTTCGACGGACGTCAACGCCGCCGTCGGCAACGATGTCACCGCCAATGCCGACGCCGCGCTCAATGCCGACGTCAATGCGGCCGACACCGCCACCGCGCAACGACGTCGCCAACGCGACCGAGAACAAGTAAGCCTCAGCTTACCTCTCGATAGGAAGGGCCGTTCCTGCGGGAGCGGCCCTTTTTTTGTGCCCGCGGCGGATGCTAGGCCGGGTTGGTGAGACTCTTGATCATCAGCGCGGCGCTGCTGCTTTGCGGCTGTCGCGACCAACGGCCACCGGCCCCGAGCGTGCAGCAATCCGAGCAGCTCAACGAAACCGAAGACATGCTCAACGATCTCGCCGCCAACGAAGAAGGGCCGGCGGATCGCTCCGCCAGCCCTTCCAATCAGGTCGAGTGAACGATCATCAGATGCGAGCAGTCCCCCGGACTGCCCGCCATTGACGATACCTAGAAGTCCATTCCGCCCATGCCGCCCATGCCGCCGCCGCCCATCGGCATCGCCGGCTTGTCGTCCGGCGCATCGCTGACCGCCGCTTCGGTGGTGATCAGCAAGCCGGCAACCGAGGCCGCGTTCTGGAGCGCGGTGCGGACGACCTTGGTCGGGTCGATCACGCCGGACTCGACGAGGTTCTCATACTTTTCGGTCTGGGCGTTGAATCCCATCGTCGGGTCATTGCCTTCGAGCAGCTTGCCCGAAACCACCGCGCCGTCATGGCCGGCGTTGCTGGCGATCTGGCGAACCAGGGTCGTCAGCGACTTGCGGACAATGTCGATGCCACGGGTCTGGTCGTCATTGGCGCCGTTCATGCCCTCGAGCGCCTTGGTGGCGTAGAGAAGCGCGGTACCGCCGCCGGGAACAATGCCTTCCTCGACCGCGGCGCGGGTCGCGTGGAGCGCGTCATCGACACGGTCCTTGCGCTCCTTGACCTCGACCTCAGACGCACCGCCAACCTTGATCACGGCAACGCCGCCGGCGAGCTTGGCAAGACGCTCCTGGAGCTTCTCACGGTCATAGTCGCTGGTGGTGTTTTCGATCTGCTGGCGGATCGCCTCGGTGCGGCCCTTGATCGCGTCGGCGTCACCGGCGCCATCAACGATGGTCGTGTTGTCCTTGTCGATGGTGATGCGCTTGGCACTGCCGAGCATCGCGGTGGTGACATTCTCGAGCTTGATTCCGAGGTCCTCGGAAATCATCTCGCCCTTGGTCAGGACCGCAATGTCCTCAAGCATTGCCTTGCGGCGATCGCCAAAGCCCGGCGCCTTGACCGCCGCAACCTTGAGGCCGCCGCGCAGCTTGTTGACCACCAGGGTGGCCAGCGCTTCGCCTTCGATATCCTCGGCGATGATCAGCAGCGGACGGCCCGACTGCACGACTGCTTCGAGGATCGGCAGCATCGCCTGCAGGTTCGACAGCTTCTTTTCGTGGATCAGGACATAGGGATCCTGAAGCTCGACCGTCATCTTCTCGGGGTTGGTGATGAAGTAAGGCGACAAATAGCCGCGGTCGAACTGCATGCCTTCGACGACGTCGAGCTCGAACTCGAGGCCCTTGGCCTCCTCAACAGTGATCACGCCTTCCTTGCCGACCTTTTCCATCGCTTCGGCGATCTTTTCGCCGACGACGGTGTCGCCATTGGACGAGATGATGCCGACCTGGGCGATCTCGTTCGAGCCGGAAACCGGCTTGGAGCGTGCCTTGAGATCATCGACGACCTTGATGACGGCGAGATCGATGCCGCGCTTGAGGTCCATCGGATTCATCCCGGCCGATACCGATTTCATGCCCTCGCGGACGATCGCTTGGGCGAGCACGGTCGCGGTGGTGGTGCCGTCGCCGGCATTGTCGTTGGTCTTCGAGGCGACTTCACGCAGCATCTGCGCGCCCATGTTCTCGAACTTGTCCTTGAGCTCGATCTCCTTGGCGACGGTGACGCCGTCCTTGGTGATCCGCGGAGCGCCGAAGCTCTTGTCGATGACGACGTTGCGGCCCTTGGGGCCCAGCGTCACTTTGACCGCATCGGCGAGGATGTCGACGCCCTTGAGGATGCGCTCGCGCGCATCACGGCTGAATTTCACGTCTTTGGCTGCCATCTGGCTACCCTTTCCGTTTTCTAAAGTCACTAAAGTCATGGAGAGCGGCGCTTTCGGTGTGACCCTAAGGCGCCGCGCGAAGCTCAGCCGACGATCCCGAGGATGTCGCTTTCCTTCATGATGATGAGGTCTTCACCGTCGATCTTGACCTCGGTGCCCGACCATTTGCCGAACAGGATCTTGTCGCCCGCCTTGACGTCGAGCGGCGTGACCTTGCCCTCTTCGCTCTTGGCGCCGCCGCCGACGGAGATGACTTCGCCTTCCTGCGGCTTTTCCTTGGCGGTGTCGGGAATGATGATCCCGCCAGAAGTCTTTTCGTCAGCCTCGACGCGGCGGACGAGGACGCGGTCATGAAGTGGCCTGAAACCCATGGGCTGAACCCCCACTTTCTCTTTTCCAAGTTGAACATGCGCGCTGGCACTCCCGATACGAGAGTGCCAGCGATGAAGCGCATATGGTTGCGCCTCCCGCGTCCGTCAACGGGTCGACTCCAGGCTTTTGTTGCGAGCTGTGCCAAGGGCGGGACCGCCCGAACCTGCCTAAACCTCGAGGTCGAGGATGACTTCGTCCCGCAAGGGAATGCCGTTGTATTCGGCCGGCGCATAGCCGCGTTCCGCAACATAGAAATCCCGAATGACTGCCGGATTCGAAAGCCATGACGCTGGTAGAACTTCAGCGCGTCGGTGCTGGCGGCGGCGGTTGCGAGGCGAAGCAGGCAGGCTCCATTGTCGCGACATCGGGCGATGGCGGCCGTTAGCAGAGCGCTGCCGATGCCGCCGGAACGCCGTTCCTCGAGGACGGCGATGCTCTTGATTTCGAATATCCCGCGCTCCGGCGTTTCGACCATCTGCACGTGCCCGAGGATCTGGTCGTTGTCGGTGGCGACAAGAATCTCGCCGAGCTGCTTGTAGGCGGCGATCTCGCTCGGTGAATCGTCGGCTTCTGAGAACAGCGCAATCCAGAATGTCCCTGGAGCCGTGATGGGCAGCAATTTCGATCATCGCGGGCGTTGGTCGCCCGGCCGTACACCAAGGTTCATCAAGAAACGGCAGACCTGTGGGCGAGGCCGAGGCGGTCGCGCATTACCCACCGGCCCATCATCAGCGCGGCCACCGCGGCAAGGCCACTGGCAAGCCCGATCCAGATGCCCACGCCTTTCCAATCCTGGGCGAACGCGAGCCAGGCGCCGATCCCAAGTCCAACCACCCAATAACCGACCAACGCGAAGACCAGCGGCCAGCGGGTGTCATGAAGGCCGCGCAACATACCGGCGCCGATCACTTGGGCGCCGTCGACAAGCTGGAAGGCCGCGGCGACGCGCAGGAAGCTGACCGCCACGGCGATGACAACCGCATTGGCCGGGACGTCATCAAGGAACAAGGCGATCAATTGCCGCGGGAAGGCCCACATGCCGATCGCCATTGCGCCCATGAAAGCGACGCCCATGATCCACGCTGTCCAGCCCGCACGGGCAATGGCGGCGTCGTCACCGCGGCCCAGCGCGAGGCCGACCCGGACCGTGGCCGCTTGCCCGAGGCCGAGCGGAACCATGAAGGTGAGCGCGGCAAGTTGAAGCGCAATGGCATGGGCGGCGAGAGCCGACGCCCCGATCCATCCCATGAAGTAAGCAGCGAGTGCAAACACTCCCATCTCCAGCGCCATGGTGAGCCCGATCGGCCAGCCGAGCTTGACCATCGCCAAGGTCCGCTGGCCATCAACCCGCCACCAGCGCCCGAACAGGTGGAACCGGCGGAAGGAGCGATCGGCCCTCACATAGGCCAGGAGCGCCAGGCACAGGATCGACCACGTGATCGTGCTCCCGAGACCGCCTCCAACCATCCCCAGCGCGGGCAATCCCAGACGCCCGAAGATGAGCGCCCAGCTAATCAGCCCGTTGATCGCGATTCCCACTGCGCTCAGCACGAAGATGGCGCGCGGCCGCTCCAGCGCCGAGATGAAGTTGCGCATCAGCGTGAACAGGAGCCAGGGGCCGGTGCACCACATATAGGCGCGCAGGAAGGACTGGCCTTTCGAAGCGAGGATTGGGTCCTGCCCGAGTGCGAGCAGGATCGCGCCGATGTTCCACAGCACGAGCCAGTAAATCGGGAGCGTGAAGATCAAGATCCACAAGCCCGCCCGGAACGTCCGACGGACATCGCGAACCGAATTGGACCTCCGGCCAAGGACCGTGGCCATCATCGGCGACGAGGCGATGACCAGCCCCATCAGCAGCATGTTCAGCGTGTAGGTAAAATTGAGCGCAAGCGCCGATGCGGCGAGCGAGAGCGGGCCGAGCCTGCTCATCAGCACTACATCGGTGGCGACGATCGCCTGCTGCGTCACATTGGCGAGGATCAGTGGCCAGGCGAGCGCAAGGGTCGCACGCAGCTCAATCCGCCACGCGTTCCCGCGCTCCTCGTCCGAGATGCTCACCGCCTGATCCATTTCAACCTCGGGCCGTAGCTGTCCCGCGCCATGTCGAAAAGGTTTGGCCGTGCGCCCTCTGGTCCGCTAGCAACGGGCGCAAATAGCTTGAGGCAAAGCCATGAAGTTCGCGCGAGCAATCTGGAAACTGCTGGTCGGGATCAAGGACGGGCTGGTCCTGCTGCTGCTGATCCTGTTTTTCACCGGCCTCTATGGCGCATTGTCGGCGCGTCCCGCGCCGATCAAGGACGGCGTGCTCGACCTCAACCTCAACGGCAGCGTCGTCGAGCAGCCGAGCCGCCGCGAATGGTCCGACGTCGCCGGTTCGTCCCGGGTCCAGCAGTATCGGCTGCGCGATCTCGTCATCGCGCTCGACAAGGCCAAGGACGACAGCCGGATCAAGGCGGTTGCACTCGATCTCGACGGCTTCACCGGCGGCGGCGCGACCGCGGTCGGCGATCTCGCGGAGGCCGTCCGTAGGGTGCGCGCCGCGGGGAAGCCGGTGATCGCTTACGGCGTCGGCTTCACCGACGACGGCTACGCGCTGGCGTCGGCGGCCTCCGAGATCTGGCTGAACCCGCTCGGCGGCGTGCTGATCTCCGGCCCCGGCGGCTCGAACCTTTATTACAAGGGGTTGCTCGACAAGCTCGGCGTGACGGCCAACGTCTATCGCGTCGGCACCTATAAATCAGCGGTCGAACCCTACATCCGCAACGACATGTCGCCCGAAGCGCGACAGAATTACACCGCGCTCGACCAGGCTCGGCTCGAATCCTGGAAGCAGGAAGTGAAGCAGGCGCGCCCGAAAGCCAACATCGACCTCTTCCTCGGCAACATGAATGGCGCGGTTGCCGCCGCGGGCGGCGACATGGCCAAGGCCGCGCTTCAGGCGGGCCTCATCGACCGCATTGGCGACCGCCGCCAGTTCGAGGCGCGTCTCGCCGCCCTCGGCGGGGGCGAGGGCACGGCCGGATCGGCATTCAAACGGGTCGAGCTCGCCTCCTATGTTTCCGGCATGGTCGACCGGCGGCCGAGCGGTCCGATCGGGATCGTCACGATCGCCGGCATGATCGTCGACGGCAAGGCCGGGCCCGGCACCGCCGGGGGCGACACCATCGCCAAGCAGATCGAGGACGGGATTCGCACCAAGGGCGTCAAGGCGCTCATCGTTCGCGTCGACAGCCCGGGTGGCTCGGTCCTCGCGTCCGAGCGCATTCGCCAGGCGTTGCTCGAAGCCAAAGCCCGCAAAATTCCAATCGTCGTGTCGATGGGCAGCGTCGCCGCTTCGGGCGGCTATTGGGTCTCGACGCCCGGCGACTTCATCTACGCCGAGCCCTCGACGATCACCGGGTCGATCGGGGTGTTCGGGGTGCTGCCGAGCTTCCAGGGCACGCTCCAGAAGCTGGGCGTCGGCGCCGACGGCGTGAAGACCACGCCGCTGTCGGGTGAGCCGGACCTGCTCAAGGGCCCTTCGCCCGAGGCCGGCCAGCTGATCCAGACCGGCGTCGAATCCACTTATGGACGCTTTCTTGGCATTGTCGCGGCCTCGCGGCACAAGAACTCCGCAGCAGGTCGACCAGATTGCGCAAGGCCGCGTGTGGGACGGCGGAACGGCGCGCCAAATCGGCCTCATCGACGGCTTCGGCGGCATTCAGGACGCAATCACGAAGGCAGCCCAGCTCGCCAAGCTCGGCAATGAGCGCGGCGTCCGCTATCTGGAGACCCAGCCGACCTTCCGCGACCAGCTGATCGAGGCACTGGCGAGCAAGGACAATGACAGCGCCGCCCCAGGCGACGCTTTCTCTCTGCTGGCCCGCCAGCCCGAGCAGCAGCTGACCTCGGTCATTGCGGAAGTGACCGGAATCATGCGTGGCCCCAGCATCCAGGCGCGCTGCATCGAATGCCCCCCGGTCGCCCCCGCTCGGGTCGAGCAGCGTGATTTGACATTGATCGGGATGATCAGGAGTTGGCTGGGCTAGCGATGGCTAACGACGGCGACGTGATTCCCTCGTCAATCGGCGCGCTTGAACAGCCGCCCCTTGGCCTCGGAACCTTCGCGCACCTCATAGCCTTCATCGACCTTGAGCCAAGCCGCCGACATGGGTTGCTCGGCGCTTGACGAGGTGGGCCGGATCGACCCGTTGAAACGCCATTCGTTCCCTCCGAAAACGGCTTCCCCAGTGCCCAGGCCGCCGAGTGAATTCCAGTAGGTGAAAACTACTTTCGGCCCCTGCGCGCTGTAAATCGACTCGCCGGCATAAACTTCGCGGCCACCAGCCATGACCGAGTGCCGGTCCCGGATATGCTGGCCGCCGAAGACCGATTCAAAACAATGCCTGTCCTGGCCGGCGTTTTCCGGGGCCGAACCAACCCAACAGTGCCCGACCAGGTACGACCAGGGCGCAAGCGGTGGCTGTAAGGCCGCGCCAGAAACGCTCACAGCAGCTGCAAACATGGCAATCATCGGACTTCCTCCCTCTGGGCATTGGCACCTTCGCGGATCAGTGCGTCCAAGTACGAACGAAGCTGCTGAACCGCGCGATCGAAGTGGCCGAGATCGCGGAATGTCCGCGCCTGCATCACACCGCCTTCCATGACGCTCAGGACCAATTCCGCGAGTGCGCGCAAATTGGTGCCCTCCGGCAGGCGGTCGGCCGCGGCGTAAAGACAGCCTTCCACGGAGTCGACCCAGACAGTGAAATTCTCTGCGAGCAAGGAGCGGATCGGCGGGTCAGGCTCATGTAGTTCCAGCGCCAGGCTACCGATCGGGCAGCCGTAAGTGCAGCCGGTTTCGGCCAGCGCCCGGCGGTAGGTGGCAAGGAGCGCAAAAATACGTTCGACGGGGTCGTCGACACCGGCCCAGGAGGGTTCGAGAAGCATTGGACCGATCCCGTTCCGATATGCCTCCAGAACCGCGATCAGCACGTCCTGCTTGCCCGGGAAGAAGTAATAGAGACTGCCGCTGTTGACCTGGCTGCGGCTTAAAATGTCAGCGATCGAAGTCGAGCCGTAGCCTTTGAGCCAGAACAGCTCCATCGCCGCATCAATGATCCGCTGGCGGGTGCCCTTGGTCACGCGCTCGACTTAGTTGAATGGTCAATCAAGAGTCAAGTGCGGCGCTAGTCCAATCAGATGTGTATCGGCTTCCCGGTCACGGCCATGGCCGCTTCCTTGAGCGCTTCCGAATGCGTCGGGTGAGCGTGGCAGGTGTAGGCGATGTCCTCGCTGGTGGCGCCGAATTCCATCGCCTGGGCGGCCTGGGCGATCATCGTGCCGGCGACGCTGGCGATCATCCAAACGCCGAGCACGCGGTCGGTCTTGGCGTCGGCGATCACCTTCACGAAGCCGTCCGGTTCATGATTGGTCTTGGCGCGGCTGTTGGCGAGCATCGGGAACTTGCCCACCTTGACCTCGCCATGCTCGCGGGCTTGCGCCTCGGTTAGCCCGACACCGGCGATTTCCGGCATGGTGTAGACCACCGACGGGATCACGTCGTGGTTCACGATCCCGGTCAGGCCCGCGATATTCTCCGCAACCGCAATGCCTTCATCCTCCGCCTTGTGCGCCAGCATCGGGCCCGGGATCACATCGCCGATCGCCCAGATGCCCGGAACTGAAGTGCGGAAGTCGTGGTCGGTTTCGATCTGGCCGCGCTGGTTGGTTTGCAGTCCCGCCTTGTCCAGAGCGAGCCCTTCCGTGTTCGGACGCCGGCCGATCGACACGAGCACGACATCGGCCTCGATCGTCTCGGAAGCGCCGCCTTTCGCGGGCTCGACGGTCAGCGTCGCTTTGCCGCCGCCGGACTTCACGCCGGTCACCTTGGTGCCGAGCCGGAACTCGATACCCTGCTTCTTGAAGATCTTGTTGGCTTCCTTGCGGACATCGTCGTCGAAGCCGGGCAGGATCTGGTCGAGAAATTCGACGCAGGTGACCTTTGCGCCAACCCGCCGCCAGACGCTGCCAAGCTCGAGGCCGATGACACCGCCACCGATCACGACCAGGTGGCCCGGCACCTTCTCCAGTTCCAACGCGCCGGTCGATGAAACGACGATCTTCTCGTCGATCTCGACGCCCGGCAGCGGCGTGACCGACGAGCCGGTCGCGATGACGATATTCTTGGCGCGCACGGTGCGGTCGCCGACCTTGACCGTGTCCGCGCTCTCGAAGCTCGCGCGGCCCTTCAGCCACTCGATCTTGTTCTTCTTGAACAGGAATTCGATTCCGCCGGTGAGACCTTTCACGGCATCGATGCGCTGCGCATGCATGGCCGAGGTCGAGCTCGGGCGTGACCTTGATGCCCATCTTCGCCATCGCCCCGTCGCGGCGCTTCCTAATATTCGGACGCGTGAAGCAACGCCTTGGACGGGATGCAGCCGACGTTGAGGCAGGTGCCGCCAAGCGTCTCGCGGCTCTCGGCGCAGGCGGTCTTGAGCCCCAGCTGCGCGGCGCGGATCGCGGCGACGTAGCCGCCGGGGCCCGCACCGATCACCAGAACGTCGAAATCGTAAGTCTCAGCCATTCTCACCTCGTTCCCCGCCAAGGCGGGGTCCAGCTTGTGCCAGGGTATATAGCGAGCGGGACTCCAGCCTTGCAGGGAGTGACGAATTAAAGATCAATCAACAGTCGCGTCGGGTCCTCGATCGCTTCCTTGACGCGGACGAGGAAGGTCACCGCCTCGCGGCCGTCGATGATGCGATGGTCGTAGGACAGCGCCAGGTACATCATCGGCCGGGCGACGATCTGGCCGTCCTTGACCACCGGCCGCTCCTCGATCCGGTGCATGCCGAGCACCGCCGATTGCGGCGGGTTGATGATCGGGGTCGACAGCAGCGAGCCGAACACGCCGCCGTTGGAGATGGTGAAGGTCCCGCCCGCCATCTCGTCGACAGTCAGCGTGCCTTCCTTAGCCGCTTGCCGAAGTCGGCGATGGTCTTCTCGATCTCGGCGAAGCTCATCGCGGTCGGCATTGCGGACGACGGGCACGACCAGGCCCTTGGGCGCGGACACCGCAACCGAAACGTCGAGATAATCGTGATAGACGATCTCGTCGCCCTCGAGGCTGGCATTGACCGAAGGCACGTCCTTGGCGGCCAGCGCGCACGCCTTCACGAAAAAGCCCATGAAGCCGAGGCGGATGCCGTGCTTCTTCTCGAACAGATCCTTGTAGCGGCGCGGGCGTCGATCACCGCGCTCATGTCGACATCGTTGAACGTCGTCAGCATCGCCGCGGTGTTCTGCGCATCCTTGAGCCGCCTCGCGATGGTCTGGCGAAGCCGCGACATCTTGACGCGCTCTTCCTTCCTCCTCCCCCGGCGAAGGCCGGGGTCCAGGAGGCGAAGCCTTCACTTCAGGAGCCGGCGACTTTCGCGCTGCGGCGCCTGGGCCCCGGCCTGCGCCGGGCTGCTTCTGTGCTTGTGCCGCGGCGATCACGTCGTCCTTGGTCAGCCGCCCGTCCTTGCCGGTGCCGCGGACTGGGTCGGATCGACGTGAAGTTCAAGCACCGCGCGGCGTACCGCCGGCGACAAGGTCGTGATCGCATCGTCGGCGGCCGTCCGGATTGGCGCGGCTGCGCTTCGCGTCCTGTCGCGCAGCGCCGGGGTTTCGCTCGCGCCCGGCGGGATTGGTAGTCGAGGCAGCGGCGGCTTGAGCCGGGCTCGGCATGCGCCGCCGCTCGCGGCTTCGCATTCGGTCGATGCGCGCGATGACCGCGCCGACGGCGACTGTCTCGCCCTCACTGACCAATTGCTCGGTCAGCACGCCGGCAACCGGCGACGGGACCTCGACGCTGACCTTGTCGGTTTCCAGGCTGGCGATCGGCTCGTCCGCGGCGACGGCTTCGCCGGGCTTCTTCAGCCACTGGGCAAGCGTGCCTTCGGTGATCGATTCCCCGAGCGCGGGGACTTCAACATCAGTAGCCATGACTTCCCTTTATTCCGCGGCGACCGCGCCGGCCGCGCTCCGCTGGCCGCCGCTTGTCGAGTTGTGGCCGAGCGCCGCCGCGATCAACGCCGCCTGCTCCGCCGCGTGGCGCTTGGCGAGGCCGGTCGCGGGCGAGGCGCTGGCGTCGCGTCCGGCATATTGCGGCCGCAGACGGCCGAAGCCGGCGTCGGCCAGGCACTGCTCGAGCAGGTTCTCGACGAACAACCAGGCGCCGTTGTTCTTCGGCTCCTCCTGCGCCCAGATCAGTTCCTGCGAGCTTCGGCATCGTCCTGAGGCGCTTCACCAGCGGCTCCGACGGGAACGGATAAAGTTGCTCGATGCGCAGGATCTCGACGCCGAGATCGCCAGCCTCGTCGCGCGCCTCCATCAATTCATAGGACAGCTTGCCCGAGCAGAGCACGAGGCGGCGGGTCTCGCCCTCTGCGGGTGCATTGATATCGCTGAGGATGCGGCGGAAATGGCTCTCGCCGGTGAAGTCGGCGGCGGTAGACACCGCCAGCTTGTGGCGGAGCAGCGACTTCGGAGTCATCAGGATCAGCGGCTTGCGGAAATCGCGCCGCATCTGCCGCCGGAGGATGTGGAAATAGTTCGCCGGCGTCGTGCAATTGGCGACCTGGAGATTGTCCTCGGCGCACAGCTGTAGATAGCGCTCGAGCCGCGCCGAGCTATGCTCCGGCCCCTGCCCTTCGAAGCCGTGCGGCAGCAGCATGACGAGGCCGCTGGCGCGCAGCCACTTGGCTTCGCCGGCGGCGATGAACTGGTCGATGATGCTCTGCGCGCCATTGGCGAAGTCGCCGAACTGCGCTTCCCACAGCACCAGCGTCTGCGGGTCGGCGAGCGAATAGCCATATTCGAAGCCGAGCACGCCGAATTCGGACAAGCGGGCTGTCGCGGACCTCGAACCGGCCGCCGTCGATCGTGGTACAGCGGGATATATTTCTCGCCGGTCTGCTGATCGACCCACACCGCATGGCGCTGGCTGAAGGTGCCCCGGCCGCTGTCCTGGCCCGACAGGCGAACGCCGTGGCCCTCCACGAGCAGGCTGCCGTAAGCCAGCGCCTCGGCCGTCGCCCAGTCGAAGCGTTCGCCGCTTTCGAACATCGCTTCTTGGCATCAAGGATCCGCTGCAGCGTCTTGTGGATCGCGAAACCATCGGGAACGCTGGTCAGAAGCTTGCCGAGCAGTGCCAGCCGGTCGTCGCTAATCGCGGTCGGAATGTTGCGGCGGCCGAGCACCGGCTCGTCGGGACGGCCGAGGCCCGCCCAGCGGCCTTCGAACCAATCCGCCTTGTTCGGAAGGTACGACACCGCGCCCTGGAATTGCTCCTCGAGATGCGCGAGATAGTCCTTGGTCGCGCCGTCGATCCACGCCTGGTCGACCACGCCCTGCTCGATCAGGCGCTTGCCGTAGATCTCGCTGATCGGCGGGTGTTTCTTGATCGCGGCGTACATCAGCGGCTGGGTGAAGCTCGGCTCGTCGCCCTCGTTGTGGCCGAAGCGGCGGTAGCACCACATGTCGATGACCACGTCACGGCTGAACGTCTGGCGGAACTCGGTCGCGAGCTTGCAGCAGAAGGTGACCGCTTCGGGATCGTCGCCGTTGACGTGCAGGATCGGCGCCTGGACGCCTTTTGCCACATCCGACGGATAAGGCGACGAGCGCGCGAACTGCGGGCTGGTGGTGAAACCGATCTGGTTGTTGACGATGAAATGGATCGTGCCGCCGGTTGCGTATCCCGGAAGGCCCGAAAAGCTCAGGCATTCCCATACCACGCCTTGTCCGGCAAAGGCGGCATCGCCGTGGAGAAGCATGGGCAGCACGGTCCTGCCATGATCGTCGCCGCGGATCGTCTGCACGGCCCGCGCCTTGCCGAGCACCACCGGATCGACCGCTTCGAGGTGCGAAGGGTTGGGCAACAGCGTCAGGTGGACCTTGTTGCCGTCGAACTCCCGATCGGACGAGGTGCCGAGGTGATATTTGACGTCGCCCGACCCGCCGACGTCGGCGGGATTGGTCGCGCCGCCGGCGAATTCGTGGAAGATCGCCGCGGCCGGCTTGCCCATGACGTTGGAGAGAATGTTGAGCCGGCCGCGGTGGGCCATGCCAACGTCGATCTCGGTGACGCCCATCTGGCCGCCATATTTGATCACCGCCTCGAGCGCCGGGACCGCGCCTTCGCCGCCGTCGAGCCCGAAGCGCTTGGTGCCCACATATTTCCGGGCGAGGAATTTTTCCCACTGCTCGGCGTGGATGACCTTGGTCAGGATCGACTGCTTGCCCTCGGGCGTGAAGCTGATCTCGGCGTCCTTGCCTTCCATCCGCTCCTGCAGGAAGCGGCGTTCGGCAAGGTCGTTGATGTGCATATATTCAAGGCCGACGTGGCCGCAGTAATTGCGCTGGAGAACGGCGACGATCTCGCGCACGGTCGCCTGCTCGAAGCCGAGCGCGCCGCACAGCCAGATCGGCCGGTCGAGGTCGTCGTCGCTAAAGCCATGATATTCGGCGGTGAGGTCGGCCGGGACCTCGCGCCGCGTGAGGTGCAGCGGGTCGAGGTCGGCGGCAAGATGCCCGCGCACGCGGTAGGTGCGGATCAGCATCATCGCGCGGATCGAATTCTCGGCGGCGCGGCGGATCGCTTGCGGGTCGCTGGTGGTCTGCGCCGCTTTCTCGGCGACCGCGGCCTTCACTTTTTCAATCGAGGCCTGGGTCGGATCGAGCCCGAGGTTCAGCTCGTCGAGCTCGGACAACGGCCAGTTCGGCCGCGCCCAGCTCGGGCCCGGCTTCGCGTTCGACGATTCCAGACGGCGTCGTTCATGCTACGCTGAAACCAGCAACTCCCTAAGCGTCTTACCCAATTCAGATGGGCTTGGGCTGACGGTAATTCCAGCCGCCTCCATCGCCGCGATCTTGCTTTCGGCGTCGCCCTTGCCGCCCGAGACGATCGCGCCGGCATGGCCCATGCGGCGGCCCGGCGGCGCGGTGCGGCCGGCGATGAAGCCGACGATCGGCTTGCGGCGCCCGCGCTTCGCTTCGTCGGCGAGGAACTGCGCGGCATCTTCCTCCGCGCTGCCGCCGATCTCGCCGATCATGATGATCGATTCGGTCGCGTCGTCGGCCAGGAACATCTCGAGCATGTCGATGAACTCGGTGCCCTTCACCGGATCGCCGCCGATGCCGACCGCGGTGGACTGGCCGAGGCCCTCGTTGGTCGTCTGGAACACCGCTTCGTAGGTCAGCGTGCCGGAGCGGCTGACGATCCCGACGCTACCCTTCTTGAAGATGTTGGCCGGCATGATGCCGATCTTGCACTCGTTCGGGCGTCAGCACGCCGGGGCAGTTCGGCCCGATCAGCCGCGACTTCGAGCCAGTGAGCGCGCGCTTGACCTTGACCATGTCGAGCACCGGAATGCCTTCGGTGATCGTGACGATCAGCGGCACCTCGGCGTCGATCGCCTCCAGGATCGAGTCCGCGGCGAACGGCGGCGGGACGTAGATCACCGACGCCGTCGCGCCGGTCTTCGCGACCGCTTCGGCACGGTGTCGAACACCGGCAGGTCGAGGTGGGTCGTGCCGCCCTTCCCGGGCGTCACGCCGCCGACCATCTGCGTGCCGTAGGCGAGCGCCTGCTGGGTGTGGAACGTGCCGGTCTCGCCGGTCATCCCCTGGGTGATGACCTTGGTGTTGCGGTCGACGAGAATGCTCACGCTGGAGGCTTCCATCGATCTGCTTGCAGGCTTCGAGCAGCTCCTTGACCGCATCGACGCTGACCTGGAAGTTCTGCTGCGCCTCGCTGTTGAGTTCGATCTCGACGATCCGCTCGACGCCGCCGGCGCCGATCACGCAGGGTACCCCGACGTAGAGATCGTCCACGCCATACTGGCCGGTGAGGTGCGCCGCAGCCGGAAGAACCCGCTTCTTGTCCTTCAAAAAGCTCTCGGCCATCGCGATCGCGCTGGTGGCGGGGCGTAATAGGCCGAGCCGGTCTTCAGCAGCGCGACGATCTCGCCGCCGCCGCCGCGGGTGCGCTTCACGATCGCGTCGATCTTGTCCTGCGTCGACCAGCCCATCTTGATCAGGTCGGGGATCGGGATTCCGGCGACGGTCGAATATTCGACGATCGGCACCATCGTGTCGCCGTGGCCGCCGAGCACGAAGGCGGTCACGTCCTCGACGCTGACCTTGAACTCCTCGGCGAGGAAGTGGCGGAAGCGGGCGCTGTCGAGCACGCCGGCCATGCCGACCACCATCTGCGGCGGGAGCCCGGAGAATTCGCGCAGCGCCCAGACCATCGCATCGAGCGGGTTGGTGATGCAGATGACGAAGGCGCCCGGTGCGTGGGTTTTGATGCCCTCGCCGACCGACTTCATCACCTTGAGATTGATGCCGAGCAAATCGTCCCGGCTCATGCCCGGCTTGCGGGCGACGCCGGCGGTGACGATGCACACGTCGGCGCCCGCGATATCGGCATAATCGCTCGTGCCCTTGAGCTTCGCGTCGAAGCCGTCGACCGGGCCGCCTGCGCGATGTCGAGCGCCTTGCCCTCGGGGATGCCCTCGGCGATGTCGAACAGGACGATGTCGCCGAGCTCCCGCATGGCCGCGAGGTGGGCGAGCGTGCCGCCGATCATTCCGGCGCCGATGAGCGCAATCTTCTTCCGAGCCATGAGGCTGCTATCCAACCTTTCTTCTTTTCCGCGGCGAATTTCTGGGAGTCGCCGCTTCGAGGAGCGCGGCGCTCGATTAGCGAGGTGAGGTCCGAGCCGCAACCGCGCCGAACAGCCCCAGGGACACCAAAGCGCATCAGCCGCGTTGGATCGGCAACAAGAAGGTGAAAAATCATGAAGTACCTGATTCTACTCGCCGGCGCGGCTGCCCGGTATCGCTGGAACTGCCATCGCCAAACCGGCAATGGTCATGGGCATGGCCACGGCCACGGCTGGGAATAACGACCGCTACGATGCTCGCGGATGCCCACCCGGCCTCGCCAAGAAGCACAATGGCTGCATGCCTCCGGGCCAGGCGCGGAAGCTCTACCGCGGCCAGCATTATCAGAGTGGGTACGGCGATTATTATTCCTTTGGCCGCATCCCCTATGACGTGCGCCGCCGGTACGACCTGAATCCCGCGCTATCGCTATTATTACGACAATGGGACGCTCTATGCCGTCGACCCGCGGACGATGCTGATCCAGCAGGTGATCAGCGCGCTCCTGCGCTAGTCGCCGCTCGGCAACAGTGAGGCCGTCCGGTTCGCCGGGCGGCCTTTTCTTCGAGGCGCCGCGCGTGCTAGCGGCTGCGCCAAGCAAGGAGCAGGCGCTTGGCCGAATTCAGACTTCCGAAGAACAGCCGGATCAAGAAGGGCCGCACTACGAGCCCGAGCAAGGCAAGCGGCTCAAGACCTTCAAAATCTATCGCTACGATCCCGACACCGGCGCCAACCCGCGCTTCGACCGCTTCACGATCGACCTCGACAAATGCGGTCCAATGGTCCTCGACGCGCTGATCAAGATCAAGAACGAGATCGACCCGACGCTGACCTTCCGCCGCTCCTGCCGCGAGGGGATTTGCGGATCGTGCTCGATGAACATGGAAGGCCGCAACGGTCTCGCCTGCACGACGGCCATCGAGGATTTGAAGGGCGAGGTGCAGATCACCCCACTGCCGGCGATGGAAGTCGTCAAGGATTTGGTCCCCGATCTGACGCACCAATATGCGCAATACGCCTCGATCCAGCCGTGGCTGAAGACCGTCAGCCCGGCGCCGTCGCGCGAGCGGCTGCAATCGCCCGACGACCGGGCAAGGCTCGATGGGCTTTATGAGTGCATCCTCTGCTTCTGCTGCTCGACCAGCTGCCCCAGCTATTGGTGGAACAGCGACAAGTTCCTCGGCCCCGCGATTCTGCTGCAGGCCTATCGCTGGATCGCCGACAGCCGCGACGAGGCGGCCGGCGAACGGCTCGACACGCTCGAGGACCCGTATCGGCTGTATCGCTGCCACACGATCATGAACTGCGCCAACGTGTGCCCCAAGGGGCTCAACCCGGCACAAGCGATCGCCGAAACGAAGAAGCTGATCGCCGAACGGGTCGGTTGAGGGGCCGTCCGTGAACGACGACCCCAACGAACTGATGGAAGACGTCGGCATGCCGCGCGGCGCGACTCCCGATCCCCAAAACGAAGGATGGTTCAGCTGGGGCGATTTCCCGCGCTCGAGCTTTGCCGCCGCCACCGGCCGACTGCTGTTCAAGCCGGATGGACCGGGCCGCGGCATTGCCCGAATGTTCCCACCGAAGACCATATGAACATGGGCGGGTCGATCCACGGCGGCGCAATCATGAGCTTCATCGACATGGCGATGTTCGCCGGCGGTTTGTGCGCCGGGATGGATCGCGCCCATTATGTGACGCTCGACCTCACCACCCATTTCCTTGCGCGGGGCCAGGCCGGCTCCCCGCTCGATGCCCATGTCGAGCTGGTGAAGCAGACACGGGGGCACGCCTTCCTCCAGGGCGTCGTCAAGCAGAACGGTGAGAATTGCTACAGCTTCAGCGGTACGCTGAAGAAGGTCAATCGGCCGAACGGACCCTCGTCCCAATGAGCGGACCCGTACGGGTCGCCTACGATAGCCTGATCGCCGCCAACGAGCTTAAACCCGACGAAGCGCAGCGCCGGGCGGTTGCGGCGCTGGATCAGCTAGCGGCCAGCATTTCCGGCCGCGGTCTGCTTGCCCGGATCTTTGGGAGCAAATCGCGGGGGCCCGCCGGTGTCTATCTGTGGGGCGGGGTCGGGCGCGGAAAATCGATGCTGATGGACTTGGCGTTCGAGACGATCCCGATGCATCCCAAGCGGCGGATTCACTTCAACGAGTTCATGCTCGAGACCCACGAACGGCTGCGTGCCGCGCGCGAAAAGGAGGAAGGCGATCCGATCGAGCCGGTCGCCGAAGCCATCGCCGCCGAGGCTAAACTACTGTGCTTCGACGAGATGCAGGTCACCAACCCGGCGGACGCAATGATCCTGTCGCGCCTGTTCGGGAAACTGCTCGAGCGCGGCGTCAAGGTCGTGACGACCTCCAACCGGCCGCCGCGCGACCTCTATAAAGGCGGTCTCAACCGCGAGCTCTTCACGCCGTTCATCGAGCTGATCGAGCGGCGGATGCTGGTCGTCGAAGTCAATGGCCCGACCGACTATCGACTCGACCGGCTGGCGGGTGTCGAGGTCTGGCATGTGCCGAACGGGCCGGAAGCTACCGCCGCGTTGAGCCGCGCCTTCTTCCAGCTCACCGACTATCCGGTGGAGGATCGCGCCAAGGTTCCCGCAGCGGACATCGAGATTGGCGGCGGCCGCACGCTTCACGTCCCCAAGAGCCTCAAGGGCGTCGCGGTCTTTTCGTTTAAGCGGCTGTGCGGCGAAGCGCGGGGCGCGGCCGATTATCTTGCCATCGCCCGGCGCTATCACACCGTCATCATCGTCGGCATTCCGGTCATGGCCCGTGAGATGCGCAACGAGGCGGCGCGGTTCGTGACGCTGATCGACGCGCTCTACGAGCATAAGGTGAAGCTGCTCGCCGCGGCCGATGCCGAGCCGGAGGGATTGTATCCGACGGGCGACGGCAGCTTCGAGTTCCAGCGCACGGCCAGCCGTTTGGAAGAGATGCGCAGCGCCGATTATCTTGCCGAGGGGCATGGGATCGCTGCTTGACCGTGGGCGCGCCGCGCTTAGCGTTCAACGACTGACTTCCCGGAGAAAGCTTCCTCATGCGCATGCTGCTCGGCCTCGCTCTTGCCTTGACCTCTACAGCCGCGATTGCCGCGATCGATCCGCGAACCGTCCCGACGCAGTTGGCGCCAGCGTGGCAGGCCAAGACCCGCGCGCTGTTCAAGCAGGCGATCGAAATTCCCTCGGTCCACAACCGGGGCGAGGTTCCGAAGGTCGCGAAGCTGCTGGCTGACCAATTCCGCGCGGCCGGCATCCCCGATGCCGATATTCACTGTGATGCCCTACGAAGGGTTGCCGGGCGACCAGACTGTCGCGCTGATTGTCCGCTGGCGCGCAGCGCACGCGACCAGGAAGCCGATACTGATCCTGGGGCACATGGACGTGGTCGAGGCCAAGCGCGAAGATTGGAAGTACGACCCGTTCGTCTTTCGCGAGGAGGGCGGTTACTTCCTCGGCCGCGGCACCATGGACATGAAGAATGGCGACGTCGCCACGACCATGGCAGCGGTGAAGCTGATCTCGGAAGGGTTCAAGCCGACACGCGACGTGATTTTCTTCTACAGCGGCGATGAGGAAACCATGGGCCAGGGCGCGACCCTCGGCTCGACCAAGTGGCGCGACCTGACCGATGCCGAGTTCGGCCTCAATGCCGACGGCATCTGTGCGTCGTACGACCAGAACTTTCGTCCTGTCGGCTGCCAGATCTCCGTCGCGGAAAAGACCTTTCAGACCTATTTCCTGACCACCCACAATCCTGGCGGACACAGCAGCCGCCCAAGGCCAGACAATGCGATCTACGACCTGGCCGATGCCCTTGAGGCCCTCCGGACTTATCGATTCCAGCCGATGCTCAATCCTGCCAATCGCGGCTATTTTGAAGAGCGGGCGAAGCAGGAGGCCAACAGCGCCCTCGGCGTGGCGATCCGGGCCTGGCTCGCCGATCCGAACGATGGAGCGGCGGCGGACAAAGTCGAAGCAAGCCCGATCGATGTGGGCCTGACGCGGACTCGCTGCGTGGCGACGATGCTTTCCGGCGGTCATGCCGACAATGCGCTTCCCCAGACCGCGCGCGCCACCGTTAACTGCCGGATTATGCCGGGGGTCCAGCCCAGGGATATCCAGGCCGAGTTGCAGCAGCTTGCGGGACCGAAGGTCGAGGTAACCCCCGACCCGAGCTTCATTGGCGTGCCAACCCCGGCTTCGCCCCTTCGGCCGGATGTGCTCACCGCCGTGAAGAAAGCCATTCGGCGGTTCCACGGCCCGGACATGCACGTCTTTCCGACGATGCAGGCCGGGGCGAGCGATGGCTCTTTCTTCCGCGCCCAGGGAATCCCCGTGTACGACGTCGACGGCAGCTGGCGGATCTCACCACTCGACGAGCGCGAACACGGCCTCGACGAGCGCATCCCGGTCCGCGCGATGTATGACGACGTGCTTTATTGGGAGAGCATCATCCGCGATCTGGCGGGGTGAGACGCCCCTAGGATCGCGCTGCTTTCAGCACTTCCTCGGCGTGGCTCGGCACCTTCACCTTGCGCCAAGTTTTCAGAACTCGCCCATCCGCCCCGACCAGGAAAGTGGCGCGCTCCATGCCCATATATTTGCGCCCATACATCGACTTTTCGACCCAAGTCCCGAACGCGTCGGAAATGCGGCCGTCTTCATCCGACGCCAGCGGCACTGCGAGGTCATATTTACTGATGAACTTCTCATGCTTCTTCATCGGGTCGCGGGAGACGCCGATCACCTTCACACCAGCCTTTGCGATAGTCGCTCGCCCAGCGCCGTGAAGTCCTGCGCTTCGCTTGGTGCAGCCCGACGTATCGTCCTTGGGATAGAAATAAAGCACCAGCGCCGTGCCAGGCCTGGAGAGATCGACTGCTTCCATCGCTCGCGGTAACCGTGATGGCCGGAGCCTTGTCGCCTTCCTTGATCATCCCGAGGCCTCGTTTCTGATACTGTTCCAAAATGCCGCGATGCTCTGCCGCGCCGCGTCGTGCTCGGCAAGCAGCTCGTTCCAGTCGTTGGCGCCGCAGGCTTCGGCGACGAGTTGCCATGTCTCGGGCGTCGGCTTGATGTCGCGCGGCGCGACCAGGCGCATCATGACCAACATGCGCGATAGCAACTTTAGCGCACCCACAATATTTGCCGGTGTTAAAGACTCCGCCGCCAGCTGCTCCAGAAGCCACCTCGAGCCGGGTGCTGAGCCCGACATGCTTGGTCAACTGCAAGACGTGAACCGCAAATTCGAGATCGACCAACCCGCCCGGCCCGAGCTTCACGTCGAGGACGCTGCGTGGCGGTTTGTGCTTTTCCATATCCAGCCGCATCGCCGCGGCATCCCCGCGCTACCGCGCCGAATTCGCGTGGCATTCTGAGAATGCCCTCGACCATCGCCGAAATGCGCTCACGGACCGATGGCGAGCCGAACACCGGCCGTGCCCGGCACAGCGCCATATGCTCCCACGTCCAGGCTTCGTTGCGCTGATATTGCTCGAAGGCCTCAAGCGAGACGACCCGCATGCCCTTGGCGCCTTCGGGCCGCAGTCGCGTGTCGACATCGTAAAGCGGGCCGGCGGCAGTGGGCACGCTGAGCGCTGCGGTGCTGCGGCTCGCCAGCCGGTTGAAATAGTCGCTGGGGCCAAGCGGCTTTGCGCCGATCCGACTGCCCGCCACCTGACGCGGTGTGCAGGTGGATGATGTCTAGATCGGACGCGTGGGTAAGCGAATGACCGCCGAAGCGCCCTAGCCCGACCACGACCAGCTCCGCGTTTGGGAAGACGCCGTGAGCCTCCTCGAACTCGTGCCTCGGCCGCCTCGCCAAGCGCGAGGAGCGCGCCTTCGGCGACCCTGGCATAGCCTTCTGTCACGTCGAGCGGATCGCGGCGACGATCGATGAGCTGGACGCCAAGCGCGAAACGGCGCTCGTTCACCTGCCGTCTCACTCGATCCAGGCCGATATCGTAAGGATGGCCCGCCATCGTGCTCGCGAGCTGGCGAGCAAAATCGCTCGACGAGGGGGGGCAATTCGAAGCTCGATGCATCGAACAACCCCTCCGAGCAGCTCCGGCCGCCGCCCCAGCTGATCGGCAAGCGTTGGCGCGTGCGCTAGGACCCTGACCAGCAACTGCGCGAGTGCCGGACGCGCTTCCATCAAGCGAAAGAGATTCACGCCGCTCGACAACCGCTCGATGATATCGCCGAGACGGTTGAGCGCATGATTGGGATCGGCACCCGCGGCAATCGCCCGCATCAACGCCGGAAGCATAGCCTCGAATGCTTGCCGGGCCGGCGCGGAGCGAAGCGCGCGTGCCCTTCCGGAGCGCCAATCGGTAACGTGCCGGGCGGCAAGCGCGGGGTCGGCAAAACCCATCGAGGCAAGCTCCTCCTGAAGGACCTCGGGGTCGTTCGACAGCTCTCCGTTCGACTCGGAGGCCAGCCCATCAAGATCGCCCCCGTCGCGTCGACATGGGGCCGAAGCAAGTCGACCAGATCTTCGCCGTTCCGGAGGCCGTGCAGTTGCGCGACATTATCAAGCGACGGACCGTCTCGCGGAAGTAAATGAGTTTGTGCGTCCTCCACCATCTGGGTGCGGTGTTCGATGGTCCGGAGCAGGCGATAGGCATTCGCCAGGTGCCCGGCCGTCGACGAGTCCAAACGGTCGGCGGCGACCAGCGCGTCGATGGCGTCGAGCGTCGCCGGTGCACGCACCGACGGATCACGCCCGCCGTGAATTATTTGCTGGATCTGGACGAAAAATTCGACCTCGCGAATGCCACCGCGCCCGCGTTTGAGGTCATAGCCGGGACCGAACCGAGCCCCTTGCGCATAATGGTCGCGAATTCGCGCGGAGATCTGGCGGACGTCATCGATGACTTCGAAGTCGAGTGATCGCCGCCAAACGAAGGGCTCGATCGAATCCAAGAAGCGCTGCCCGAGAGCGAGGTCGCCGGCCGCCGCGCGAGCACGGATGAACGCCGCTCGTTCCCACGGCAAAGCACTCGATTCGTAATGCGAGATGGCCGCGTTGACCGGGAGCGCGATGGGCGTGACCTCGGGCGACGGCCGAAGCCGCAGATCGACCCGCTGAACGTAGCCATCTTCGGTGCGCTTCTGCATGATCTCGATAAGGCGCCGGCCGATGCGCACCGCCGCCTCGGCCGGATCGTCGCGCGATCGATGAGGAAGGGTATCGGGATCGAACAACAGCAAGAGATCGACGTCGGACGAATAATTGAGTTCGTGGCTGCCGAGCTTGCCCATCGCGATGACGGCGAATCCCTGCGGCTCGGCATCGGGCATCCGGTCCCCGATGGCGGAGCAAACCGCTTGGTCGATTGCCCGGTCGGCAAAGTCGGAGAGAAGGCTCGTCACCTGCTCAAGCGGCAATTCGCCAGCGAGGTCACCGAGCGCAACGGCCAGCGCCAGCCCCGTCCGCTGTCGCCGAAGCTCGGCATCCAACGTGCCGGCGGCCGGCGCTAATGCAAGCATCGCGGCCTCGACCGCGCCTTGCTCAACGAATGTCTCGGCAATCCCCGGATAGCGCTCGATCGCCTCTCGCAGGAACCGCGAATGAACATTGGCTCGGCGGCGCGCTTCGCTCCGCCTCGCCGATGGGTTTCGAACGCTCACGCTGATTGCCTCACCGTTTCGCGCGCGGTTTGGAGGAAACTTCCGGGGGCGTTGTCGCGTTTGAGTGGGGAATGAAGCTGGAGCGAGACCCTCTTTCGGCGTCGGACAGGACCATGGATCGCAACCTTATCCGCGTGGACACGGGCCCGACGCAAGCCGGGATCACGGCCGCCCTTCGCCGCGCCTTCGAAGCTGCGGCAGCGGAGCCGTGCGACCATGATTTCGCTGAGTTGTTGCGCCGCCTGAACTAAGTCAATCGCGTTCGTGGTCGCGGCTAAGCTGGTCGACCTCACCCATGATCGTCTGCAATGCCGACTTGTTGGGATCGGTTCGGTGCTGGCGTCGCGACGGCAGCTTCCCGCTCGACAGCAGTTGCTCGAGCGCGACCCGGCCACGGGCGACGCGGCTCTTGATCGTGCCGACCGCGCAGCCGCAGATTTCGGCTGCTTCCTCATAAGCAAAGCCACCGGCGCCAACCAGGATCAGGGCCTCGCGCTGGGGTTGCGGCAGATGCATCAGCGCGCGTTGCATATCGCCAAGCTCGATGTGCCGATCCTGGCTCGCCGGCGCCGCCAGGATTTTCGATGCAGTGATGTCATCCCATTCGCCCTTGAAGCGCGCGCGCCGCATCTGACTGAGGAACAGGTTGCGAAGGATGATGAAAGTCCAGGCGCGCATGTTGGTGCCGGCCTGGAAGCGCTTGCGCGCCGCCCACGCCTTCAACAGCGTTTCCTGGACGAGATCGTCGGCAAGATCGCGGCTGCCCGACAGCGACCGGCCGAAGGCGCGCAAGTGCGGGATTACGGCTGCGAGCTGATCCTTGAATTCCGGATCCGACAGCGGCGCCCAGTCCGCCGCAGCGGCATCCGGTCGATCCTGTTCGCTGGCTTCCGTCAAAATAGAACCCCCGTTTGCCGCGCAGCCCTGACTGCGCGTGCGTGACAAGAACATGAACAGCGATGCGACAGAAGCTAGGAACTCAGGGCCGGCCAACCAAGACGATGACCGCAAAAATAATCACCACCAGCAAGGTCCCAAAGACGAGGACGTTGCGGGCGACGCCCGGAGTTGACCCGGCCCGAGCCTTGGTCGTCGTTTCATGAATTGACGGTTCTGAATGTCGCGGGTCGACCATTATGCTCTCGTCACGAAATCACTGTTCAACCGGCCAACGCGCCGGTTGGAATTGTGTTCCGCCAGTCAAACAGCGGGGACGGTCGCCGCGTCGAAAAAGAGCGCCTGGGCAATTGCCGCCTTCACCGTCGACCGCTGGAATGGCTTCGTGATGAGGAATGTGGGCTCGGGCCGAGTGCCGGTGAGCAGCCGTTCGGGGAACGCGGTAATGAAAATCACTGGCACCGAGAATTCGGCAAGGATGTCCTTCACCGCGTCGATGCCGCTCGAATCATCAGCCAGCTGGATGTCGGCGAGAACCAGGCCCGGGGGGTTGGATCGCGCCTGCGATACCGCTTCGTCGCGGGTGACGGCAACGCCCGTCACATTATGACCGAGGTCGCGAACGATCGTCTCGATATCCATGGCGATGATCGGCTCGTCCTCGATGATGAGAACGTCCGCGAGAGTCTGCCGTTCGATCTCCTCAAGTGCTTCGGCCACCAATGAGTTGACGTCGGCGGGCGAGGCATCGATCAGGTAGGCCGTATCTTCCGATGAGAAGCCCTCGAGGGATGTCAGCAGCAATGCCTGGCGCGACAATGGCGTGATGCGCGACAGGCGGGCGTGGGCGATGCCTTCGGCGCCGCCCGGATTGTCCGATGGTTCCTCGCCTTCTTCGATATTCGCGGTCGACCAGATCGCGTGGAATATCTTGTAGAGCCCGAGGCGCGGATCGACGTCGCGCGGAAACTCATCGGGCTTCGCGACGATCGCTTCCAGGGTCGCGCGAACGAAAGCGTCGCCGTGAGACTGGCTGCCGGTCAGGGCGCGAGCGTAGCGGCGGAGGAATGGCAGGTGCGGAGCAAGTTCCTGGCCAAGGGACATGATCGGTTATTCTCCCTCGAAAACGAATTGGCGTGTCTTTAGGCGGCGCGCTGGAATTGTTGCAACCCTGGAAGGATGTGCGCCGACCCGGCCTCCGCCCCCAGAGATGTGAAGTCTTGCTGGAACAAAGCATCGGGCATTTGGTTTCCGTGGCTGGGCCGGGCTCGCTGCGAAGCAGATGATTGCCGCGCAGCGGCTGGCCCTTATGCGTCGATCTCGGGCTGGCGAGCACAGTTGCGCCGGCTGGTCAGACGATTAAGAGCGCGCGCACGGCCCGCGCTAGGGGGACTGGGAGTTGAGTGCAAAGAACCGAAGCCAGACGGAGGGAGCCGGCGATTCCGGGCGCTCGAAGAAGGCCACGAAGCCAGCGGGAGTGGGACGCAAGCAGCGCTCGAGCGATCTTGGTCGTGCCCTCCGTTCAGTCTATGATGACACGCTGCGCGAATCCGTCCCCGACGATTTCCTCAACCTGCTGGGCAAGCTCAGCTAACAGCTCATTGTCGGTCAGATGCCGTCGATGACGACGGGCGAACGGTTCTCGCGCTTGCCGACGGCGGCCAAGCTGCTTCTGATCTTGACGGCGGTCCTGCTGCCAATCGGTATCGCACTCGCCTGGATGGGCTACAATGGGATTCGCCAGGCGAGCGCCGCGCTCGAGGGCCGCAACCAGGATCAATCGCGCGCATCTGCCAATGCCATCGAAAGCCTGATTGCGCGAAACGCGCTCGCGCTTCGCATTGCCGCCAATGGAGCGCTTGCGACGGGCACGGATGGCGCATGCGAGCGCACCCAGCGCTCCTTGTCGGTCGCGCCCGCAGTCTCCCAAAGTTTCGAGCTCGAGACGCCTGACGGCCATCCGATTTGCGCCATCGGCAGCACCGGCGACACGGAGGATGTCCCGCTGGTTGCTCCCGGCAATATTCGCGTTCGAATTGCTCCGGATGGGAATGGTGTCGCAATCCGCGCCGGCGTGATCAACGGCATGGCAACCGGCGTGGTGAAGTTCCACGAATTGCGAAGCGCCGCTTCGGCGGTCGGCGGGGCCATCCAGACGCTGGTCCTGCAGGACGGTGACCGCGAGTTGCGGGTGATCGGCCCGGACTCCGGACCGGATCTTCACTTGCGGCTCAGCCGGTGGCCGCTCAGCAACGGAAATCTGATCGCGCGAATTGGGGTCCTTCACCAGCGCATCAACAATGTCGACCGGTTGGTCTTGCTGCTTCCGCTGCTGATGTGGATCGCCGCGGCGATCATCACCTGGCTGCTCGTCAGCCGACTCCTCGTCCGACCGCTCAAGAGGCTTGAGTCCGCGGTGCTTGCCTACCGCCCGGGAAGCGGCGCACTCGACCTTCCGCAGAAGCTCGGTCCAAGCGAGGAGATCCGGCAATTGCGCAACGCGTTCGGTCGAGCGATCGACCGTGTCGAAGAGTCCGAGCGCGCGACCAATGAAGCCCTGGACGGGCAGCGCCGCCTCGTCCGCGAAGTCCATCATCGGGTGAAGAACAATCTCCAGGTCATCGCCTCGCTGCTCAACATTCACGGGCGAAGCGCCGAGACCGGCGAGGCGCGGGAGGCCTATGCGGGGATCAGCCGCCGCGTCGGCGCTCTTTCGATCGTCCACCGCAATCATTTCGCGGAGATGGAAGAGAATCGCGGCATCTCGCTGCGGCCACTGGTCGCGGAGCTCGCCGCCGAGCTCCGGGCCGGCGCGCCCGATCTGGCGCGCGGTTTCCGAATCGAGCTTGAAATAGACCAGCTGAATACGACTCAGGACGTGGCCGTCGCGGTGGCGTTCCTGATCACCGAAGTGATCGAATTCGCGATGCTGAACGCCGCCCATGCGCCCGTCGAGCTCTCGCTCCGGCGCACGAGCGAGCTGACCGGCCGACTGTCGCTGTGCAGCCCGATCCTCATCCCCGATCAGGAGGATGAACCTGAAAAAATGCAGTTCGAGCGGATTATCGGCGGCCTGGCCAAGCAGCTCCGCTCCCCACTTGACCGGAAGCTTGGCCGTTACAGCGTGGATTTACCTGTCTTTCCAGCAGACTAAAGACAGGTGCCGATCGTTACGGCAGCGCTCAAAAAAGTTCGAAAAAAGTTGGAAAATGGCCGGAACTGATTTCGAACAAGAGGCGTTGTACTGTTCGGATAGTGACCTTTTGCCCCCCCGCTCTCGCTATCCGCTTAAATGGGCCCAGAACCGCCAACCCTCCCCCCCCCCGGTGGCGCTTCTGGGCCCTCTTCTATGTGGGGCACCGTCGAAACCACCGAAGCTGAGCGAGCCGCCTTCCGCGCGCTGCGCCAGTGCGTGATGCGGATGGCGAGGATCGCGAATTCGTAGAGGCCGTAGAGCGGCACAAGCAGCATCAGCATCGAAACCACGTCCGGGGGCGTCAACACCGCGGCAACCGCGGCTGCCACAACGATGGCGTAGCGGCGTGAGTTCGCCAGCTGCTCCCGCGTTACAATCCCAGCACGCTCGAGGATCATGAGCAGGATTGGCGTCAGGAACGCCGCACCGAAGCCGAACAGGAAGCGGGTGACAAAGGTCAGGTAGTTGCCCACGCCGGGCAGCGCCTCCTGCTGGATGCCGCCGACATTCCCTTGGTAGCTGAGCAGAAAGCGAAGCGCCCAGGGCATGGCGACAAAATAAGCAAAGGAAGCCCCAGTCGCGAAGAACAATGGTGTCGCCAACAGGAACGGGAGGAAGGCCTTCTTCTCCTTGACGTAAAGCCCGGGCGCGATGAACCGCCACAGCTGCGTTGCGATCACCGGAAAGGCGAGCATCAGGGCGGCGAACAAGGACACTTTCACCTGCGTGAAGAACGCTTCGAAAATGTCGGTGTAGATCAGCTTGCCCTGCCCCGCCCGAAGCAGCGGCTGCACCAGCACCGCGAAGATATTCTTCGCGAAGGCAAAGCAGACGAAAAAGCACACGACCAGCGTCGCCAGCGACCACAAGAGCCGCCGCCTGAGCTCGATCAGATGTTCGAGCAGCGGCTGCTTGCTGTCGTCGATATCCTTCACGGCAGCGGCCGCTTCTCGACTGGAATCCGCTCTTCCGGCTGGTTCTCTTCCAACGGCAATCTCGGCTCCGTGACCTCCGCGATTGGCGGCATGCTGTCGGGCTGTCCCGGCTCCGGATAATGAGCCTCGGGCGGGTGGGCCTGCATGATGCGCTCATTCTCTTCGCGCCAGCGCTTCTCCATTTCCTCGAGCTCCGCCTCCCGAACCATATTCTCGATGCCCGACGTAAAATGCCGCGCCATGCCGCGCACGCGGCCGACCCAATAGCCGACCGTGCGCATGACCTTCGGCAGGTCCTTCGGGCCGATGAAGATCAGCGCGAGGATCGCGACGACGGCGAGTTCGGAGGAATCGACGCCGAACATGGCGGTTCGGTTGTACTTAGCGGGCTTCGTCGTCTCGCGGCGGCGGCGCGGGATCGGCCGGGCGCGGAGTCACGTCGATCGGATCCTGCGGCCGGGCCTGGTCGCGCGGCAATTGCCGGGGCGGCTCGTTGCGGCGCTGTTCGTCATAGCGGCGCATCTTGTCGTCATCCTCGTCGGCCATGCCGTGCTTGAAGCTCTTCAGGCCCTTCGCGACATCGCCCATCATCGCGGAAAAGCGGTTCCCGCCGAACAGCAGCAGGATGATGACCGCAAAGATCAGGATATGCCAAATGCTGAAACCGCCCATTACGGAACTCCTTCGGGGCGCTATCTAGTCGCCTTGGTCGTCGCTTTCCAGTTGAAGCTGGAACATGGACTTGTCGAGCGGGTCTAAAAGTCCCGCGGCCTTCAAATCGTCGATTCCTGGCAGGTCCTTGCGCGAACCAAGTCCGAAGTGGGTCAGGAACTCCTGAGTTGTCGCATAAAGCAACGGCCGGCCGGGCCCTTCCCTGCGCCCGGCCGGCCGCACCCAGCCGGCGTCCATCAGCACGTCGAGCGTGCCCTTCGAGATCTGGACGCCGCGGATCGCTTCGATTTCCGCCCGGCTAACGGGCTCGTGATAGCCGATGATCGCCAGTGTTTCGGTCGCTGCGCGGGATAGCCGCCGGGGCTCTTCGCGGGTCCGGCGTAGAAGATGCGCCAGATCGGGCGCCGTCTGGAAGTGCCAGCGGCCGCCGCGTCCGACGAGCTCGATCCCGCGACCCGCATAATGCGTGGCGAGCTGGTTGAGCGCTGCCTCGACATCGCCCTCGCCCACATGCTCGGCAATTTCTTCGGCCGTCAGCGGCGCCGCGGAGGCGAACAAGGTCGCTTCGATGGCGCGAAGCCGCTCGTCCATCACGCGGCAGCCTTGAGCCTGATCGGCGCGAACGGTCCATCCTGGGCAATTTCGAGGCGCCCGCGACGAGCCAGTTCCAAGGCAGCCAGGAAGCTCGAGGCAAGCGCTGATCGCCGGAACTGCGGGTCTGCGCTTTGCGGAAGGAAAGTTTCCAGAAAGGTCCACTCGAGCGCCATTCCGATCATCTTGGCCACCCGCTCGATCGCTTCCTCGAGCGTCATGACGGCACGGGCGTGGACGATGTGCATGGCGGGAGCGCTGCGCGCCCGGACCGCGCCGTAGGCGGTGAACAGGTCGAACTCGCGCACCTGCCAGGCGGCCTTGCGGATCAGGCGCAGCCCCTCCGGCGCCCCGCGAACAAAAACGTCTCGCCCGATGCGATCGCGGCCCAGCAATCGGGCCCCGGCCTCGCGCATCGCATCGAGCCGCTGGAGCCGGAGCTGCAAGCGGAGCGCGATCTCTTCCGGGCTCGGGTCCTGCTCGGGGTCCTTGGGCAGCAGCAGGCAGGATTTGAGATAGGCCAGCCACGCCGCCATCACGAGATAGTCGGCGGCGATCTCCAGCTTGAGCGCGCGGGCTTCGGCAACATAAGCGAGATATTGCTCGACCAGCTCGAGGATCGAGATTTGCGCGAGGTCGACCTTTTGCGACCGCGCGAGGTTCAGCAACAGATCGAGCGGCCCCTCCCACCCATCGAGGGTCAGATTGAGCTCATCCGACTGGCGGACCGGTGGGGAATCGAAATCCTCGTCCACGCGAGGAGGATATCAATCCGTAGTGGGCCTGCGAAGGCGCGGCCACATTCTATTGGGGATAACTAACGACGGCGGCGAGGTGCGGCCGGCGGTGTTCCGGTCCGCGCTTCGCCGACTGCGTCATAGACGAACCGCTCGACGTCCAGCCGCATGGCGTGGAGGGCGTCGGGGTTCAGATAAACCATGTGACCCGAGGGATAGTAGTTGAACTGAAGGTTCCGCTGCTGCGCCGGCTCGAGCATCATGTGGTTGAGATCATATTCGGTGCCGAAGAACGGCGTCGCCATGTCGTACCAGCCGTTGAGCGACAGCACCTTGAGATAAGGGTTTTCGCGCATCGCGGCGGCGAGGTCGAGCGCGGTGTCCGGCGACTGCAGCGAGAAGCGCGCGCCCGGGGCCTTGTGGTTCCAGTCCCACTTGAAGCCCTCTTCCTCGCTCGCGCTGGCGCGGTAGGCCATGTTGGTCTGGTAGCCGAGGTCGCGGGTCAGATAGCTGTTGAGCGTGCCGATGAAGGCCCCGCTGATCGCCGTGTCCGATGCGTCATAATCCGGGCTGTCGCCGGCAGCATCGGGATCGACGCCCATGTAGCGAGAATCGTAACGGCCGATGGTTTCCCGGCGATCGCGGAGCAGTTCCTTGCGGAAGCGCGAGAGATCGACGCGAAGGTTCGCGCGTTCGATAAACTCTGGCGACAATCCGGTGAGCGCACTCATCTGCGTCGCGACGGCGTCGCGTTCGGCCGGAGTGATCGTCTGCCCCTTTTCGAGCGCCACCGCATAGGGGCCCTGGGCGAAAGCGCGCGCCTGTGCCGCCGCCTGCTCGACGGTGGCCGGCGGGTTGGCCATCTTGTGATGGTACCAGGCCGTCGCGGCATAGCTTGGCAGATAGTTGAGATAGTCGCGGTCGAGCCCCGGCTGCCGGCGGCCGTAGTTCATGATCGACGACAGCAGGACGACACCGTTCAGCGCCATGCCGCGGTCCTGGAGCTGGTAGGCGAGCGCGCCGGAGCGGGTCGTGCCATAGCTTTCGCCGAACAGGAATTTCGGGCTGTCCCAGCGGCTGAACTTGCTGACGTAGCGGATGATCGCGCGGGCGAACGCATCGGCGTCCTGGTCGACCCCGTAGAAGTCACTGCCTTTCGCATCGCCCAGCGGCCGCGAATAACCGGTGCCCGGCGCATCGAGGAAAACCATGTCGGTCGATCCGAGCAAAGTGTCCGGGTTGGGGCCGAAGTTGAACGGCGCCGGCCGCATCGATTCCGGATTACCGGTCTGCAGCCGCATCGGCCCGAAGGATCCCATTCGAAGCCACAGCGATGCCGAACCGGGCCCGCCATTGTAGAAGAACATGACCGGCCGTTGCCCGGGCGCCGCTCCGTCAAGCGTGTAGGCGGTATAGAAGATGCTCGCCTTGGGCTTGCCGGCAACGTCGCGGATCGTGAGCGTCCCCGCGGTAGCGGTGTAGGGCAGCGTGCGGCCCGAGACCGATGCGCTGTGGCGAGTTGCGATGGTGCGTTCGTCGACCGGCGCATCGGCATAGCCGGTCTTCGCCTGCTCGATCATGGCTTCGGAATGCAGTGCATCGAGGCTCTTGGCCTTGTCGCCCGATGGGCTCGCCGATTGCGCGAGCGCAGGCGCAGCACAGAGCATCAAAGCAGCGGACGCGGCGAACGAGAGGCGCATCAAAATCTTACCTTTGGATAGGGTCGGAGGAGTCGCCGGGAGCTTGGCGCGATTCAGTCCCAAGACGCAATCGAGTCGACGAACGGCCACTGCCCATCGACGAACGCTGGATCAGGCGAGCGCCAGCAGCTGATCGCGCTTGGCGACTTCCTCGGCAAAGTTGAGCGGCTCGAGCTCCATCCGGGTCGCGGCCATCGCGCGCGCCATCCGCTCGTGGCCTTCGGCGCTGAGAGATGGAACGGCCGACGCCACGGCCATCATCTCGTCCATTTTGCCCGAACAGTGAAGCGCGACGTCGCATCCCGCCGCGACGACCCCCGATGCCCGGCTCGCGAAATCGCCTTGAAGTGCCTCCATCCCGAGATCGTCGCTCATCAGCCAGCCGTCGAACCCGATCCGCTCCCGGATGATGGTCCGGATGACGGTCGGCGACAGGCTGGCGGGGCGCTCCGAATCCCAGGCCGCGTAGACGACGTGGGCGGTCATCCCCATCGGCGCCGACGACAGCCGTTCGAACGGCTCGAGGTCGCTTTCCAGCTCCTCGGCGGTGGCGGTGACCACCGGCAGCTCCTTGTGGCTGTCCACCAACGCACGTCCATGCCCCGGCATATGCTTGATGATGCCGACCACCCCCGCCGATGCCATCCCGTCGAGCACGGCGCGGCCGAGCGCCGCTACCTGCATCGGCTCCGATCCCAACGCACGGTCACCGATGATGTCCGTCGCGCCTTCCTGGCGGACGTCGAGCAACGGCAGCGCGTTCACATTGACGCCCACCGACTTCAGCATCAGCGCCAACGCCCGGGCATTCGATCGCACGGCCTCAATCGCTGACGATGGCGCCACTCGGTAGAGCAGGTCGAACTTCTCGGCCGTTGGGAAAGCGGGCCATTCCGGCGGACGCATGCGCGCCACCCGACCGCCTTCCTGGTCGATCACGATGGGAACGTCGTCACGGCCTGCCAGTGACCGCAGCGCATCGGTGAGTCGCAGCAGCTGTTCGGAATTCTCGCAATTGCGGCGGAACAGGATGTAGCCGGCCGGCTCGGCGTCGCGGAAGAAGTCGCGCTCTTCGTCCTTCAGGGCAAAACCTTCGAGCCCGTAAATCGCGGCCTGCATCATTGGGCGATGAAGCAGTTTTCGCCGGCCGTCTTCAGCGTCTGGCAGATTTGCCGGGCATCGGCCGGGGAGGTCGCCCCGCCGCGCAGCCGAATGCCGCCAGTGAACGGCACGATCATCTTGTTAAGCGCCGCCACACCGGGGAAGCGGGTGGATAGCGCGGTCCATGCCCGCTCGGCCTGGGCCTGATTGGCGAATGCTCCCAGTTGCACGACGCTGCCCGAGCCGCCGGTGGCAACGGGCTGCGGCTTCGCCTCGATCTTCGCCGCCGGGGCGATTTCCGTAGCGGCCGGCTTCGGCTCCGGTTTGGGCTTGGCCACAGGCGTTTCCGGCAGCTTGTTCAAGTCGAGCTGCGAATCCTTGTCCTCGCCGGCACTCGTTTCAAATGCCGTCTCGCTGTCCCCGCTGATATCGAGTCCGCCGGGGTTCGGCGGCTTGATCTTGTAAGGAGAAGACGGCGCCTTGATCAGTTGAGGCGGGCCGTCCCCAACGGAATCTCGCCGGCCGATCGAGAAGAACGTTCCGGCAATGATCAGCGCGGCAATGATGACGACCACCAAGGCAGCGACCATTGTCGTGCGGACAGGCCGCGCGGCTCGTCCTCATCCTCGACCGCCGCCAGCCACGGGAGCGGTTCCTCATAACCACGTTCGTCGCTCACCGCTCGACTTTCGCTTTCCACGACAGGCCAATCACCGCGCAGCTAAGGCCGATGCGCTGCATCCGTTGGCACAGCACTTCCGAATGCGCCTGCGAGGAGGTTCCGACCTGGAAGCGATAGAAGGTGCGCCCTTTCGAATTACGGCTTGGTCTGACGACCGCTGGCAGCTGCGCGACCGCGGGATAGGTCCTAACCATGAACCACCATCCCCGCTTGGCCTGGCGGATCGAGCCAAAGGCTCCCACCTGGACCAGGCGACCGCTGGCGCCAGCAATCACGCGGGGATTCCAAAGCTTCGCAGGCGCAACGGACGGCGCTGGCGGAACTGCCGGACTTGCGGGCGGAACCACCGATTCCTTGGCGGGTTGGCCAGAGTTCGCGTGACGCTCCGGCCATGGCGGCGCAATCCGCACCTCGCGCACCGGTGCCGGACGGACTTCGCGAACCGGCGCCGATTCAAGTTCGCGCTGCGCCGGCAGGCTGACTTGCGGTTCCGCCGCCGGGCGCGGCTGAGGCAGGCGAATTGTCGTCGAAACCGGATGCCGCATTGCTGGCGGAGGCTGATCATTGACGCTTCGAATACCCAGCCAGAAGCTGGCCAGCGCGACCAGCCCGACCACGATCCCGGCGGCGATCCACAAAAGGTGGTGGCGGCGATCCGGGATCGCCGGTCTCGGTTCATCCGGGAGCCACGGCAACCGATCCGCGGCCGCCGCATCAACAGGGCTCATCAACGCATCTCCTCTGTTGCGGCCACTCCCATTAACGAGAGACCGCTGCGGATGATTTGCGCGATTCCGAGTACCAGTTCCAGCCGTGCCCGAGAAAGCTGTGGATTTTTATCGAGCAGGAACCGCCGCTCCGGATCGTCATTGCCCCGGTTCCACAAAGCGTGGAATTCGGCGGCCAGATCATAAAGGTAGAAGGCGATCCGGTGCGGCTCGTGGGCGAGCGCCGCGCTTTCGAGGACACGCGGATACTGAGCCGCGCGCTTCACCAGCGCCAGCTCCTCGTCGTCGAGCAGCGCGAGGTCTGCGGCCGTCGCAAGATCCACCCCGGCCTCCGCAGCTTTGCGCTTCAGCGAACTGATCCTCGCGTGCGCATATTGGACGTAGAAGACCGGATTGTCCTTCGACGCCTCCACGACTTTGGCAAAGTCGAAGTCCATCTGGGCATCGTTCTTGCGCGTCAGCATGGTGAAACGGACGACGTCCTTGCCGACCTCCTCGACCACCTCGGCCAGCGTCACGAAGCTGCCCGATCGTTTGGACATCTTCACCAGTTCGCCGTCGCGCAGCAATCGCACCATTTGCACCAGCTTGACGTCGAGCGTCGGCCGGCCAGCCAAAGCCTCGACCGCGGCCTGGGTGCGTTTGACGGTCCCGGCGTGGTCGGCGCCCCAGATATTCACGAGCTCGCGCGAATTCTCGAGCTTCTGCAGATGATAGGCGGTGTCTGCTGCAAAGTAGGTCCAGCTACCATCGCGCTTCTGAATCGCACGATCCTGATCATCACCGAATTTCGTCGAGCGGAAGAGGAGCAGCTCTTCGGGCTGCCAATCATCGGCGGTCTTGCCGCGCGGCGGCGGCAGGGTGCCGCGATACACGAGATCCCGCTCGTCGAGGACGCTAAGCGCACGGTCGACCGCGCCCGATTCCTGAACCTCGCGTTCGGAAGCAAACAAATCGTGATGAACCCCAAGCAATGCGAGGTCGTGTCGGATCAGATCGAGCATGGCTTCGACCGACCGGCGCTTGAACAGGTCGAGCCATTCACTTTCCGGCGCGCCGGCATAGCGATTGCCAAACTCGTCGGCGAGCGCGGCACCGACGGGCTTTAGATAGTCGCCGGGATAGAAGCCTTCTTCTATTTCACCGATGTCTTCGCCGAGGGCTTCGCGATACCGAAGGTGCACCGAGCGCGCGAGCGTATCGACCTGCGATCCGGCGTCGTTGACGTAATATTCCTTGGTCACCCGAAAACCTGCCGCCTCGAGCAACCGCGCGAGGCTGTCGCCGACCACGGCGCCTCGGCAATGCCCCATGTGCAGCGGCCCGGTCGGGTTCGCCGAGACATATTCGACGTTGACGCGCTCGTTGCCGCCAATCGTCGACAGCCCGTAACGCTCGCCCTCGCGAAGGATGGTCCGAAGCTCATTGCGCCAGGCCTCAGAGTTCAGCCGAAGGTTGATGAAACCGGGCCCCGCGATTTCGACGGCGGTGATGGTGGGAATGGCCTCGAGCTTCGGCTTGATCGCTTCGGCGAGTGCGCGCGGGTTGGTGCCGGCGCTCTTGGCGAGCACCATGGCGGCATTGGTTGCGAGGTCGCCATGCGCGGGATCCCGCGGCGGCTCCACCGTCACGTTCTTGCGCTCAAGCTGCGCCGGCAGTGCGCCGTCGGCAACGAGATCGTCGAGCACTCCGTCAAGGAGCGCGGAATATTGGGCGTAGAGGCTCAATTCGCATCCACCAAAGTTGGGAAGCGGTGCCTCTAGCGCAGCGATGGCAACTCGTCACCCTCGCGGCGGGTCAGGGGCGGGTTAGCGGCGGCTGTAACGGCAGCTGGCTTCCCACGCCATGCGGTCGGCCGGCCGATCCTTCGGTGGAACGGCGGATGCGCAGCGGGCCTTCGTCGTCTGCTGCTCGGATTGAAGCGCGTCGCCGATTGCGCGCGTGAAGTCGTCCATCGGGTCGCCGGACGATTGATCCGCGGAATCGGCGGACCATGACGCGGCTGGATCATCTGCCGGCATGTAGACGGCGCTCTGTTCGTCGATCTGGAACACCGCCACCGGGGTGGGCGCCGAATATGCGGTCGAACCGCCGCACAGCAGCGCGATGAAGCCGATTGATCGCCCAAACCCCATCAGCCGATGCTGGACCAATTGGATTAAGAATTGGGAACCATCAGAAACGGCTGGTGGGAAGATTGACCGGGCCGACAAGCTCCTCGTGCCGCGCAATGGCAAAGCGGTCCGTCATGCCCGCGATGAAATCGCCGATCGTCCGCAGCACACTGATCTGGTCGGACTCGTGTTGCCAGTGATCGGGCAATAGCCGCGGATCGGCGCGATAGGCGTTGGCGAGGCCGGCGACGACGCGTTCGGCTTCCTTCCTGATGGGCTGCAACTCGGGAAGGCCGTAGAGCCGGGCGTAGAGAAACCGCTTGAGCTCGCGTTCCTCGTCGGCGAGCGGTCCGGCAAAACCCGCGAGAGACTGGCCTGCCGACCGCACTTGATCAATCGTCTCCACACCGGTTTCGATAACCCGACGCTCGGTCTCCGCCAGGACGTCGCCGACCATATATCCGATCATATCGCGAACCAGCGCCCGCTGGCGCTTCTCGATGGCGAGGCCGGGATGGCGTTCCCCGATCGCTGCCCACAAGCGCGCAATCAATGGAAGCTCGATTAACTCGTCGAGGTTGAGCAGGCCGGCGCGCAAGCCGTCGTCGATGTCGTGATTATCATAGGCGATATCGTCGGCGATGGCGGCGATCTGGGCTTCGAGGCTCGGCCAGCTGCCGAGTTCGAGCGACCATTCGCTGTCCGCTTCGAGCATTGCCCAGGTCGGCAATGGTACCGGGCCGTTATGCTTGGCGAGGCCCTCCAGCGCGTCCCAGCTGAGGTTGAGCCCATCGAAGTCCGGATATGGTGTTTCGAGCCGGGTCACGATCCGGATCGTGTGCGCATTGTGGTCGAAGCCGCCGGCGTCGGCGAGCGCGCCGCTCAACGCATCCTCGCCAGCGTGACCGAACGGCGGGTGACCGAGATCGTGAGCGAGGCACAGGGCTTCGGTCAGGTCCTCGTTGAGGCCGAGCGCGCGCGCCATCGTCCGCCCGATCTGCGCGACCTCCAGGCTGTGGGTCAGGCGAACGCGGTAATGGTCGCCGTCGGGCGCGACGAACACTTGAGTCTTGTGGCGAAGGCGGCGGAAGCCGACCGAGTGAATCAGCCGGTCGCGGTCGCGCTGGAAAATGTCGCGCGGCCCGCGCGGACCCGAATTGCTTTCGGGATGGAGGCGGCCGCGAGAATTGGCGGGATCAGCAGCGACGCCGGGCGGAAGTCTCATTCCGTCGCGAGTGGCGCAATCCTGTCGGTTTGGGAATTGGTAAATCGGAAGGCGTCGATGCCGACGCTCTTCAGGTCCTCGGCGAAGGTCTCGGCGTCCGACGAGCCATGGAACGGACCAACCAGCAACCGCGCTCGATCGGCGCTTCTGGAAACATAGGGTTTGATGCCGTCGAACAATTCGCGGTTGCGGTCCTTGATCCGTCCGAAACGGCCGGCGAGGTCGTCGACATTCTGACCGCTTGCGAGTTGGAGCCAAACCTTGGGCTGGAAGTCCGCGACCGACCGCTGCACGGCGGGTGCCGGCGGCGGCGGCGGCGAATAAGCAACCTGCATCGCCTTGGGAGCCGGAACGGCTGCTCCCTCCGCCTGGCGCGGGTTGAGCAAGTCATCGATACCGGCCAGGCGATTCGACCCCGCGCCCGTCGTCACCTGAGGGCGCTGCGGAGCCGCATATGAATAAGCGATCGCGCTCGAGTCCGGGAAGATGCCGAGGTTGACCGCAGCGGCCTTCTGTCCGGCGGAAAGGCTGGGCAGTCTGTGAAGGAATGGCGCAACGCTTGGAGCCGTGCCCGGCATGACCGCGTTGATCGCCGACATGGCTGAGTTCGGATCGCCACTGAGCGCAAGCACGAACGCGCGGACTCGAACCACGCCCGCGTCGCCTTTGGCGGACAATGGCGCAAGCGTCTGCAGCGCAGTCGAACGGTCGCCGCCGATCGCGAGGCTGAGAGCGAGGCGCTTTCTCGCTTCATCGCCGTCGCGTCCGGCAAGCGCCACGCGGTAATCGGCCTGCGCCTGGGCCTGCTGGCCGAGGAGGTCATAAGCAAGCCCGCGTTCGCAGGCGAAGGAGGCGACGGAACCGCCGAGTTCCTGGGCACGCTTGAAATAAGGCAGTGCGGCCTGCGGCTCGCCATTGGCGACCGACACGGCGCCCATGCCGGCCTGCGGCATCGGGCTGCGCGGATCGACATCGTCGGCACGGGCGAAGAAGCCGGCGGCGGCCTGCGTGTCGCCAAGCGCAAGCGCGGCCTTGCCGGCACCGATCAGTGATTCAAAATCCTTGGGGTCGGATGCGAGGCTCCGGACATAACGGGCAAGCGCCGATGTCGGGCTTTCGTCGAACTGCGAATAGCTGCCCTGCGCAAGCGCCGGCGCCCCGCCGATCGCGCAGGCGCAGGCAACAAGCGCGCCCGCCAATCCAAATGACACTGATCCCCGCATTGTCCCTCCCCGGTGGCGCATGGAATCTTGCCGGAAGCTTTCTGCCTAGAGGGTTTACGATGAGCCGTGCGGCGAGGACGGCGGGAAGCGCTTTTTCCCAATAAAAAAGGGCGGCCCGGCGGAGCCGCCCTCTCTTTTGCCGTGGATCGCCTTATTGATTGTTCTGGCGATTGAGGAAACGCGGGATGTCGATCGGCTCGCGCTTGTAGCCCGCCTCGTCCTCTTCGATCTGCGCCTTGGGCGCGCCGCGAGCGATGTTGGACATGCGCTCGAACAACGTTCCGCCACCACCTGCGGCGGGCGCTTCGGACTCGTCATCGTCCGTCGGCGGCGCGATCGGCGGAGCCCCCACCGGGCTGGTCAGGATGTCGTCGGCACCGAGCAGCAGTTCGTCGTCACCTGCCCCGGCGGTCGGCTCGATTGCGGTCTCTTCATCGGCCGGCTCGGGCGCCTTGATCGGAGCCGGCTGGGCAGTCGCGGTGCGCGCCGGGAAGCTGAACACCTTGCCCGGCGCCGGCTGCGCGCCGACCTCGGCCTCGATGCCGGTGGCCACGACCGACACGCGGATCTTGCCGCCAAGGTCGTTGTTGAACGCCGATCCCCAGATGATGTTGGCGTCGGGGTCGACCAATTCCTTGATGTGGCTCGCGGCCTCGTCGACCTCCATCAGCCGCATGTCCTCGCCGCCGGTGATCGAGATGATGACGCCCTTGGCGCCCTTCATCGATACACCATCGAGCAGCGGGTTGGAGATGGCTTTCTCGGCCGCTTCAATGGCGCGGTTGTCGCCATCGGCCTCGCCGGTGCCCATCATCGCCTTGCCCATCTCGCTCATCACCGAGCGGACGTCGGCGAAGTCGAGGTTGATGAGGCCGGGCATCACCATCAGGTCGGTGATCCCGCGAACGCCCTGCTGGAGCACCTCGTCCGCCATTTCGAACGCTTCCTTGAAGGTCGTTTCCGAATTGGCGAGGCGGAACAGGTTCTGGTTCGGGATGATGATCAGCGTGTCGACATGCTGCTGAAGCTCGGCGATGCCAGAATTGGCCGAGCGACCGCGCCGGGCGCCTTCGAACGCGAACGGCTTGGTCACGACGCCGACGGTCAGGATGCCCTTGTCACGAGCGGCCTTGGCGATGACCGGCGCGGCGCCGGTGCCAGTGCCGCCGCCCATGCCCGCGGCGATGAAGCACATGTGCGCGCCCTCGAGCGCCTGGTCGATCTCGGCGAGCGTCTCTTCGGCTGCGGCGCGGCCGATTTCCGGCCGCGAGCCGGCGCCGAGGCCCTGGGTGATCTTGAGACCGAGCTGGATCCGGCGATCCGCGTCGGAGGCGTTGAGCGCCTGCGCGTCGGTGTTCGCGACGATGAAGTCGACGCCCTGGACGTCAGCATTCATCATGTTGGCAATGGCGTTGCCGCCCGCCCCGCCGACGCCGATCACGCTGATGCGCGGGCGGAGTTCGTCGACCTCCGGCCGGATGAAATCGATGCTCATGTCCCCAAACCTCCCCCAAACACTGCAACGCGTTGAGCCTTCACGACGAATTTTTGAATCATTGCGGGTCGCAAGCCAAGGAAAAAAGTTAACGCGGGCCAGAAAAATGGTGGAAAGTGTCGCCCAAGAGACTCACTTATCCACAGACGGACCCGCTCGGCTCGCTGTTCCCTCGGCAAGTTGAGCGAACAACTTGTCGCGGAGCAGGGCGTCACGAATCCGCCATCCGGCCCGACGGGGCCGCATTGCCGGTGTTCTCGACCGCCGGGATCTGTCACCCTGACCGGGTGAATCCGGGGGTTCGTCCAGTTCCTCCACTTTGTCACCCTGGCCCGCCAGGATCGCGGCGTTCCACGCGGCGGCAAAGGCGGGATCTCGACCGCGCAGCGCATAGGCCGACTTGCGGCTCATCCCCGCGGCCCGCGCCGCGAGGGTGACAGAGCGGCCCGCGGCGAGGGTGACAATGAAGGTGACAGCGGCCCCCGCTTTCCATTCGTTCGCGCGGCGAGGACGACGGGGGCGGGAGAGAAGGTTCACGCGTGTTGATCCTGGTTCAGCGAAGCGATCGGCCGAGCCAGACAAGCACAGTGGAACGCGTGTAGGACAGGGAAATCTGGGTTCCCGCTTTCGCGGGCATGACGATCTGAGGCGGCAGGCTTCCGCCTGCCCTAGCTAGGAACCGAGAAGACCGGCATTGCCGCATGATGCCGGCTCATCGACCCTCTTGGGGTTCAGCCAATCCTCGGCGTTATAATAGGTCCCGCCGACGCACTGCCCTTGAAGGGCCCGCTTGCAGGACGCGCCTTGTCCGACGCGCCAAGCGGAGCCTTTCTTTCGAAGCTCGAGAAGGCAGCCGTCATCGGATACCCACCGACCGGTCCCATCGATGACGCGGACCAATCCGGTCAAATCAACGATGCGCGGTTGACCCTTTCGCGCCTGTACCGCCATTCCGAGCCAGAAAACTTGCCAGTCTTGCGCTATGGGCGTGAGATAGAGACTTGCGAGATAGTTGCTGTGCTGAAAACGCTCGCCTGAGGGCGCGTCGCCGGCGAGCACCTCGATGCGCTTGTCGTAAGCCCGGCGAATGCATTCGCTTGTCTTGCAACGATCACGGCGGCTCAGCCACTGACGCTGCCGCCTCACGTAGCCCGCGGGGAAGGCGAATTCCTTGCCGGCGCTTGTGTAAAGCAGGGCCACCGCTTTGTCCCTGAGCGCGAGTGCCGGGTCCATGCAGATCGACCGCTCGACGGCCGTCTTTGCTAACGAGCAATCGAAACTGGGTGGCACCGAAGCGGCCATGATGAGAAAGGCACCGATGATCATGGGCGCATCGTGTCCGTTCTTTGTAAAAAGCGGATGAATGCAGGTAGCCTGTTTGGGAGTTTAAGAGTGACCCGGCCTGACTGAACATCAGGCCGGATCACGGCCCGTCGACACTTGGGCGTGTTGCGCGGGCTGTCATGGATTTAGACAGGCACTGTTTCATAATCATGACTTTACGCCGGGGCGCGCCGCTGCGGCGACGGTCCGATCATCGAAGGTTTCCCTCAGGTGACAGTTCCTCGACGAGCATGGTTAATCGAGGGCTTGGAGATAGTCCGTCAGGCAGCCAATAGCGCTTACTCGGCCCTAGTCGAGGTCGACCTGACGGATGGCGGGGACGAGGAACGCCCACCAGACGGCGCCGAGCAACGCGACCGCCGCAGTCAGGACAAAGGCGCTGTCGTAGCCAGCGTGCTGGACCAAGATGCCGGTAACGATCGGCATGACGATGCCGGAGAGATTGCCCATTGAATTCTGGAAGCCGACCCAGGTGCCGGCGGCGCGCGGACCCGCGAACATCTGGGCGATGGCGTAGAGATTGAGCGACAACGAGGCGGTGGCGGCGCCAGCAAGACACAGGAGGACGCCGACGGCGAGCGCGCTGTGGGCGAAGGCGAGGCCGAGGATGGCGACCGCCGACACCAGCTGGCTGACGATCATCATCGAGCGCCGGCACCCCGCTTCGGAACGGCCGGACCGAGTCCACCAGTCGGAAGCATGGCCGAAGCCGAGCGCGCACACGCCCTGGACTGCATAGCCGAGGGTCGCGAGCAGGGTCATCTCGCCGATCGAAAAGCCACGCGACTTGGTGAGGAACAGCGGGAGCCACGCGAGCAGGAAGTAAAAGCACCAGTTGCCGAGCGCATGGACGATCGACATCGACCACAACGGCCATTTCGAAAGCAGCGCGCCGATCGGGACTTTGGCACCGGCATCGTGGTGGCCGGTGGTGGGCAGCGCTCGCACGGTCTGGCGCCACGGCACGAGCCAGAGCAGCGTGACCGATCCCAAACAAGAGGAAGATCGGGCGCCAGCCCCAGTGACCGAGGATCAGCCCGCCGGCGAGCGTGCCGGCTGCGGGGCCAAGCGCGAGCCCGGTCGCGACCATCGCGTTGGCGACTCCGCGCCGTTCCGGCGGGACATGCCGCGCAATGATCTTCGAGCTGCCGGGAAAGGAAATGCTCTCACCGACGCCAAGCATGATTCGAAGCACCAGCAAGGACAGGAAGCCGCCGGCAAAGCCCATCATCAACGTGCTCGCTGCCCAGACGGCGATGCCGATCGCCATCATCCGGTAGACGGAGAAACGGTCGCACAGCCAACCGGCGAAGAGCTGCACCGGGGCATAAATCCAGAAGAAGGCCGAGAAGGCGAGGCCATAGGCCTCTTCGGAGAGCCCGAGCTCGTCCTTCATTCGCGGTGCCGCAATGCCAATCGCGCCACGGTCGACATAGTTCAGGAATACCGCCGCGCCGAGCATCAGGATCAGCAGGTTCGCGGTACTCGACCGTCGATCGATCGCTGCGGTTGCCATCGACTATCCCCCCGTTGCCCCGGATAGACGTCAGTAGCCGCCTTTCATCGCTTCGATAAGCCGGCCGACCACGCCCTTGCCGCGAGACGGCTTGACCGTCGGGCCGAGGATATCCCGAACATCCCCCCGGCCGCTCGACGCCAGCAGGGCAAGGCCGACCAGGGTCGAGAAGGCCGGCCCGCTATGGGCGTCGGGCAACCCCGTGATCTGCTTCGGCCGCCCAACGCGGACGGCACGACCGAGCACGCCCTGCATATAGTCGGCGATATTCTTCAGTTCGGCCCCGCCGCCGGTCAGCACGACCTGGCGGCCGACCGGCCCCGTGAAGCCGAGCCCCTTGAGCGCCGCCTCGATCTCGGTGGTCAATTCCTCGAACTCGATGGCGGATCACCATCATCAGCTGGGCGCGGGTCATTTTCATGGGCTCGGCGCCCGGCTCTCCGCCGATTTGCGTAGCCTCGATCATTTCATGATTGTCGCGCGGGCTGGTCATCGCCGAGCCATAGAAACATTTGAGCCGCTCGGCGTCGCGGCGCTGGACTGCGAAGGCCGCGGCGATGTCGTTGGTGATGTCCCGGGCGCCGCGCTCGATCGTATGAAGCCCGACCATCATGCCGCCGTAGTGGACCGAGACATTGGTCACTTCGGCGCCCATTTCGACCAGAGCGACGCCAAGCTCGCGCTCTTCCTCGCTCAAACAGGCGAGTGCGGCGGCGATCGGCGAAGCGACGATGGCTTTGACGCCGAGATGCGCCTGCCGAATCACGGTATCGATGTTGCGCAGCGGCGATGGCTCGGCGGCGATGACATGGATGTCGACGCCGAGCCGGCTGGCGTGGAGGCCGATCGGTTGCTGGACACCTTGAGCGCGGTCGATGGTGTAAAGGGCGGGATGCGCGTGGAGCACGACTTGCCCGTTGTTGCCGATCGCCGCCTTGCCCGCGATGAACAACTGGTCGACGTCGGCCTGCTCGACGGGATGGCCGCCGAGGACCACCTCGACATTGGCGACGTCGCTGACGAGGCCGCCGGCGCCGTAGCTCGCCCACACATCCTCGACCGTGAGGCCCGACATGCGCTCGGCCAGTTCGACGGCTTCGCGCACCGCGAACTCGCTGGCTGCCATATCGGTGATGAAGCCGCGCTTGACACCGCGGCTTTCGCGCTGGCCCGTGCCGAGGACGATCAATCGACCCTCGTCATCCTGGCGGGCGATCATCGCACTCACTTTCGAAGAGCCGATATCGAGCGCGGCGATCAAATTCTGTTCGGTCGGTGAGGCCACCCGGTCAGCCCTGCTGCTGCGATGCCGGAGGCGCGATCGGCTCGCCCGGTGCGCGCGGCAGCCGAACCACCATCTTATCGGGCATGCGGAGATCGAAGCGGACGATGCCACGCCCGAGCAAGCCGCTTTGCTTGTCGAGGCGCGCAAACTTCATCAGCGCCGCCTTGGCGCCGCTCTCGCCTTCAGGAAGGGCGACGGTCTCGCCGGATTGAAAATTGAGATCCCAGCGGCGTCCACCAACCCACGTCGCGGAGGCGAGTTGTGGCCGTAGCGTCGGTACCGCGGTCATGATGTGGGTGAGCTGCCGTTCCTGGCCGTTGGCGCCGGCACCGATCAGGAGCGGAAGGTCGGGCATCTTGTCGACCGCGACGCGATCGAGGACGACTCCGTCGCGCGTCGATCAGCGCGAGCCGGCCGGCGCTTTGCCACAGAGCGGCGGGCGAGCGCTCAACGATGTCGATCACGAGCGTATCGGGAAGCCGGCGCGATACGCGCGCGTCCTTCACCCAGCCATAGCCGAGCAGGCGATCGCGGATCGCGGTCGCGTTCACCAAAGCCTGCGGGGCTTTCGTCGTCCCCGCCTCGTCGGCGGCGCGTCTGAGCTCGCCGGTCACCACCGTGTCGACCAGCTTGCGGTCCATGTGGCCGATGCCCACGATCTGATAGCCGCTGACGGTGAAGCCGGCGTGCCCGACTGCAGTGCCGGCAGCCCGTTCGGCCTTCGCAGGAATGTCGAGCGCGACCAGGACAACGATCCCGATGACGAGCAGAAAGGCGCCGAAGACGAGGGCGGCGACCTTGTTGGCGCGCGCCTGGTCGACGGGCAGGCGCTTCGCGATCTTCCTGGGGACAGCGACCTTCGACGGCTTCCTGGCCTTGGTCCGAGCCGATCCGCCGCGGCGAACGTGGGCAGCGCTCATCGAAGCGCCTCCGCGATCAGGCGCTCGACCAGCTCGCCATAAGCAATGCCCTGCTGCTTCGCCTGTTCAGGAACGAGGCTCAGCGGAGTCATGCCAGGCTGGGTGTTGACCTCGAGCAGGTAGATGCCCGCTTCGCCAAGCTCATCGTCCCAGCGAAAGTCGGACCGCGATGCGCCCCGACAACCGAGCAACGAATGGGCGCGCGCCGCCATGTCCATCATCGCGCTGGCGATTTCATAAGGAACTTCGGCGGGACAGACATGCTCGGTCATCCCATCGGTATATTTGGCGTCGTAATCGTAGAACCCCGCCTTGGTCTTGAGCTCGGTCACGGCGAGCGGGTCGCTGCCGAGCACCGCGACGGTCAACTCGCGGCCCTTGATGAAAGGCTCGGCGAGAAGCGATTTGAAATGCTTCCACGGCCCGTCGACGTCGCGCCCGATGGGATTGCCGTAATTGCCCTCCTCGGTAACGATGGCGACCCCGACCGACGACCCTTCATTGACGGGTTTCACCACGAACGGGCGCGGCAGCGGGTCTTCCTGATGAAGGCTCTCGCTGCTGACGATCCTGCCCCCGGGCATCCGGATACCGTGCGGGACCAGCACCATCTTGGTCAGTTCCTTGTCGATCGCGATGACCGAAGTCTCGAGCCCGCTGTGCGTATATCTGATGCCCATCAGATCCATCATGCCCTGCACCGTGCCGTCTTCGCCGGGCGTGCCGTGGAGCGCGTTGAAAACGATGTCCGGCTTAAGTTCGGCGAGGCGGGCAGCGACGTCTCGGTCCATGTCGAGTTCGGTAACGTTCGACCAGCCGCGATCGCGGAGCGCAGCGGCGACGCCCTTGCCGCTGGTGAGCGACACTTCGCGCTCTGACGACCAGCCACCCATCAGGACGACGATGTGCAGATCCCTGTTCATGGCTGTCATGGCTGGCCGACCCGCTGGATTTCCCATTCGAGGATGATGTGGCTTTTTGCCTCGACCCGCCGCCGCACTTCTTCGCCCAGCGCCTCGATCTCCGCGCTGGTCGCGCTACCTAGATTGAGCAGGAAGTTGCAATGTTTTTCCGAGACTTGGGCGTCACCCATCCGCAAACCCCGGCAACCTGCCGCGTCGACCAAGGCCCAGGCCTTGTGGCCCGGCGGGTTCTTGAAGGTCGAGCCGCCGGTGCGACTGCGCAGCGGCTGCGATTCTTCGCGGGCGCGGCCAATGGCGTCCATCTCGGCGCCGATCGCCGACGGATCGCCGCTCGACCCTCGGAACGTCGCTTCGACCACGACCGCACCATCGGGAATGTCGCTGTGCCGGTAAGTGTAGCCGAGACGGTCGATCGGCCATTCGACGATCTCGCCCGAACGCAAGGCGAGCCTGGCCGAGACTAGAACGTCCTTGACCTCGCGGCCGTAGGCGCCGCCGTTCATCCGCACGAAGCCGCCGACCGTGCCGGGAATCCCGCGCAGGAATTCGAGGCCGGCGACGCCGGCGTCGCGCGCGGTCGAGGAGACGAGGATTCCACTCGCCCCGCCGCCGCAGCGCAGGGTGGTTTCCTCGAGCCGGTCGATCTTCGCAAACGGTTTGCCGAGGCGGATGACGACGCCTGGCACTCCGCCGTCGCGGACGATGAGGTTGGAGCCGAGGCCAAGCGCCATGACTGGCACATCCGGTCCCAGGTCACGCAGAAATGACAGGAGGTCGTCCTCGTCCTTCGGCTCGAACAGCCATTCGGCAGTGCCGCCGCTCTTGAACCAGACGAGCGGCGCCAATGGCGCATTGGGCGTCAGCTTGCCGCGGACCTTCGGCATTCCCGCTCCCGCTTGTGGGAGGGGCCGGGGGCGGGTCTGTCCCATCACGCGCCCACCCCTTCCCCGCTCCGCGGCTCTTCCCCTCCCGCAAGCGGTAGGGGAGATTTCTTCGCCCTCGCGCTGCCAATGCCGTCAGCAAGCGCTGCGGCCCATTTGGTGATGTCCCCGGCGCCCATGCAGATGATGATGTCGCCTTCTGCGGCGAGGTCGCGGAGGTTGTGGCAGACGTCATCGACATCCTCGACCGTGCGCACCATGCGGTGGCCGTGGGCGCGGAGACCTTCGACCAGGGCGTTCGAGTCGACACCCTCGATCGGTTCCTCGCCGGCCGCATAGACCGGCGTCACGAATACCACGTCCGCATCGTTGAACGCGTTCTGGAACTCCTCCATCAGCGATTGGAGGCGGGTGTAGCGATGGGGCTGCATCGACCGCGATGACGCGGCCCCCACCGGAGCCGTCCTCGGCGCCGGCCGCGGACGACACGCCTTCGCGAGCGGCAGCCAGCACGGCCCGGATCTCCGTCGGGTGATGGGCATAATCGTCGATGATGACCGCGCCATCGGCCTCGCCGACCTTGGTGAAGCGACGCTTTACACCCTCGAAGCGTTCGAACCCGGCAACTATTGCATCATCCGAAATCCCAAGCTCGAGGGCGACCGCGATCGCCGCGAGGGCGTTCTGAACGTTGTGCCGGCCCGGGATCGGCATCTGCACCGCGATCGTCCTGCGCTCGCCATCCCTGCCGAGGATCAATGCGTCAAATTTCGTGCCCCCGGGAATCGGCATCACATTGTCGGCACGGACGTCGGCCAGCGCCGAGAACCCGTAGGTGACGATGCGGCGGTCGCGGATTCGGCCGATGATGGTCTGCACTTCGGGATGATCGACGCACAGGACGGCGAGACCGTAGAAGGGCACATTCTCGATGAACTCAACGAAGGCGTCCTTCACACGGTCGAAGCTGCCGTAATGTTCGAGATGCTCGGGATCCACGTTGGTGACCACGGCGATGGTGCCGTCGAGCCGGAGGAAGCTGCCGTCGCTCTCGTCGGCCTCGATCACCCACCAGTCGCTTTTGCCGAGCCGGGCGTTGGAGCCATAGCGATTGATGATGCCGCCGTTGATCACCGTCGGATCGACGCCGCCGCTATCGAGCAAGGCTGCAACCATCGACGTGGTCGTCGTCTTGCCGTGCGTACCGGCGACGGCGACGGTCTTCTGCATCCTCATCAGCTCGGCGAGCATTTCGGCGCGCCGGACGCGCGGCAGGCGGCGCTCGGCGGCGGCCTGGATTTCCGGATTATTGTCCTTGATCGCGGTCGAGCAGACGACCACCGCGGCATCGCCAAGATTGTCGGTGGAATGGCCGATGCTGACCGGAATGCCGGCCTTGCGCAGCTTCTCGACGACGTAGGAATCGGCGGCGTCCGAACCCTGCACGTGGTAGCCCAGCCGGTGCATCACTTCGGCGATCCCCGACATGCCGATGCCGCCGATACCGACGAAATGGATCGTGCCGATGTCCGTGCCCAGGGCCTTCATCATGCCGGCATCGCTCCGTTCGGCGCCGCAGCGGTGACGCGCGGCGTCAGCGCGGGCCCGACGGCGACGGGCGCGACGCGATTGCCGATCCGCTCGACCAGGTCGGCAAGATCGCGCGCCGCGTGCGGGCGACCGACCGACAAAGCGCGTGCGGCGGCATTATTCAGCGCGACCGGGTCCATCGCCAGCGCCTCGATCTGACGGGCGAGTACGTCGGGCCTGAAGTTCGATTGCTGGATCGCGCGAGCGCCGCCCGCCTTGACCATCTCGCGCGCATTGGCGGTCTGGTGATCGTCGGTGGCGGCCGCGAACGGGACCAGGATCGCGGGACGGCCGGCAGCGCTCAGCTCGGCAATTGTCGAGGCCCCCGCGCGGCCGATCATCAGGTGGCAGTCCGCAAGCTTCTCGGCCATGTCCTCGATGTAGGTTGTCAGCTCGGCGGGGATGCCGAGATCGGCATATTGGTTGCGGACGCGCTCGATGTCGTCGGGACGGCATTGCTGGACCACCTGAAGGCGGCGGCGAAGCGAAGGGTCGAGCAGGCCGAGGCCTTCGGGGACGACTTGGCCGAGGATGCTGGCGCCCTGGCTGCCGCCGGTGACCAGGATTTTCAGCGGGGCGACCTCGTCGAACGGGGGAAACGGCATTTCACCAAGGCGGGTGATGCTCTCGCGCACGGGATTGCCGACCAGGACTGCCTTCGACCGATAGCGGGGCTTAAGGCGCCCGATCTCGTCATAAGCAGTGCCAATCGCTTCCGCTTCGCCGGCCAGCAGGCGGTTGACCCGGCCCATGACGGCGTTCTGCTCATGGAGTACGGTCGGGATCCGCATCGCGCTGGCGGCGAGGAGGGATGGGAAGGCGGGATAGCCTCCGAACCCGACGACAGCATCGGGCCGATGTTCGCGGTAAAGGCGTTTTGCCTCGCCGCGGCCCTTCAGCACCGAGCCGGCGGCCTTCAGCAATCCGATCGCCCCGCCGCCCAGGCGGCCGGCGGGCAAGATGTGCACCGGCATATTTTCGAACAGGCCGGGGAAACGGGCGCCACGCTCATCCGTGATGAGCGCTACTCCGTGGCCGCGCGAGCCTAGCTCCGCCGCCAGTGCATGCGCCGGGATCATGTGGCCGCCGGTGCCTCCGGCAGCGAGCACGAAATTCATTCGGACGAACTCATGCAGTTGGGACTCCCCGCTCCATTTCACGACGTAGGGTGAGCGCGTGAGATACGGGTTCCGGCGCGTGAAGGCGAGCAGCAAGCCCATGCCGATCGACAGCGCCAGCATCGACGAACCGCCGTAGCTGATGAACGGCAACGTCATGCCCTTGGACGGCGCGAGCTGGACATTGACCATCATGTTGATCAGCGCCTGCAGCCCGAACTCGACGGCAAGACCGGCGGCGGCGAGGATCGAGAAGCTGTTGTCCTCGTCGAGCAGCTTGATCAGCACGCGGGCGACGATGAACAAATAGAGCAAGGCGATGGCGAGGCAGGCGATTAGGCCGAATTCTTCGCCGATCACCGAGAAGATGTAATCGGTGTGCGGTTCCGGCAGGCCGAACTTGCGGGTGCCGCCGCCGGGGCCCATGCCGAACAGGCCGCCGGCGGTGATCGTGCGGAGCGCGTTCTCGACCTGGAAATTGTCGCCCTCGCCGAACAGGAAGCCGTCGATTCGGACCGTGGCGACGGGGTAGAAGAAATAAGCGAGGACGACGCCGACAATGCCAGCCACGGCAAGGCCGCCGAGGATGCGCATCGAGACTCCGGCCAAGGCGAGCATCGCCAACCACACCGCGCAGAATATGATCGTGCTGCCGAAGTCGGGCTGCTTCATCAGCAGGAAAGCGATGGCGCCGGTCACTAGTGCTGAGATGGGATAGACCGGAAGTGACTTGTCGCTGTCCTTGAGGCTCAGCAGCCATGCCATGGCGATGACGAAAAACGGCTTTAAAAATTCGGAAGGCTGGACCTGGCCGACACCGAATTCGATCCACCGGCGAGCCCCATTATGCTCGGGCCCGATCAGCGGGACGAAGAGCAGGAGCACGAAGAAGAAGCCGGCGCCGAACAAGGAGATGCGCCGCGCTCGTTCCTTCGACATCATCGAAATGCCGATCATCACCGGGATCCCGAGCGCGATCCAGGCGAGCTGGCGCCAGAAATAATAAAGCTCGGAGAAATGGACGTTGCCGCCTGAGTAACGCTGGCCGGCTGCCGGCGACGCGGCGGCGACGGCGATCAGGCCGATCGCGATCAGGACCGTGACCAGCAACAGCAGGACCTTGTCGATCTCCCAGAACCAGCGGCCCATCGCGCTGGTGTCGGAGCGGCCGTAGCGCTCCGGATCGATCAGCGCGGCCTTGGCCTTGATCTGGCCCGAGATGCTTTTGATCATAATCCCTCCACCAGTTGCCGGAACTGGTCCCCCCGATCCTCGAAGTCGCGGAACTGGTCGAACGATGCACAGGCCGGCGACAGCAGCACCGTATCACCGCTCACCGCTTCAGCCGCCGCTGCTCCCACCGCCCGGTCCAGCGTGACGCACTCTGCCACGTCCATGTGCGGGGACAAGAGTCCAGCGAACAATTCGCCCGCTTCGCCAATGGTATAGGCCTTGGCGACATGGCCGAAATTGGGCGCGCACTCGTCGAGATTGTCGGTCTTCGCCTGCCCGCCGCAGATCCAGCGGATGCGCTCGAACGCGGCGAGCGCCGGCGCGGTGGCGGTCGGGTTGGTCGCCTTGCTGTCGTTGACGAAGACGACGCCGCCCTTCTCGCGGATGCGCTCCATGCGGTGGGGGAGGCCCGGGTAGGTGCGGAGGCCCTCACCGATCTGGTCGAAATGCAGTCCAAGAATTCCGCACGACCGCTATCGCGGCTGCTGCGTTCTGCAGATTATGCGGCCCTTGAAGGCTTGGCCAATCCTCCTGACCAACCGGCATTGTCCGGAATGATCATTGGATGCCAAGTCCGACCTAGTTCTGTTCGCGCATGCCCGAAGGCGTGAACATCGTTGCGGATGTGCGGCTCGCCGATCGGACGGCAGGTAAGGGACTGGAGATGTCGCGATCCGACCCTCAACATCGTGACGACGGCCATGCCCGTGTCCTGCATTTCGAACAGCCGGGCCTTGGACGCAGCATAGGCCTCGAAACTTTCGTACCGGTCGAGGTGGTCGGGGGTGATGTTGAGCAGCACCGCGATGTCGCAATCGAGGCTTTGCGTCAGGTCGATCTGGTAGCTCGACAGCTCGAGCACATAGACGCCGCCTTCGGGCAAGGGGTCCTGGGTGAGGATCGGCAGGCCGATGTTGCCGCCCATCGTCGTCGGCACGCCCGCGGTCTTGAGGATGTGGTGGACGAGCGCGGTGGTGGTCGACTTGCCGTTGGTGCCGGTGATGCCGACGACCTTGTGCGGCGGAAGCTCAGGGCGGGCGCGGGCGAACAGTTCGATGTCGCCGATGATCTCGACGCCGGCCTCGCGGGCGCGGTTCGCGATCGGGTGGCGGTTGAGCGGCAGGCCGGGGGTGACGACGAGGGAGTCGAATTGGGTGAGGTCGGCGTTGTCGAGGTCGGCGATTTCAAACCCTCCCCGGAGAAGGCCAGGGTGAGGGTGTGCGTCGGTGGCGGTTCGCTCGACTGCAGCCCCCTGACCCCAACCCTCTCCCCGCTGGGGAGAGGGAGCTAGTTTGGCATCCCACGCCGTCACCTTGCGCCCCGCTCGCCAGCAGCGCCTCGACCGTCGCCAGCCCTGAGCGCGCGAGCCCGTACACCGCATAATGCTTGCCGGCGAAGGCCTTGGCCGTGATCACCGGAGCTTCAGCGTTGCGAGGCCCGCGAGAGCGAGCACGAAGCTGATGATCCAGAAGCGGATCACGACGGTCGGCTCGGACCAGCCGAGATGTTCGAAATGGTGGTGGATCGGGGCCATGAGGAAGACGCGCTTGCCGGTGCGCTTGTAGACCGCGACCTGGATGACGACGCTCAAGGCCTCGACCACGAACAGGCCGCCGACGATCGCCAGCACGAACTCGTGATGGGTCGCGACCGCGATGGCGCCGAGCGCACCGCCGAGCGCGAGGCTGCCGGTGTCGCCCATAAAGACGGCAGCGGGCGGCGCGTTGAACCACAGGAAGGCGAGCCCGGCCCCGACGATCGCGAGGCACAGCACGGTGAGGTCGCCGGCACCGGGCACATGCGGGATGCCGAGGTAATTGGCGAACTTCACGTTGCCGACGAGGTAGGTGATCAGGAGGAAGGCAATGCTGGCGATGATCACCGGCATGGTCGCGAGCCCATCGAGCCCGTCGGTCAGGTTCACGGCGTTGCCGAAGGCGACGATCACGAAGGCGCCGAACAGGATGTAGAACCAGCCGAGGTCAACGACCGTTTCCTTGACGAACGGCAGATGGAGCCCGGTGCCGCCGGTGCGCACCATCACCCAGGTCGCCACTCCGGCGATCAGGAATTCTAGCGCGAGCCGGGTCTTGCCAGAGAGCCCGGCGTGATGCGCCTTCCTGACCTTGTCGTAATCGTCGAGCCAGCCGATCAGTCCGAAGCCGCCGGTGACCAGCAGGCATGCCCAGACATATTGGTTGCGGAGGTCCATCCACAACAGCACCGAGATCGCCACCGAGGTCAGGATGAGGAGGCCGCCCATAGTCGGCGTGCCGCGCTTCGCGAGGTGGCTTTGCGGTCCGTCGGAGCGGATCGGCTGGCCCTTGCCCTGCTTGGCGCGCAGCCAGCCGATGAACCAGGGCCGAGGAGCAGCCCGAGCAACAGCGCGGTCGCGCTCGCCGCTCCGGCGCGGAAGCTGATGTAGCGGATGAGGTTGAGGGCGCCGGGAAAGCCAAGCTGCTCGGCGATCAGGTAGAGCATGCCGGCTCCTTTGCCATGCTCTCGACGAGCTTCGCCAGCCCAACGCTGTTGCTTGCCTTGACCAGCACCGCGTCGCCGGCCCGAACAAGGCGAAGGAGCGTCTCGGTCGCCTCTTCCACACTGTCGACGCGGTCGACGGGAACGCGGTCGCCGAGCGCTTCATCGAGGGGGCGCATTTCCTCGCCGATCAGGATCAGGCGATCGACATGAGCGGCAACGATCGCGGGCGCGAGGCCGGCGTGAAGGGAATCGCTGTGCATGCCAAGCTCGCGCATCGGGCCGAGCACGGCAATGCGGCGGCGGACATCGCGCTCCTCGCCGAGACTCTTCACGGTCGCAGCCATGGACGCTGGATTGGCGTTGTAACTTTCGTCGATCAGCAACAGCTCACCGCCGTCTAGCTCGATGCGGTGGCGTTCGCCCCTGCCCTTCAGTCCACCGAGATCGGCGAGGGCCAGGCCGGCGCGCGCAACGTCGCCCCCCGCAGCCTCGACCGCGGCGAGGACCGCGAGCGCGTTGGACACCCAATGCGCGCCGCGCTGGGAGATGGTGAAGGTCAGCTCGCTGTCGAGCAGCGCTGCGCTGATCAGGCTGCCGCCGCCTTCGGCGCTGACGGCATGGACCGCGTGAACGTCGGCGTCGCCGCTGCCGAAGGTGACGATGCGTTGCGCATGGCGCCGGGCGGCGCGCACGAGCCGGTCGCGGTGCGGGGTATCGTTGGGGACGATTGCGATCCCGTTCGGCTCTAGCCCCTCGAAAATCTCGGCCTTGGCATCGGCGATCGCTTCTTCGGAACCGAGGTTCTCGATGTGCGCGGGCGCAATGGCCGTGATGAGCGCAAGGTGCGGCCGGACCTGCCGGGTCAAAGCGGCAATCTCACCCTTGTTGCTCATGCCCATCTCGAGCACCGCGAACTCGGCGTCGCGGGGCATGCGGGCAAGGCTGAGCGGAACCCCGGTGTGATTGTTGTAGCTCTTGACCGAGCGGTGGACTTTGCCGGGATGGGTCCGATCGAGCGCCGCGAACAAAGCTTCCTTGGTGCTGGTTTTGCCGACCGAACCGGTGACGCCGAAGATGACCGCCGAGCTACGCTCGCGCGATGCCCGCCCAAGCACTTCGAGCGCGGCAGCGGTGTCGGCGACGAGCACGTGCGGGCCTTCGACCGGCTGCGACACGATGGCGCCGGCTGCTCCCGCGGCAAACGCTCCGGCGACGAACTTGTGACCGTCGTAAACCGTGCCTGGCATGGCGACGAACAGGTCGCCAGGCTGCACTTCGCGGCTGTCGAAGGTGACACCGGTGACTTCGAATGACTTGCTGGCAGTGCCGCCCGTAGCGGCGGCGATTTCGTCAGAGGTCCAGAGCGAGGTCATCATGCCGCGCATTCCCGCGCGACGAGGGCGTCGTCGAACGGCAGGACCTTGTCGCCGACGATCTGGCCGGTTTCATGGCCCTTGCCGGCGACGAGGACGATGTCGCCTTCGCGGGCGATGCGGATCGCTTCGGCAATGGCCTCGCGGCGACCGGCGACCTCGGTTGCGCCCGCCGCTCCGGCCAGAATGGCGGAGCGGATGCGCGCCGGATCTTCGCTGCGCGGATTGTCGTCGGTCACGATGGCCACATCGGAAAACCCGGTCGCCACCCGACCCATTTCGGGCCTCTTACCCTGGTCGCGGTCGCCGCCGGCGCCGAAGACGGTAATCAGCCGTCCCTCCACATGCGGGCGAAGCGCGGCGATTGCCGCTTCCAGGGCATCGGGCGTGTGCGCGTAATCGATATAGACGGGCACGCCGCTGCGGCTGATGACCGCACGCTCGAGCCGGCCGCGGACCGGCGCGACGCGCTGCATCGCCGAAAAGGTCGTCGCCCAATCGCCGCCGGTTGCGAGCACAAGGCCCGCTGCGGTCAGCACATTCGCCGCCTGGTAAGCGCCGATCAGCGGCAGTGCGAGGCGATATGATTTGCCGTCGTGGTTGAGCGTCAGCGTCTGGCCGAGCGATGTCGGCTGCTGCTCGACCAGCCGGATCGTCTCGCCCTTGCGGCCGACGCTCAAGATCTCATGGCCGCGGATTCGGGCGCGATCGATCACTTCGTCCGATTTGGGATCGTCGGTCCAGATGACAGCCGGCTTGCCGGGATCCAGGAGCTCTTCGAACAAGCGCATCTTGGCTTCGAAATAGGCGTCCATCGTCTGATGATAGTCGAGATGATCGCGGCTGAAATTGGTGAACGCAGCCGCGGCGAGCGGAACGCCCTCGGCGCGGTGCTGATCGAGGCCGTGGCTCGACGCTTCGTAGGCGACATGGCTGATCCCCATGCGCTCGAGGCCCGCGACATTGTTGAGGAACGTCACAATGTCGGGCGTGGTGAGGCCCGTCTTCACCTGCTCGTCGGAAGTGGTGACGCCGAGCGTCCCGATTGACGCCGAGCGGTGGCCCGACATCCGCCAGATCTGGCGAGTCATCTCGACAGTCGAGGTCTTGCCGTTGGTGCCGGTCACCGCGACCACGGTCTCCGGGAATGGCGCGTAGAATTTTGCTGCAAGCTCGGCGAAGAGGCGCCGGGGCTCGGCATCGGCCAGCAAGGGTACTCGGTCCACGGCGGCTTCGGGGCGAGCAACGACCGCGACGGCACCGCGATCGACGGCCTGCCCGACGAAGTCCTCACCGTTGAACACGGCCCACTGAATGCGCCGAAGACCGACCCGGCCGCGACTTTGCGATGATCGATCGCGAAACCCGTGACTTCGGAATCGCAATCCACCTCCGCGAGGTCGCGCAGCCGCACCGGAGCCCTACTCCTTGGTTTCGTGGACGAAGGGCAGGACCTGCGACATGTCCGGCTCGCGGTTCATGTCCGGCTGCACGCCAAGCATCGGGGCGATGCGGCTGATCGTGCCGCTCACCACCGGCGCGACGTTCCAGCCGGCGGTCGTGAATCCGTAGGTGTCCTTGGTGGCTTTGGGCTCGTCCAGCATGGCGACGATCACATAGCGCGGCTCGTCCATCGGGAACACACCCGCGAAGCTCGTGATGTTGATGGTCTGGCTGTAGCGGCCGTTGATGAGCTTCTGCGCGGTGCCGGTCTTGCCGCCGACGCGATAGCCCGGCGCGTCGGCCTTCCGGCCGGTCCCTTTCATGACCACGAGGCGGAGCAGTGCCCGCATCCGGTAGCTGGTGTCTTCGCTGAACACGCGCTTGCCGGCCGGAAGCGGGTGGCCCGGGCCGATCTTCAGCATGGTCGGCGGATGATAGACGCCGCGATTGAACAAGGTCGCATAGCCCATCGCCAGCTGCAGCGGAGCGACGGCAATGCCCTGGCCGAAGCCGACCGTCATGGTCTCGAACGGCCCCCAGCGAGCGCCAGGAGTCAGCGCTCGGCCGCGTTCCTTGAGCTCGATCGGCACCGGTCCAAGGAAGCCCATCTTGCCGAGCCAGTATTTCTGGCGCTTCGTCCCGAGCTGGTCAGCGATCTGGGCAGTGCCGATGTTGGAGCTTTCCTCCATGATTTCCGCGACCGTACAGATGCGGCCGAACGGGTGCGTGTCGTGGACCAAATGGCCATAAGCGGGAAGCACATTGGGGCAATTATATTGCTGGCCGAAGCTTTTGATCGTGCCGCTGTCCATCGCCATCGCGACCGTGAATGGCTTGAAGGTCGAACCGAGCTCATAGACGCCCTGCGTCGCGCGATTGAAGCGAGCGTCGGGCGTAGCGCTGCCCGGCGCGTTCGGATTGACTTCCGGCAGGGATGTCATCGCCAGCACTTCGCCGGTCTTGACGTCCATCACCACGCCCGCCGCACCAATCGCCGAGAATTTGGTCATCGCGGTCATCAGCTCATGCTCGAGCGCTTGCTGGACCCGGCTGTCGATCGATAGCGCGAGCGGCTCGCCGCGGGTGGCGGCGTCGGACAATTGCTTGTCGAACGCGCGCTCCATGCCAGCGACGCCATGGCCATCGATGTCGGTGTAGCCGAGCACGTGCGCGGCCAGGGTCGTCTGCGGATAGAGCCGGTCCGGCTCGCGCTCGATGGCAAGGCCGGGCTCGCCGATCGCGTTCACAGCTTCGACCAGCGCCGGCGAAGCGCGGCGCCGCAGGTAGAAGAAGGGCTTGCCCGAGCGCAGCAGCGCAAAATATTGCCCCTCGCTCTGCTCCGGCATGAGCGCGGCAAGACGGCGGGCGAGCGCGAGCTTGTCGCCGATAACCCTGCTGGGATGAATGGCGATGGTCCACGCGTCGATCGTCCGGGCGAGCGGGTCGCCGTTGCGATCCACGATGTCGCCGCGCTCCGGGATGAGGGCGGTCAGGCCTTCCTTGCGCCCCGCATGATCACCGAATGCAGCAAGGTACAGGATTCGAAGCGCGATGATGGCGACGATACCGGCGTAAACCAGCATGCCGAACATCAGGCGCTGGTGCATGAGCGCAAGCAGCTGGCGGCGCTGGCCGACGAGTCGGAGCCGCTCGGGCCGTGGCGCGACGAGAGCGGGCGACGGTGCGTTCATCGGTCGGCGGTGGACCCCTTGGAATGGCCATCATGCTTCGCCGGAAGCGGCGCGAGCGGATCGACCTTTGCCATGCGCACGGGCTTTGTCACCGCCTTGGCCGTAACGACCGTGGGCTTATCCACGGATTTCTTGAGCGCAGGTTTTTGATCCGCCGAAGCCGCCTGGTGGGCGTGAGTCGACGGAGAGGATTGGGCGGCCGCGAGGCCCGGCTTGCCCACGGACTTTGAAGATACCGGCTTAGCCGCAAGTGCCGGTTTCCGCTCCGTGGGTGTGGCGGCCGTCAGGGGCAATTCGACGACCGGCCGTGCCGGGACCTCGCGCGTCTCGGTCTTGAAGCTTGCTTCATGAAGCAAGGAACGGGGTGAAGCAGTCGCCGGTATGCCCGAATCGTCGGTTTCCGGTTGGGCCATCGGCGGCGTCTTCTGCCGGCGCTGGAGCGGAAGCGAGAACCACCGGCGCCTGGAAGTCGACCTTGCGCTCGGGCTGGGCGAGGCGGGCGAGCTCGAAGCTGCCCTTCAAGAACTGATCCGCCGCCGGGGCCGATAGCGCGAAGGCGCCCGCATTCCACCGCTCGAGCTGCGACAGGCGGCCGCGTGTGCCGATCTCTGTCTGCAGCAAGCGCATGTCGCGCTGGGCAAGCACAATCCTGGTTTCGACATCCTCAAGTTGGGCGCGCTCGGACGCAACGCGGAGGGATACCAAATAACAGCCCAGCGCCGCGCCGGCGCAGCTGGCGACCATGAAGACGGAACGGAAGCTGCGGCTGCTGCTCATTGCAGGCATTCCTTGCGGGCTGGTGCTGAGGTTCGGACCGCCGAGCGAAGCCGGGCGGATCGGGCGCGGGGATTGGTGGCAAGCTCATCGTCGGACGGCGAGACTGGCTTCGCGACGCGTTCGAACGTGGGTTCGTCTGGGTCGACGATCTCGGGACGGTGGCGCGAGCCCCCGGCGTGCCTCCGCTGCGCGCGCGAAAGAAGCGCTTCACGATGCGATCCTCGAGGCTGTGGAAGGTGACCACCGCGAGCCGGCCGCCGGGCTTCAGCGCCCGTTCGGCGGCTTCCAGTCCCTGTTCCAGTTCGTCCAGCTCCGCATTGAGATGGATGCGGATGGCCTGGAAGGTGCGCGTCGCGGGATCGCTCTTCTGTCCAGGCCGGAAGCCGGCGGCACGGCGGACGATGGCGGCAAGCTCGGCGGTGCGTTCGACCGGCCGGGCGGCAACGATGGCGCGGGCAATCGCCCGGGCGCGCGGCTCCTCCCCATAGTCGCGCAGGACCCGGACGATGTCGGCCTCTTCGGCCGAGTTCAAATATTCGGCGGCGGTCAGGCCCGACTTGCTCATGCGCATGTCGAGCGGGCCGTCGGCCTGGAACGAAAACCCGCGCTCGGCGCGGTCGAGCTGCATCGAGCTGACGCCGATATCGAGGGCGATGGCGTCGACGAGCCCGATCCCGTGATCGGCCAGCACGCGGTCCATCTGGCTGAAGTTTTCCTGGATCAGTTCCAGCCGCGGGTCCGGGACAAGCGACCGGGCGGCCGCGATCGCATCGGGATCGCGATCGAAGCCAATCACCCGCCCCACCCCGGCGGAAAGCATGGCGCGCGTGTAGCCACCCGCTCCGAAGGTGCCGTCGACCACGGTCTCACCGCCAGTGACCGCCATTGCCGCGATGACTTCGCTGACCAGCACCGGCAGATGTGGGGCAACACGTTTGCCGGTGCTGGTCATGACCCGCCTCGCTCTTCGAGACGGAAGCGGGCGATGTCCTTGAGGTCCTCCGGGATGCGGGCATCCTTGAGGAGCAGCTCAGGGTTCCAGATTTGAAAGGTCTCGCCGGTGCCAAGGAACAAGGCGAGATCGGCGATCTGTCCCTTGCGGCGCATCATCGGCGGCATCAGGATGCGGCCTGAGCTGTCGTACGGGACTTCCTCGGTGGCGGCGAAGGCCATCAGGTTGCGCTGCTGATATTCAAGCTGCGCGTCCGGACCGGTCTCTTCCTTTTCGAGCAGCCGTTCGAGCTTCGCATGCTTCAGCGCAGCATAAGCAGGGTCGTAGGCGCTGAGGCAGGCGAAGGATTTCGTGCTTGGCAAGGACGATGGTGCGCGCGTCGCCGCGGCGTTCCACCACCCCGCGCAGGAATGCAGGAATGGATACGCGGCCCTTGGCATCGACCGCGTTCAGTGCGCTGCCCTGAAACAGATGCTCTAGCGCCACGCCCAAACCACTCCCCGTTCCGAGCGCGCGAGCCAGGGTTCGCGGACACACGCCTTCGCGAGTGCCGCGTCAGGTTCGAATCAAAGGGTTCGCCCCCGCGCTACAGCCGTTGTTGGTAACTCAACGACGTGTGGGATACAATGGGTTTTGATGGGACCCTATGGGATTTCATGGACAGTGGCGGAAATTCAAGGAATTTCAGTGGCGCCGATTTGGGGCTGTTCTTCTCTTGTTCTTCGTTGTGGCCCTGTGGATAAGTTTGTGACTCCAAATCACTTTTGCTCCAGCCGAGCAAGCTCATCGATGATTGCGTCGAGGTTGTGTTCGGCTTGCGCACCGAGCCCCCTGACGTTGAGCAAGTCCGCGTCGGCGATGACTGTGACCTCGCCTCGCCCGATGGAGCAATGCGCGATGAAGGCGTCGCGGCTGATTGCACAACCCCCAGACAGCGTCCCCGGCGATACCGCCGCCACGTGAAAGCGGCCGAGCCTTCGCTTGACCGAACCGCGCTGGTCGGGCGCGTCGAGCCTTAGGTTCCAGTGGGCGAGCAGGCCGGTGTCGGCGAACATCGGAGACGGCCGCAGCGGATCGCCCAGCGGCCGGTTGCTCGGCCATTCGAGCATCGGGTCAGCAAGCAGCATGACGCGGCCGCCGTCACGAACCCAGCGGTCAAGGATCACCAGGTTTTCGGCAGTCTGGGCAGGTGGCTGGGCCATCAGGAGCAACCGGCCCTGGGCCAGGTCGGCGGCACCGGTCACGCTGATCGGAACGACCTTATACCGCTCTTGCAAGCTGGTCAGCGCCGGCGAACCGCCCCCAGTCAGCGAAAAGTCTTCCCCGAACAGAAGCGGCAGGGACGTCAGCAACATCAGTGCCGGCCGCTCCGCAATGGGGCGCGCAGGAAGCGGCGAAGGGTCGCGCCGAACCAGGGTAATCGTCAGGCCAGCAGCACCCAACGCGATCAAGACAAGAGACAGCGCGCGCCGGCGCGCGCCGGTCATTTTTTGGTGGCGGCGCTGTTATTGCTGCTTTCGGACGCGCCCGGGGCAACGCCGAGCTCGGCCAATGGCTCGCTCGGCTCGTTTCGTGACTTGTGCCGCATTGTTGGCATCGTCGCGGCTCGATCGACTGATGACGGAGCCGAGAAGCACGAGCAGAAAAGCGAAAGCGAGCCCGGTAAGCCCGATGCGGATGCGCTGGGCGCTGCTGCCGGCTTGGTAGGGCATCCTTCGACGAAGCTATGTCCCAGTTCGACAATATGCAAGGACATGGCCTTGACGGTGAACGCTCCGCTCGCGAAGGGCGAAGACATGACTCGCACCCTTTTGCTCATCACGCTTGCTTCGGCCGCCGCGTTAGCCGGCTGCAACAAGGAAAGTCACACGATCGTCGCCGGCGGTCCGCCGGAGCGATGACGCCAATACCGCTGCCAACGCGCCCGGTGCCGCTGCCGCCGTCGATCACCGCGAGCAAGGTTTATCGCTGCGCCAACAATTCGATCGTTTACGTCAATTGGATGTCCGACGGCAGCGCCAACGTCAGGAACAAGCCCGAAGCCGCCATGACGCAGCTCCCGGCCGGTTCGGCCGACCTCAAGGGCGATGCGAAGGCCTCGTCGATCACGTACCGCGGCGAAAGCTGCAAAGCCTAAGCACGGCATTGGTTGACTTGCACTCTGCGGCCCGCATGGGGGCCGCGGAGGAGCGGCAAGATGGATCTTAGCAGGCGGGCGTTCACGACGGGCGTCGTGGGTTTTACCCTCGGCGGTCAACTCGCGTCGCCCGCTTTTGCCCAATCGAGCGCTTCGCTTGCGGCCGCTTTTGCAGCCATCCGCGCTTACGGCGAAGCGCACAGGCTTATTTCGGCCTGCCGGGACTGACGCTTGGGTAGTCACGCCCAACGGCGATCGAACCGTCTTCAACTTCGGCTTTGCCAACGTCAAGGCGCGATCACCGATCACCCCCGCCACGTTGTTCCAGATCGGCTCGATCAGCAAAGTCATGGTGGCGACGCTGATCCATCAGTTCGCCGCGCAGGGCCGGCTGCGCCTGACCGACCGGGTGAGCGACGTGCTGCCCGGCGCTCCGCTGCCGCAGCGAAACCAGATCCAGGTCCAGCATTTGCTCGACCACGTTGCCGGCTTGCCCGCCGATGCACCCATGTTTCCCGTCGGCGGGCTGACGGTCGCCTACGGCCCCGGCGCACACTGGTATTATTCCAACACCGGCTACGAGATTCTCGGAAAAATCGCCGAGCAACTGGGTCAGAGGCCGCTCGGCCAATTGCTGCGGGATCGGATTTTCATGCCGCTTGGCATGAGCGCGGTCTCGCGGTGCGATCGTGGGCGCTGACCGGACACTCTACGCTCAAGGCTATGAGGCGGTGGACCCGGTCGCGGTCTATGTCCGCGGCGCGAGCCTGGAACCAGCGCCCTGGGTCGACGTCACTTTTGGCGCGGGAAGCGTGGCTTCGACCGCTGACGACATGATGCCCTTTCTGCGTTGGCTCGCTGAGGCCGCGCAGGGCAAAAGCGGGCTTGGCCTGTCGCCGGAGCAAGCGCGGACATTGACTGCCCACTCGGTCGTCAGCGGCACGCCCGGCATGACCTACGGGAATGGCCTGATGCACGTCGGCGAAGGCGGTCGGGCCTACCTCCATCACACCGGCGGCATGCTTTCTTTCTCGTCCTCATTCCATGTCGACGTCGCGAGCGGCGTCGGGGCGTTCGCAAGCAGCACAATTAGCGCCTTTGCCGCCTATCGGCCCCGGACGCTCACGCGGTTCGCGGTCGATGCCATCACCAATGCGCTCGTCGGCCGTTCGCTCCCGGTGCCGCCGCCACTTGCGCCGGTTCTGCGCAATGCGGCGTCGTTCATCGGCATCTATGACGGTCCGAACGGGACCTTCGAAGTCCGATCCGGCAATCCCCTGACGATCATAGCCAGCGGTCGAGCCGCGGAACTGCAGCCCTTCGGTGACGACCTGTTCCGGACGCTGCACCCCGCGTTTCGCGATTATTCGCTGCTGTTCGAGCGCAAGGCCAATGCGATCGTCGGCGCGTCGTGGGGCCCCGAGAGTTACGTCCGCGAGCGCAGTGCTGCCTCCGGGCCGCCATCCGATCCGATGCTCGCAGCGCTCGCCGGACGCTACATCTGTCGACAACCCGTGGTTCGGCGCCGCGCGAATTGTCGAACGTGGCGGCAGATTATGGTTCGGGACCGAAACCCCGCTGACCAAGATCGGCGACAATCTGTGGCGCGTCGGCGAGGAAAACTGGTCGCCCGAGCGGGCCTCGTTCGAGAATCCGCTCAACGGACGGCCACAGACGCTCATCTTTTCGGGTGAGAAGTTCGTTCGGCACGATATCTAGGCTTCGTTGGGTGAGGCGGCTAGGAGCGCGCCATGGACGTCCTGGAAGCTCCCGAAATTACGCCCGAGATCGTCGCCCAGCATGGGCTTGCTCCGACCGAATATGACCGCATCCTCAAGGCGCTGGGCCGCGAGCCCAACCTCGTCGAGCTCGGCATCTTCTCGGTCATGTGGTCGGAGCATTGCAGCTACAAAAGCTCGCGCATTCACCTCAAGAAGCTGCCGACCGAGGCGCCGTGGGTGATCTGCGGACCGGGCGAGAACGCCGGCGTGATCGACATCGGCGACGGCGACGCGGCGATCTTCAAGATGGAGAGCCACAACCACCCGTCCTACATCGAGCCCTATCAGGGCGCGGCGACGGGCGTCGGCGGCATCTTGCGCGATGTCTTCACCATGGGCGCGCGGCCGATCGCCAACCTCAACGCTTTAAGGTTTGGCCGGCCCGATCACCCGAAGATGCGGCACCTGATCGCCGGAGTCGTCAGCGGGATCGGCGGCTACGGCAATTGCGTCGGCGTCCCGACGGTTGGCGGCGAAGTCAATTTCGACACCGCCTACGACGGCAATATCCTGGTCAACGCGATGACCGTCGGCGTCGCGAAGACCGACAAGATTTTCTATTCGGCGGCGTCGGGCATCGGCAACCCGATCGTCTATGTCGGATCGAAGACCGGCCGCGACGGCATTCACGGCGCGACCATGGCCAGCGCCGACTTCGACGAGAATAGCGACGAGAAGCGGCCGACGGTGCAGGTCGGCGACCCGTTCACCGAGAAGCTGCTGATCGAGGCCTGCCTCGAGCTGATGGCGACCGATGCGATCGTCGCGATCCAGGACATGGGCGCGGCCGGCCTCACCAGCTCGTCGGTCGAGATGGCGTCGAAGGGCGGCGCCGGCATCCGCCTCGACATGGACAAGGTCCCGTGCCGCGAAACCGGCATGACGCCCTACGAGATGATGCTCTCCGAGAGCCAGGAGCGCATGCTGATGGTGCTGAAGCCCGGCCGCGAAGGCGAGGCCGAGGCGATCTTCCGCAAATGGGAGCTCGACTTCGCGGTGATCGGCGAAGTGACCGACACCGGCCACATGGTGCTGGAGTTCGACGGCGACGTCGTGTGCGACATCCCGCTCGGCCCGCTTGCCGACGAAGCGCCGCTCTACGACCGGCCGCATCTTAGCCAGGACGAGTACAAGGCCTGGGCGCAGGTCAAGCCGCTCGGCGATGTCCCGCAAAGCACCGACATCGCCGCCGACCTGCTCAAGCTGATGGGCTCACCCAACCTCGCCAGCCGGCGCTGGATCTGGGAGCAATATGACAGTCAGGTCGGTGCCGACACCGTCCAGCGACCCGGCGGCGATGCGGCGGTTGTGCGCGTCCATGGCTCGAACAAGGCTCTGGCGATCACCACCGATTGCACGCCGCGCTATTGCTATGCCGACCCGGTCGAGGGCGGGAAGCAAGCGGTCGCCGAAGCCTATCGCAACCTCTGCGCAGTCGGCGCGACGCCGCTGGCGATCACCAATTGCCTCAACTTCGGTAACCCGCAGCGGCCCGAAATCATGGCCCAGATCGTCGGCTGCCTTGCCGGCATGAGCGAAGCCTGCGTCGCGCTCGACATGCCGATCGTGAGCGGCAACGTCAGCCTGTACAACGAGAGCAAGGCGACCGGCGGCGGTTCGGCGATCCTGCCGACGCCGGCCATTGGCGCGGTCGGGCTGATGAGCGACTGGTCGAAAAGCGCGACGATCGCCTTCAAGGCAGCGGACGAGCAGCTTGTGTCTGATCGGCCACAGCGACAGCCATGTCGGGCAGTCGCTCTGGCTCGGAGATTTGCCACCAGCGCAAGGAAGGGCCGCCGCCGCCTGTCGATCTCGCCGCCGAGCGCCGGGCGGGCGAGTGCATTCGCGGCCTGATCGCGGGCGGGCTCGTCACTGCGGTGCACGATTGCTCGGACGGCGGCGCGGCGGTTGCCGTCGCGGAAATGGCTCTGGCGGGCGGGATCGGCATGACCATGACATTGGTCCCGAAATTCCGAATCCGGGTGCGATTTGTTCGGCGAGGATCAGGGCCGCTACGTCGTGACGACGGACGATCCCGAGCGGGTTCGGGCCATCGCCAATCAGGCGAAACTGTTCGCGGTTCCGATTGGTACGACAGGGGGGGAGTCCCTGGTTTTTGACCTCGTCGATCGCGGCGGGCCGCAAGCCGTGACACTCAGCGAGCTTCGTTCCGCCCATGAGGGTTTCTTTCCCCATGCTGATGAGCGGTGAATTGCCCGCCGAATTCTAGACGCCAAATCGCGCCGGACGCCGCTCTTGTCGATGTGAAGAACTGTTCGGTCGACGACAGATAGTCAGGGATTGAGCTGGCGGTCACGAGCGTGCTTCGTTGAAGGGGGACTTATGCGACGTTCAATCTGGACACCGGTCATCATCGCAACCTTGGTCTGCGGCACGCTCGACATCCTGCTGGCCATCGGCCTGACCCTGTCGCGAGGCAAAGAACCGGCCGCGATGTTGCGCGCCGTGGCGTCGGGGCCTTTCCCGAGCGCGATGGACATGGGCGCCGCCGGCTCAATCCTTGGGCTCGTGGTGCACTTCGCGCTGATGGCGATCATGGTTGCGCTGTTCATGATCGCTGCCCGCAACTGGCAGGCGCTGCTCGATCGGCCGCTGTTGTCGGGCCTGATTTACGGCCTCATCACCTACGTTGTGATGAACCTGATCGTCGTTCCGCTTCGCTTTCCCGCGGCCTGGCCGCCGTCGACCCTCTCGATTACGACCCAATTGTTCGCGCACATCGTATTGGTCGGCTGGCCGACAGCGCTGATCGCCCGTCGCTTCCTTCGGGGGTAGCACGACGACATTTGGGGTAAGCGGGCTCCCTTCCCTAATTTGGGTTGCGAATAGTTCTCATTATCGTTATACTGCAGCGCATGATCGTTTGCGTCTGCAACCGAATTTCCGAGAAGGAGGTGCGCGCTGCTGCGCGCGCGGGATGCGGGACGCCCGAAGCGGCTTATGCGCGCGTCGGTTGCGAGGTGCAGTGCGGGTGCTGCCTTGATTATGCGCAGGAAGTGATCGACGAAGAGCATGGGAAGCGACCGCGCCTCGCCTCGTCGCCTGACTTGACCATAGCTGCCTGACAGAGCATCGCCCGCTCGCGACGCGGGAGGCGGGAATGAAAGGCGATGCCAAGGTCCTCGAGCTGCTCAACGAAGCGCTCAAAAACGAGCTCACCGCGACCAACCAATATTGGCTTCATTACCGGCTGCTCGATAATTGGGGCGTTCACAAACTAGCCGCGTTCGAACGCTCCGAATCAATCGACGAGATGAAGCATGCCGACCGGCTTGCTGAGCGGGTATTGTTCCTTGACGGGCTGCCCAATTTCCAGGCGCTGGGTCGGCTGCGCATCGGCGAGAATGTCGAAGAGGTTCTTCGCGCGGATCTGGAGCTGGAGATGGAAGCCTTGGGTCAGCTGAGAGGCGCCATCGCCCATTGCGAAACGATCCGTGACTACGTCAGCCGCGATCTGTTCTCGAGATCCTCGACAACGAGGAAGAGCATGTCGACACGCTCGAACAGCAGTTCGAGATGATCAAGCGCATGGGACTGGAGAATTACGTGCAGCTTCAGTCCGAAGCCGCGAAAGACTAGATCCGCCCGAACCCCTGGTTCGACACTTTGCGACCGAAGCCCGTTGGTGCTGCGCGGCGGACGAGCGGGTTCGTCGCTTTGTCGAACATGTCGATGGTCTGATCGAAGAGCGAACGAAGCTCCACCACTTGCGGCACCAGTTCATCGGGGAACCGATGAGTTTCGACACAGAAGCGCGCCGTGGTTTCGATGAGTTCCGCAATCTTGGCGAGCGGCTCAGCGCCAAGCTGGCGCGCCTCGCCCTTCAGCGTGTGCGATGGCAGGACGAGGGCGACCGTGTTCTCGTCGCGCATCGCCTGCTCGATCTGGGCGACCGACTTGATACCGTCTTCCTTGAAATAGCTCACGATTCGAATGAAGCCGGAGCCCAGTTCGGCCCTGCTTTTCTCGAAATGCGTCCAGTCGACGACGTTGCTGACCTCGACGGCCTCGGTTGGCTCTTCACTGCCCATGCGATCCCGATAAGCCCGGAAGGTAAAATTTACCTTAGCGCCTGTCCCGATCGAACGGATTGCTGCGGCCGCGGAAGCTCAGCCGCAGGGGGATCGCGCCCAGCCCAAGGTCGCGCCGGAGGGCGTTGACGAGATAACGCCGATAGCTTTCGGGCAATTCATCAGTCCGGTTACCAAAGACGACAAAGGTCGGCGGCCGGCTCTTCACCTGGGTGATGTAGCGGAGCTTGATCCGCTGTCCCTTGGGCGCGGGTGGCGGATTGGCCTCGATCGCATTCTCGAACCACCGATTGAGCTCACCGGTGGACACTCGGCGGCCCCAGGCGTCGCGCAGCTCGAAAGCGACTTTAAGGACGGTGTCGATGCCCTTGCCGGTTATCGCCGAGACGGTGAGCAACGGAACGTCGCGCAGCTGGGCAAGGCCTTCTGTGAGCGCCGCTTTGACCCCGTTGAACAGCGATGAGGCATGTTCGGCAACGTCCCATTTGTTGAGAGCAATGATCAACGCGCGCCCCTCTTCGATGACCTGCGCCGCGATCTTCAGGTCCTGAACCTCGAGGCCGCGGGTGGCGTCGAGAAGCAGGACGACCACCTCAGCATAGTCGATGGCGCGGCGAGTGTCGGCAACGGACAAGCGTTCAAGCTTGTCTTCGACCTTGGCGCGCTTGCGCAGGCCGGCGGTGTCCACCAGTCGGACGGGCCGGCCTTCCCACTCCCAGACGAGACTGATCGAATCGCGCGTAATCCCCGCTTCGGGACCGGTGATCATCCGCTCCTCGCCAAGCATCCGGTTGACGAGCGTGGACTTGCCCGCGTTCGGGCGGCCGACGATCGCCAGATGCAGCGGCGCGCCTTCCCCGTCTTCTTCCTGGGCATTGTCATTTTCGCGTTCGATCAGCGGCTGTAGCGCCTGGAAGAGATCGGCAACGCCTTCCCCATGCTCGGCGCTGAGTGCGATCGGGTCGCCGAGCCCCAGGCGAAACGCCTCGAAAATGCCGCTCTCGGCCGCTCGGCCCTCCGCCTTGTTGGCGACGACGATCACCGGCGTCGCCTCGGCTCGCAGCCAGCGGCCGATTTCCTCATCGAGCGGAGTGAGGCCATCGCGGGCGTCGACCATGAACAAAGCAGCGTCGGCATCACGCACCGCCGCCTCGGTCTGGGCTCGCATCCGGCCCGGGAGGCTATGCGGATCCTCATCCTCAAATCCGGCGGTATCGATGATTCGAAAATCGAGACCGAGAAGCGATGCCTCTCCCTCGCGACGGTCGCGAGTCACGCCGGGCCGGTCATCGACCAGCGCCAGGCGCTTGCCGACCAGCCTGTTGAACAGGGTCGATTTGCCGACGTTGGGACGGCCGACGATGGCAACGGTCGGAAGGGGCATCGGGGGCCGATAGCAGCGCCTTGGGGGCGCGGCGAGGCTTTACCTGAAGGCGTTCAGCCGGCCGCGGTCGTCGAGAATGTACAGCGTCGAGTTGGCGACAATGGGCGACAGGCTGACCGGAGCGCCAACGGTCGTCTGTCCCTGGGTCGCGCCGGTCGTCGGGTCGACGAAGATCAGGGCGCCGTTGGAGCCGGTGACGACCAGTCGTCCGCCGGCGAGGATCGGCCCCGAATAATCGATCTCGCCCTTCTTCGATTTGGCCTTCGTGAACTGCGGAAGCTGGTTGATCCAGCGGATGTGGCCATTCGGGCGGGACACGCAGATCAGCTTGGCATCGTCGGTCACGACAAACAGCCAATCGCCGGCGAGCCACGGCGTGTCGATTCCAGCGAGGTTGAGCTCCCACTGGCGCTGACCGGTGATGAGGTCGAGCGCCACCATGCGGCCGCCCTGGCCGACCGAGAAGATCTGGCCGTTGTCGATGACTGGGTCGGCATCGATATCGCTGAGCGAGGACACACTTGTGCGGATGCTGGTCCGCTGCAGGGCATCTTCCCAGACCTGGCGCCCATTCTCGTAACGATAAGCCTTGAGCTCACCCGACGAGAAGCCCGCGACCACCGTTCCCTGTCCCACCGCCGGCGAGGCCGAGCCGAACACACCGGCGACTTCAAGCGACGCGGAAGCCGACCAGTTGGTCGAGCCGTCCGCTTCCTTGAGCGAATAGATCTGATTGTCCTGGCTGATCACATAGATCGCGCCGTTGGCCACCGTGGGCGCGCCGCGAAGCGGGCCGCCGGGGCGGACTTGCCAGACGATACCGCCATTGCGATCGTCGATCGCGGCAACGAAGCCGAGGCCATTGGTCGCGAATATCTTGCCGCTGTCATAAGCAATGCCGCCACCGTAGAGCGAGGCCTGATTGTTTTTCTCGGTCGGTGTCTGGCTTGACCAGGCTTGGGCGCCGGTGCGGCCGTCGAACGCGCGCACCACGCCAAGCGTGTCGATCGTATAGACGCGGCCGTTCGCGGCGATCGGAGATGCCGCAAGTCGCGCCGTCAGCGAACTGCCGCGCCCGGCCTGGACGGTGAAAGCGCGGGCGAGCGAACCGCCGAGCGCAAGCTGACCGAGCGATTTGGTCGGACTGCCTCCCGATTGCGACCAGTCGGCATTCGCCACCGGCTCCGGCAGGGTCATCGGTAGTGCCGCAGTCTCCGGGTCGACCTTGACGTCGCCTTCACCGGTAAGGACGGCGATACGCTGCCCTAGCACAGGGGTACTTGGCCCCTTGCCCTTCTTGAAGACGCCGCAACCGCTCGCGGCGAGCGCGGTGGCAATCAGGATTGAAAGGCGCAAATAGGCTGGTCTGCTCATGTCTGTCCTATTGAGGCTGGAACGCGCTGCTGGCGTCGACGCCAAGCGATCCCGCGGCCTGGACGGCGCGGGCGCGGATTGTATCGGGCACGGTCTTGTCCTTGGCAATCGCCGCGAACAATTGGCCGGCCTGTTGCTTCTGGCCCTGCTTCACCAGGGCTAGCGCAGTCATCTCCCCCGCCGTGCCGAACCATGGCTCGCCAGGCTTCGCCAGCGGGGCCAGGCGGGTCATGATATCCTGCGGCTGCAGCTGATCGAATTCCAGGGAAGTTTGTCGGATCAGAGCAGCGTCCCGATATGGCTGAGGGAAGCCGCTGTCCTCGGCAATCGACTTGTAGATGCCGATCGCGCTCTTCGTGTCGTTTTGCTGCAGGAACAAGGCTGCGCGTGTGAATTGGGCCGAAGCGTTCACGGCCTTGCTGCCGTTTGCCGCCAGCTCATCGAGCTGCCGCGGGGCCTGCGCGGTGTTACCGCCAGCGATGTCCTTGTAGATTTGCGCGAGCTGCTCGACCTCGGCCTCGTGCTGCTTCACCTTGTGCTGCTTCCACCAGATGAGCCCGCCACTGACCACCAGGAACAGGACGACGGCGGCGATCAGCCAACCGCCGTAGGTCTTGAAGAAATCGCGCAACTGGTCGCGCCGCAGATTCTCGTCGACCTCGCGAAGGAAGGTTTCGCTAACGTCAGGGGGTTGCGCCAAAGGTGCCTCGGTCCGTTCGTTCGGGAGTCCACATGCCGGTCGCTTTCCTCCCCCACCCGTGATGAATGAAAGCTGGCGGCGGGCTGTCTAGCGGGCCGCCGAGCCAAAGGCAAAGCCGTTTAGGTTTTCGGGCGGTAGGTCTGATCGGACGTGGGGAAGCGGCGTTCGCGGACCTCTTGCGCGTAGGTGCGCGCTGCTTCGCTGATCCGTGCCGCAAGATCATCATAGCGCTTCACGAAGCGCGGCGTCCGTTCGAACATGCCGAGCATGTCGTCAATGACGAGCACCTGGCCGTCGCACTCGGTGGAGGCGCCAATGCCAATGATCGGCGCGGCAACCTTGCGCTGAGATGTCGGTGGCAATGTCTTCAAGAACGCCTTCGACGACAATGCAGAACGCACCGGCCTGGTCCACGGCCTGAGTGTCATGGAGGATTTTGGCCGCTTCTTCTTCCTCGCGACCGCGGGCGCCGTAGCCGCCGAGAATATTCACCGCCTGGGGAGTAAGGCCGACGTGGCCAATCACCGGAATGCCGCGATGGGTCAGGAATTGGATGGTCGGCGCAATCGCTTCGCCGCCTTCGAGCTTGACCGCGGCACAGCCGGTTTCCTTCATGATCCGAGCCGCGGATTCGAACGCCTGTTCGGGCGATGCCTCGTAGCTGCCGAACGGCATGTCGACCGCGACCAGCGCATGCCAGCTGCCGCGAACGACCGCGGCGCCATGGGCGCACATCATGTCGAGGGTCACCGGAATGGTGGACGGGAGCCCATAGATCACCTGGCCAAGGCTGTCGCCGACCAGCAGCATGTCGCAATGCGGGTCCAAAAGCTGCGCCATCCGCATGGTGTAGGCAGTCAGCATGACGATCGGTTGTTCGGTCCGGCCCTCGACCTTGCGGCCACGGATTGACGGCGCCGTCATCCGCTTGCCCGGCACCGGCGACGGTGTTGCCCGGCTGGTCGAAGTGTCGATGGTGAAGGTCGACATTGCGGCGCCTTCTAGCGGCCAGCCCAACCCATCGCCAGTCCGGCATCGTTATGGGGCCGTAACTTGCGGAACTTCGGCGAAGCTGACGCGTCCTATGGGCAAGTTCGCCAGCGAATGCGAGTTGGCGTGAAATTGGAGTTGATGATGATCGTTCGCCGCTCACTCGGCGACCTTTGCCTCGCGATTATGGTCGCGCTTCCGCTGGTCGCTTACGCCAATCCCAGGAACGTCATCCCGCAAAGCTCGTCCAGCATGACGAGCGTCAATTCCGGAATGGAACGGGCCCCCGGCAAAGGCCGGATTTCGCTGCTAGGCTGACCGCCGCTGCGAGGAGCGTCGGAAAACGAACTCGTCATTCATTCGTATCGGCAAAATCGATCCGTTTTTCCCATCCCGCGCTCTCCGCGAGCGAAATCGAATCCAGGACAGCGGTGCTTTGATCGCGAAGGATGGTGAAGGCGCGCCGGATCGCGCAGCTCGCCTCGTCGTGGCAATCACCGCACGGAGCATAGAAATTGACGCTGGCGCAGGACACGAGGGCAATTGGTCCTTCCATGGAGCGGACGATTTGTCCGAACGATATCTCGGCCGGCGGCCGCGAAAGTCGATACCCGCCCTTCGGGCCCCGAGCGCTTTTGACGAGGCCGGCTTTCTTGAGGTCGAGCATGATCAGCTCGAGATATTTTGGCGGCACCCGCTGCGTTTCCGCAATCCGGGCAAGCTGGACCGGGGCGCCGCCGCGCTCCTCCGCCAGGAACAGCAGCGAACGCAACGCGTAGCGGGTCTTCTGGGTAATCATTTCCACTGAAGCCTAGCGCCTTGGGAAGCCCGCGCAATGCCTTGGCCGAAGCACGGTCGGGCTTGGTTCAGCGTCGATTAACGCCATTTAACATTGCCGCCACGGCGTTGAGAAACGGTTGCTCCTATCCCGGCCGGACCCCGGCGCATTGACGCCGGAGGCAGGAGGAAGCGATGAAAGCATTTCTTGCGACGATCGCCGCAACGGCCCTGATTGCCACGCCAGCGTTCGCCCAGATGTCGAACAGCATGTCGGCGTCGGGCTCCAAGACGACGAAGACGACGGCCTCCAAGGCCTCGAAGTCGATGGCCAGCCAAGCCAAGAAAGAGGGCGAGTCGGCCGCGACCGAGGCCAAAGAGCACAAGATGGCTCGCCACCACATGAAGCATCACAAGATGGCCAAGCATCACAAAATGGCCATGCATCACAAAGCCGCGAAGAAGCCCGCCACGGACACGACAACCAAGGGCTAATCCACGGTTCCGCGCGGCGCCGTCATGCGACTCCCGTTGGCGGCGCCGTGCGGTTATCATCTTGTTGTTTTGGAGCTGGCAAAAGCATGGGGCGCAAAATCCTGTTGGTCGAGGACGATCGCGAGACCGCGTCCTATCTGGCGAAAGGCCTGAACCAGGAAGGCCACAGCGTCGAGCAGGCGACCAACGGCCAGGACGGCCTGTTCCGCGCGACGGACGGCAGCTTCGACCTCATCATCCTCGACCGCATGCTGCCGGGGCTCGATGGGCTGTCGGTGCTGAAGGCGCTGCGTGCCGCGCAAATCGACACGCCGGTCCTGATCCTCTCGGCGCTCGCCAGCGTCGGTGACCGCATCGAGGGCCTCGAGCATGGCTCGGACGATTATCTGGTCAAACCATTTTCCTTCGCCGAGCTGCTGGCGCGCGTGAATGCGCTGCTCCGGCGGCGCGAATCCCGGGTCGACCCGGCCGAGCATCGGCTGACTGTCGGCGACCTCGAAATTGACCCGCTGTCGCGCAGCGTGAAGCGCGGCGGCAAGAAGCTAGACCTCAAGCCGCGCGAATATCTGCTGCTCGAATATTTCGCGCGCAATGAAGGGCGCGTCGTCACCCGCACCATGCTGCTCGAGCAAGTGTGGGATTATCATTTCGATCCGGGCACCAACGTCATCGACGTCCATGTCAGCCGGCTGCGCCGCAAGCTCGACGAAGGATATGAAAAGCCGCTGCTGCACACGGTGCGTGGTGCGGGCTACATGCTCGCGGCCTGAACCTGTAATAGCGGGTCGGTGCCCACGTCGTTACGCATTGCGCTGCTTGCCGGCCTGCTTGCCCTGGTGTCGAACCTCGCCGTCATCGGCTTCATCTATCTCCGCACCCATAACGAAGCCAACGGCACGGTCCGTCGGCAGGTGATCGAGCAGGCCAAAGTGCTTGCCGATGTCTATCGATCAGGCGGGAGCGTCGCGCTGGATGACGCGATCAACGACACCATGACCTATGCCGACCCCCAGACGGCGGTCGCGCTGGTCAGTTCGAATGGGCGGGAGATCAAAGGCAATATCGAAGCGACCCAGGCGATCCCGCTGCTGCAGGAGGGTTATCGCAACGGCCTCATCAGGCTTCGCGGGCAAACCACGCCGCGCGAAGCAGCGCTGGTGATTCACAGGTTGGAGGCGGGCCAATGGCTGGTCAGCGGACGCCTGGCCGGTGAAGGCCTGGCGATCCGCGACACATTGGAGCGGTCTTTGTTGATCGCGCTCATCGTCGCCGGCCTGCTGGGGCTGCTGTGCGGGATCATCACCGCCCATTATGTCGGTCGGAGGATCAACGATATTGCGGTCGTCGCCAACCGCATCAGCGCGCGCGACCTGTCGCAGCGTGTGCCGGTCTCGGGGGCCGGCGACGCGTTCGATCGTCTGGGCGACCAGATCAATGCGATGCTCGATCGCATCAGCGCGTTGATGGAAGAGCTTCGACTGCTGACCGACAGTCTCGCGCACGACCTCCGCTCGCCCGTGAGCCGGCTGCGCTCGGCCGCCCATGCCGCGGCGGAGGCCAATGATCCGGCCGAGCAAGAGGAGCTGCTCGGGAGCGTCATCCGCCAGGCCGACGCCCTGATGCGCATCCTGACCGCGGTTCTGGAGATTAGCCGGTCCGAGGCCCTGACCGGGCGCAACCAGTTCAACTGGTTTGATCTCGGCGAGCTCGCGGCCGAGCTGACCGAAATGTATGACCCGCTGGTCGAAGAGCAGGGCGCGAGCCTCGAATATGACCGCCCCTCCCGCCCCGTGCCGCTCTTCGGGCATCGCCAGCTTCTCGCGCAGGCGGTCAGCAACCTGATCGAAAACGCGATCCGGTACGGCTCCGCCGGCGGCAAGATCCGCATCGACGTCCAGCCGGGTGAGCGGCTCATCCGGCTCGAGGTGGCCGACCGGGGGCCTGGTATTCCGCTGGACCGGCGCGAGGAAGCGCGGCGCCGGTTCGGCCGCCTCGATTCGAGCCGGTCCGACGAAGGAGCCGGCCTTGGCCTCGCGCTCGCCGAAGCGATCGCCCATCTCCACAACGGGAAATTGATGCTCGAGGACAATGAGCCTGGGCTGCTCACGATCATCCAGCTTCCCGTCCACTCGCAAAAGGCGCGTGCGGCCTAGCCGGGGCAGCGTTGCGACGGGTGGCCGGCCGCCTCGACGAACGGCGCATCTCCGCCCGTGCTCGTTCGTTCTCTCACCTGGCCCTTTGGCCCAGTTCATCACCAGGGAGAGTTCAAATGGCACACGGCTACCTTCGCGATTACGACGAAGACAGGAATCGCGGCGAAGCCCGCGACCAGGAGCGCGGCTGGCGCGGCAATGACCCCGACGACCTCCGGCATGATCGGCAAGGAGGCAACGAACGCAACCGCAATTTCATGATCGGCGATCGCGATCGCAGCTGGGAGCGGCAAGGCGCTGACTACCCCCGCTCGGCATTCAGTAACGATGGCGGCCGGGAGCGAAGCTTGAACGAGGACCAATCAGGCCCCTCTGGCGGCGCTGGCGACCGAGACCGCTCACCGCGCAATTTCAGCAGCCACCAGGACGATCATTACCGCAGCTGGCGCGACCGGCAAATCAACGCTCTTGACCAGGACTATGAGAATTATTGCCGTGAGCGCGAGCAGCAATTCCACAGCGACTTCGACAGCTGGCGCAGCCAGCGACGGGACAGCGCCCAGCCGCTTCGAACCGGGATGACGCAGACCGGCGCCGCGACCGATCCGGCGGGAATGCCGGACATCACGACCGATCTTGAAACCTCGTCGCAAAGCAAGCCGGCGATGGCTGATTCGACGGTCGGCACATCGACCAGCCGCAATTCCCGCTGACAGGTTGGATGATCAGCCGCGCGGGTCGGTCGCCGACCCGCGCTTAGCCCTCGACGATGACCTTGGTGCCGAGCCTGGTCACGCCGTAAAGTTTTTGAGCGAACGGCAGCGGGAGGCGGATGCAACCATGGCTGGCGGGATAACCTGGGTTCACGCCACCGTGGAAGGCGATGCCATAGTCATCGATGCGCTGCATGAACGGCATCGGCGCATTGTCGTATTTCTTGGACCGGTAGAAGGGCCGCTTCTCGAGGATCGTCCAATTGCCGTAGGGCGTCACGTGGCCTGTCTTCGCGCTCGACATGCTCGATGCGCCGAGCAGTTTGTCGCCGCGATAAACATAGGTCATCTGGGTCAGCAGATCGACGACGATGCGCGTATCACCTCCCGTCGGCGCCGCAGTTGCCCAGACAAACTCGCCCGGCTTCAGCCCCAGCTTGCCGAATTCGGCGACCATGTCCTTGTGCGCCTGCGGCGCGTTGCCGAGCGTCCAATGGTAGGGAATTTCGTTCGTAATCGGCGCTGGTGATGCAGCGGTCGCGAGCTTTGGCTGGGGCGCGGTCTGGCAGCCGGCGAGCGCCACAAGCGCCGCGGGGACGATCCATTTCAAACTGTTTCCCACCTGGCTGCCCTCGCTTCTTCTGTTGCTTGCGTGATGAGCAAGACTAGCGCGAAAAAGTCAATTCCACGTTTAACGGCAAGTTGCTGTTAACCACCGGAAATATCCGCAGCCGATCTAGTGCTTGAGGCTGCTGCCGGCTTTCCACGCGGGAGCGCTTGGTTGGTCCGCGACGCGCTCGACAAGCTTGTAGAAGAAGCGATTGAAATCGGCGGCGGCCTTCCAGTCCATCAGCTGCTTCAGGTCGTCCTGCGGCTTGTGATAGCCGGTACGGTACCATTGCCGGTAAATCCGTTCGCTGGGAGAGCTCGGCCGGTACCCGAAGACGAACGCCGTCGCCGGGATGCCGGCCTGCAGGAACGGCCATTGATCCGACCGCGACAGCAGGTTGCGCTCGGGCTCCGGATCCTTCTGCACGGCGATTCCGAGCGCTTGAGCGACGGCCCGGGCATCGACGCCCAAGGTCGTGTCGTCGAGCGCATGCACCGTAAGGAGCTTGAGCGGGAAAATCGGCCGCAGCTGGTCGAGGTTGATGTCGGCGGCGATGCGAGACAGCGGAACCGTCGGATGGCCCACGAACCAGCGCGATCCGAGCAAACCCTTTTCCTCACCAGTCCAGGCGGCAAACAGGATCGGACGTCGGAACGGTTGGCCGTGCCGCCGTTCGGCAAGCCGGATCAGCAGCGCGACATAAGCGGCATCGTCGAGCGTCCCGTTGTAGAGCCGGTCGCCGTTGACTGGCTCACCGTAACCGTAGCCGTCGAGGTGGGCGGACAGGACGATCGCCTGGTCGGCAAGCTTCGGATCGGAACCGGGCATCAGGGCGAGCACGTTGGGCGAGGAGATATTGCGCTGCCGGAGCGTAAAATCGGCACGCAACCGGCTCGGGAGTGCGAAGCTCGGCAGCGAACGACCGCCGCTGCCGTCGGCGATCAGTGCGTCGGCATTGCGGCCCGTGCCGGCGAGAAGCTTGCCCAGCGACTGGGCGTTGAGCGTGAACTTCACGAACGGGTCCGCGGCGAGCTTCGTACCGGCCAGCGTCACCGTCCGCGCATAAGCGTAAGGCCAACGCGGAGGCTCAACCGTGAAACCGGGGTCGGCGATCGTCATCATGCCGGTGGCGCCCGCCGCTCTTAGCGCCGCCTCCCGTTCGGAAGCGTTCGGCAGCCCCTGTCGGTGTGTGCCATGGCAGATCACGACCCGGCCGCGCACGCCGTCGAGCGCCGGGGCACTGCAATAGCCGCCGTAAACGAGCGACGCATCGATCCGCGCCGGCATCGATTCGGATGGCGAGACCGTCAGGTCATGAAGGAAGAGAAGCGGCCGCCCGCCCACGCGGATGTTCGCCCGCATGACCGCGACTTCGTGCATCGGCACGCGCTGAAACCAGCCGCCATCCACACCGGCCGGCTTCAGTCCGGCAGCGGCGAATTTCGAGGCCACCAGCTGCGCCGCTCGCTCGTAAGCAGGTGATCCAGTGTCGCGCCCTTCCATGCCGTCGTTGGACAGCTCCGCAGTCGTCGCCCACCAGGCGGCCGTGTCGGGTCGAGCGTCGGGTGCGCCTCGCCGACCAGCAGGCCTGCAGCGACCACGGCGACGAGTTTCGACATCTCTGAACCGCTTCCTGCCATGCGCCCAATTCTCCTTAAACGCAGATCGTCGACCCGGCCGCTATCCGACCCTGTTGAAAAACACCCACGGATACGCGAGCAGGTAAGCGACCGCAAAGATCGCGAATGCTCCATGGTAGCGTTCGCTGCGCGTCCGCATCGCGATAATCATGAGAGCCGAAAGGCAAGTGATTCCGACGATGTAGGTCCAACCGAGGGAGCGGAAATGGGCGAGGCCCTTCAACAAGGTGTCAGCCACATCGACCGCCTGGCCGGCGAGAAGAAGGCCGAAGAACCACTGACGCCGCGAATAGAAATAATCCTTGAACCCCTCATATCCGGCGAGATCCCGCGGGAAGAGCAGCGCACACCACAAATAGATCAGGAATGCATAGGCAAGGACGAACATGTAGAGCGTGAACGTCCATTCCGCGACCGTGGATAGCCGGTATTCGAACCACCACCAGAATGTCGCCCGAATGAATATGGCGGCGACCCAGAGCAGGTGGACCCAGTAGGTCTTTTCGCGGCCCGGATGCTGGACAATTCGGCCGACGCCCTGCAGCAGATGCGTGATGCCGAGCCCGATAATCACCGAGGCGAGGACCATCACATAATTGAACATCTCCACCGCCGCCCCTCCCCCAGTGCATCTTGTGTAAGACGCGGACTCACTCCCACTCGATCGTCCCCGGCGGCTTCGACGTATAATCGTACACCACGCGGTTGATGCCCTGCACCTCGTTGACGATGCGCGTGGCGACCCGGCTGAGGAAGGCGGCGTCGAACGGGTAGACGTCGGCGGTCATGCCGTCCAGCGAGGTCACCGCGCGCAGGCCGCACACATAATCGTAGGTGCGATAATCGCCCATCACGCCGACGGTCCGAACGGGAAGCAGCACGGCGAACGCCTGCCAGATCGCGTCGTAGAGGCCGGCGTTGCGGATTTCCTCCAGATAGACGGCGTCCGCCTTGCGCAGGATGTCGCACTTCTCCTGGGTCACTTCGCCGGGGATGCGGATGGCGAGGCCCGGGGCCGGGGAACGGGTGGCGGCCGACGAAGGCTTCGGGCAGGCCGAGCTCGCGCCCGAGCTCGCGCACCTCGTCCTTGAACAGTTCGCGCAAGCGGCTCGACCAGCTTCATGTTCATGCGCTCGGGCAGGCCGCCGACATTGTGGTGGCTCTTGATCGTCACCGACGGGCCGCCGGTGAAGCTGACGCTCTCGATGACGTCGGGGTAGAGCGTGCCCTGGGCGAGGAAATCCGCGCCGCCGATCTTCTTCGCTTCCTCCTCGAACACCTCGATGAACTCGGCGCCGATGAACTTGCGCTTGTCTCTCGGGATCGGTGACGCCCTGCCAGCCCGCCGAGGAAATCCTCGCTCGCGTCGACGTGCACCAGCGGGATGTTGTAGCTGTTGCGGAACAGCGCGACGACCTGCTCGGCCTCGCCCAGCGCGCATCAGCCCGTGGTCGACGAACACGCAGGTCAGCTGCTCGCCGATCGCCTCGTGGATCAGGACGGCGGCGACCGCGCTGTCGACGCCGCCCGACAGGCCGCAGATGACCCGGCCCTTGCCAACCCGACCTGCTCGCGGATGTCGGCGATCTTGGCATCCCGGAAGCCGGCCATCGTCCAGTCGCCCGCGCAGCCGCACACGTGCCGGACGAAATTGGCGAGCAACTTGCCGCCGTCGGGCGTGTGCACGACCTCGGGATGGAACATCAGGCTGTAGCGCTTGTCGGCCTCGTTGGTGGCGATCGCGTAGGGCGCGCCTTCGGACCGGGCGACGACCTCGAAGCCGGGCGCGAGCGTTTCGACGCGGTCGCCGTGGCTCATCCACACCTGGTGCTTCTCGCCGACTTGCCACAGGCCGTCGAACAGCGCGCGAGGCGCGACGATGTCGATGAAGGCGCGGCCGAACTCGCGCTGGTCCGAGGCGACGACCTTGCCGCCGAGCTGCTGGTGAAGCGTCTGCTGGCCATAGCAGATGCCGAGCAGCGGCACGCCGCTGTCGAACATCACTTGCGGGGCGCGCGGGCTGTCGGCTTCGGTGACCGAGGCCGGCCCGCCGGAGAAGATCGACGCCCTTCGGCCGGAGCCGCTCGAAGGCCTCTTCCGCGGCGTTGAACGGGGCGATCTCGGAATAGACGCCGGCCTCGCGGATGCGGCGGGCGATGAGCTGCGTCACCTGGCTGCCGAAGTCGACGATCAGGATGGATTTGGTGGGCTGGACCGTCATGGCGGGCGGATAGGGAGCGGCCCGCCAAGAGTAAAGTTAGGCTCTTCAAAAGAAATGCGCCGGAGCCTTTCGACCCCGGCGCATCCCTGTTTTACGTATAGCCGCGCCTAATAGCGGCGGTAGCCGTACTGCGAATAGTCGTAATTGCCGTACGGCGAGTAGTTGTTGCCGTAGCCGTAGTTAGACTGCGCTCGGTCGACATCGATTTCGCTGACGAAGCCGCGGTAATCGACCTTGCACTTCCACGTGAGGTCGACCGGCGCCTGCGCATGCCATAGCCGCCCATAGCGGCCGCTGCTGGCGACGCCGCGAACGGTCAGCCCGCCGTTCGAGCGCTGCTCGACGCGGCTGATGCCGAGGACGCGGGCATTCCGCCATATCCGTAGCCGTTGTAGCCATAGCCGCCGTAACCGCCGCTGAGGCGCGCCTGGACCGCCGCTGGCGCACTGGTTGACCGCGACCTGGCTGTTGGCGCCATAGCCGTTGTAGCCATAGCCGCCGCCAAGCACCTGGTTCAGCACCTGGCCGACGACGTTCCCGCCGTAAGGCGTGCCATAGCCGTAACCCGGATAATATTGCGCGGCGGCAGGCGCCGCACTGGCCACCGCCGCCAACGCGACGCCGCCCGCCAGAACCTTCGTGAAAGCTGTCATGACCCTGTCTCCGTTTTCGTTCCCGGCTCACCGCGACAACGCACGGCGACCCATTTCGAAACTTCTATCGTTACGGGTTGCACCGGCTGTGAACCGGTCGTTTGCTGCGGTTAAGCAATCAGTCGGGCATCGCCGGGCCGTCCCAATGCTTGAGCTTATGCTGGCGATTCCAAAGCTCCATCGGACATTCTTCCCGCCAGCCTTCCGCGATCCCGATCGCGGACTCATCGTCCTCCGCTTCGAACTCGCGGAAGTGATCGATGTGGCCGCTGAAGCGGTCCAGGAAGTAAAGGCGATAGTATCGCATCTGGCCACCCCCCGGTGACAGCGTGCGCTAATACCATCATTCGCAGGCCACTGACGAATCGCGCGTCCGGAATCAGCGAATGCGAAAGGCGCCGACTGACCAGCAGCGGCGCCTCGCATGGCTCGCCGAACTGAGTAGCCGTCAGGCGGCTTCGAATTCTTCGCTGGTCTGGACCGGCCCCGAATCCTGGCCCTTGGCCGCCGCGTCGCGATCGACGAACTCGATCACCGCGATCGGGGCGGCGTCGGACGAGCGGATGCCGGCCTTGATCACTCGGGTGTAGCCGCCTCGCGGTCGGCGTAGCGCTTGGCGATCACGTCGAACAACTTGGCGAGCTGCGCGTCGTCCATCAGCCGCGACTGGGCAAGGCGGCGATTGCTGAGGCCGCCACGCTTTGCGAGCGTGACGAGCTTCTCGACGTAAGGCCGAAGCTCCTTCGCCTTGGCGGTGGTGGTGGTGATCTGCTCGTGCTTGATCAGCGCGGCGGCCATGTTGCGAAACAGGGCTGCGCGGTGGCTCGAGGTACGTTGAAGTTTACGGCCGGCAACGCGATGGCGCACGGGTCATTCCTTTCGTTCGTCAGGGGACCGTATCAGGTATCCCCGGCCAGGCGGCGCTTCGGGCGGCCGCCACAAACCCACATAAGAACGGCGAGCTCAACGGCCCGCCGGATGACGTGTCCTCAAGCGGATTTGCGGCCGTTCGTCAAGGTCCGCGACGCGAGCCGAACCACCAGCGGAGAAGTCCGCGATACGTCGAGGCGTGATAGGCGGAGCCCGCATCAAGTTCCCGGCAAAGGCGCCGGTGCGCCTCGCCGAGCGCGTGATAGGGAAGACCCGGAAGCAGGTGGTGAAGGCCGTGGTAGCGCAGCCCGACCGGCGCCCACAGCACCGGCAAGGTCGCGGGTGGCGGCACGTTGACGCTATCCAGGAATTGCGCGGTCACGCTCATCGGCTCGCCGTCATTCTCCCACAGATGCGCAACCAGCGTGCGGACCTGGTTGAGGAACATCACGCCCGACGCAACGCCGAGGAAAATGAGGAAATCGCGCAGCGGCACGATGCCCGTCGCGACCATCACGAGCAGCGCAATCGCCCAGATGCTGCACGCCGTTTCCTGCCACGCCCAGTCTCGCGCGAAGTCGCCTTCGGGCTTCGGACGGACGAACTTCGGATTGATCTGAAGGCCTGAATAGCGGCCGACGACGAGCGCACGAAGCTTCGGAAAAAGCAGCGAAAGCGGGGCGAGGATCGCAAAGCGGATCAGCATGCCAATTGGCGCGAACGCTGCGGCAATCATGAAGACGGGCAGCGTCCACGGCTGCATCAGCGCCAGCGGCAGATATTCGGGATCGTCGGCCGTCCCGTAATAGCGTTTGGCATGGTGCTGGTTGTGGACGCCTTCGTACATGAAGCTCGGCACCATCAGCGGGACGCCGACGATGAGGTTCCAGACGAAGCGGAAGCCGCGCACCGCCCCTTTCTTGATGTGCGTGAGCTCGTGGATGAAGGAGCCCGCGCGGTAGAGGGCGAGGATGGCGACGAGCGCGCAACCGATCGCCAGCCACGCGGGGCGCACCACCATCGCAGCGAATAACGTTCCGTAGCCGAGAATTGCTGACCCGAGCATGTCGGCCCAGTAAATCGCGTCCCGCGGGACATTGAGGTCGCGGGTCAGGTTTGCTGCAGCCTTCAGCATCGACGCGTCATCGTGCGTGCGCAGGGTCGACCGCGGCTCGGGAGCCGCGCCGGTGCCTGGGCGCTCGAGGGTCGCTGAATTGCTCATATGTCTGTGCTGAAGGTCGCCGTCTGCCATCAGATAATGGCGGGAGTTGGGCGTTCCAACCTTAACTGGCGCTGGGCGGCAACTCCGGCTAGCCAGCCGCCATGAACAGTACGCCCGTAACGATCCGCCCGGTGATGACCAAGAAGGACCGAAAGGCCTTCGTCGACTTCGCGTGGGAGGTCTACAAGGATGATCCGGCCTGGGTGCCGCCGCTCAAGGACGAGGTCCACGGGCTGATCACGCCAGGCAAGAACCCGTGGTTCGAGCATGCCAGGGCGCAGCTGTGGCTGGCGGAGCGCGGCGGCAAGGTCGTTGGCAGGGTCAGCGCTCAAGTGGACGACCTCGTGCAGCAGCATATGGGTCAGGGTACCGGTCAATGGGGCATGTTCGAGGTGCTCGACGGCGATGCCGCGGCGGCCTTGATCGAGACCGCCGAAGGATGGTTGCGGCAACAGGGCATGACCCGCGCGCTTGGGCCGATCAGCCTGTCGATCTGGGACGAGCCCGGCCTGGAGATCGAGGGCTTTGCCGAGCCGCCGACCGCGATGATGGGCCATCACCGCCCTGCATATCAGGCCTGGATCGAGGCCTCGGGTTACGGCAAGGCCAAGGACCTGCTCACCTACGAAGTCGACATCGCCCATTGGGACGATCCTCGCATCAATCGCCTGATCGAAATGGGAGAGCGCAACCCGCGCATCCGCATCCGCGAGATCGACAAGTCCAGGTTCGCCGAGGAATCCCGGCTGATCCTGAACCTGCTGAACGAAGCATGGTCCGACAATTGGGGTTACGTGCCGCTGACCGAGTCCGAGATCGCTTATGCCGGCAAGAAGCTGAAACCGATCATCTTCAACGAACTGGTCCGGGTCGCCGAAGTCGACGGCGCGCCGGTCGCGTTCATGCTTACGATCCCCGACATCAACGAGCTCATCCGCGACCTGAACGGAGAGCTGTTCCCATTCAACTTCATCAAGCTGCTATGGCGTCTCCGCAAGCCCCGGACCCGGCGGCTGCGCGTGCCGCTGATGGGCGTTGCGAAGAAGCTTCATCACAGCCGCCTCGCGACCCAACTCGCATTCATGATGATCGAGTTCACCCGGCGTGACGCCGTGACGAAATATGGGGCTACGCACGGCGAGTTCGGCTGGATCCTCGAAGACAATAAAGGGATGCTGTCGATCGCCGAACTGCCCGGTGCAGCGATCAACCATCGCTACCGCATTTACGAGAAGGCGCTTTAGCTAAGCTCGATCCAGGTCGGTGCGTGGTCCGAGGCTTTTTCCTCGCCGCGCGCCCAGCGATCCACGCCGGCGCCGGTAAGCCGGTCGGCCGCCTCCGCGGAGCAGAGCAAGTGATCGAGGCGAAAGCCGAGGTCGCGTTGCCAGCAACCGGCGGTGTAATCCCAGAAGGTGTAGAGCTTGGGTTCGTTCGGATGAAAGGCGCGCAGCGCGTCTGTCCAGCCCTGGTTGAGGATTCGCCGCCACAGCGCTCGGGCGCCCGGCTGCATCACCGCGTCGTGCTGGGTCGCCTTGACCGAGAAGACATCGCGGTCTTCGGGAACCACGTTCCAGTCGCCGCACAGCACGGTCGGCCTTTCGTCCACAAGCAGTTCGGCGGCGTGGGCGCATAGCCGTTCCATCCACCGCAGTTTGTAGTCGAACTTCTCGGTGCCGACCGGATTGCCGTTGGGCAAATAGATGGAGCCGACGATCAGTCCCTGCACTTCGGCTTCGATGTAGCGGCTATGGCTGTCGTCGGGGTCGCCGGGAAGCCCGACCCGGCGCAGCTTGGGCGCATCGCCTTTGGCTAGGATGGCAACGCCATTGAACCCCTTCTGCCCATGCCACACGGCGCCGTAGCCCGCTGCCTCGATATCGGTGATCGGCAGCGATTCGTCGGCGCATTTCAGCTCCTGCAAGCAGACCACGTCGGGCTGCTCGCGCTGAAGCCATTCGAGGAGCCGCGGCAGGCGGGCTCGGATGCCGTTGAGATTGTAGGTGGTGAGCTTCATCCGGCCCGCCCTAACCGGTCCAAGCTAGACCGAGAAGCTGCTTCCGCAGCCACAGCCCGACTGGGCGTTGGGATTGGTGACCTTGAACGCGGCCCCGCCCAGGTCCTCGACGAAATCGACCGCTGATCCTTTGACGAGATCGAGGCTGATCGGATCGACGACGAGCTTCACACCCTGCGTCACCGCAATCTCGTCGTCGACCTCGGGCTCGGCCGCCAGTTCGAATTTGTAGGTGAAGCCGGCACACCCGCCGCCATCGACCGCCAGGCGCAGAATCGCCGGCTTTGCTGCCGCTCGGCGATCCACGCGACGCGCCTGGCCGCGCTTTCGGTCAGGCTGATCTGAGGCTCGCTCATGTTAGCGAGATAGGAACTGCCGCGCTTCGCGGCAACCGAAGGCCTAATGCTGACCGCGGATCGGGCCACCGATCGCGACGGCGTCCATCGAGGCGGCACCCGAGCGCTTTTGCATCGCAAGGACATAATCGGTCGACTTCATGAACGGGATCGGATTGACCGCACGGCCGTCGATCCGGACTTCGTAGTGTAGGTGGTTGCCGGTTGAACGGCCGGTCGAACCCATGCGGCCGATCTGCTGGCCGCGAGTGACATGCTCGCCTGCTGAAACCAGGATCGCCGACATATGGCCGTAGCGCGTGGTGATGCCGCGGCCGTGGTCGACCTCGACGAGGTTGCCGTAGCCGCCGCTGTTCCAGCCGGCGCGGAGGACCGTCCCGTCAGCGGTCGCATAGATCGGCGTGCCGTAGGCGCCGGCGAGGTCGATGCCGGGGTGCATGGCGGCACCGGTGTGGAAAGGATCGGAGCGAACGCCGAAACCGCTGGTGAATTCGACGCTGGCCCTGATCGGCTTTTCGGAAGGGACCGCGATGACTCCGTCCTGCAGCTGGTCGAGCTTCTTCCAGCTGTCGAACATCGCCTTGAAGCTGGTGTTGGCGACGCTCTCGAATGGGCCGCCGACGCCGTCGTTGCTGCCGACGCGGCCCGGCGTGATGCCGAGGCGTTTCAGTTCGGCGGTGGTGACCTGGTAACGAACGTCCAGCGCCTTTGCGACGAGTGCCGCCTGCTCCAGCTGCGCCTGCTCGACGCGCGCGAGCGCACCGTCGTTGGCGATCCGCCCGCCGGTCGCGGCCGCAGATCGTCGGGGCTGATCTTCTGGCCGGCGAGGGCGGCTTCGATCAGCGCCTGGCGCTGCTCGATCATTCGCGCCCGCGCTTCGGTCGCGGCTGGAAGCGAGAGGTTCGAAACGGCTGCGGGCGGGCGATCAGCTGGGCGGTCGCATAGCTGGCCCAGCCGACGAGCCCGAGCAGCATCACGAAAAACACCGCCTGAAGCGGTGCGGAAATCCGGAAGCGGCGAAGCTTCGTGCCGTCGTGAATGAACAAATCGCGGTCGCGAAACAAGGCCCGTCGTCATGGCCATCACTTGCGTCATCCGTTCCCGCTCCACTTAATCGGCGCGCGCGAAGGCGCACGCCAAGTCCATTCTCAAAGGAGCTCCCCAGCCCCTGCCGTTCACGCGGATTGCCCCGCCGCGTGCTGGCCCAGGCCGACACTGCTTTCGGATGGTTAACAATTTCAACCTTGCGTTCCCTCTGGCGGGACGAATCGCAGATCCGCACGGTGAAGCGTAGAAATCGGCCCGTCGGCCGCGGATTTCCAGCAATTTCAATCTGTTGCGCAATGCAGCATTCGTCCGAGTAGGTCGAAAGGCGAATCTTTCGCGCTGCCTTGCGGCGGCCTCATTCCGCTTAGAACCGCCCTTGGGCCACGCCGTCCCAACGCGGCGCGAGCTCTCTGTGAGGAGAGTGAATATGAGCGACACAATACCGCCGGTGCCAACGCGCGCCTGGCGAAACCCGACACCCGCCGGATCGACCGTATTTCTCATCGGGACCCTGCGCGAAGCCGCCCGGCTGGTTGCCCGGAGCGCTCAACACATCCGCACTCGGGCGATCGCACCGTGGCACCGTCGGCAAGGCGAAATTGCAGGCGGCGATCGAGCGGACGCATGCGATGCTCCGCCTCCCGGCCGACTATAAGCTGGGCATCGTCCCCGCATCGGACACCGGCGCCATGGAGATGGCGATATGGTCGCTGCTCGGCAGCCGCCCGGTGACCATGCTGGCGTGGGAAAGCTTCGGCGCCGGCTGGGTGACCGACGTCGCCAAGCAGTTGAAGCTCGATGCCGACATTAGCACGGCCGACTATGGGCAAATCTGCGACTTGCGGCATCGATCCGGCGAGCGACATCGTCTTCACCTGGAACGGAACGACCAGCGGCGTTCGGGTGCCCGCGCCGACTGGATCGCGGCCGACCGCACCGGACTTACCATTTGCGACGCCACCGTCGGCCGCCTTCGCGCAGCACATCGATTGGCGCAAAATCGATGTCGGCACGTTCAGCTGGCAGAAGGCGCTGGGCGGCGAGGCCGCGCACGGCATGCTGGTGCTCAGCCCGCGAGCCGTCGAGCGGCTCGAGCGCGAGCCCGCGCCACGGCCTCTGCCCGAAATCTTTTCCGCCTGACAAAAGGCGGCAAGCTCATCGACGGTATCTTTCGCGGCGAGACGATCAACACGCCCTCGATGCTGTGCGTCGAAGACTGGCTGTTCGCGCTCGATTGGGCCGAACGGATCGGCGGTCTCGATGCGCTGATCGCGCGGGCGGATGCCAATGCGGCCGCGCTCGATCGCTGGGTGCAAAGCACGCCATGGATCGAGCATCTCGCTCAAGACGCTGCGATCCGGTCCAACACGTCGGTCTGCCTGCAGTTCGCCGATCGGCCGACGGCGAGGCGAACCAGGCGCGGCAAAAGTCGATGGTCAAGCTGCTCGAGCAGGAAGCGGCGGCCTACGATGTCGGCGCCTATCGCGACGCGCCGCCGGGCCTGCGCATCTGGTGCGGAGCGACGGTCGAAACCGCCGACATCGAAGCGCTCGGCCCCTGGCTCGACTGGGCATGGGAGGCGACGGCGTGAGCGACGCCGTAAAAGTCCTGATCGCGGACAAGATGGACCCGCGCGCCGCCGCAATATTCCGTGAGCGCGGAATCCAGGTCGACGACAAACCGGGCCTTTCGCCGGAAGAGTTGAACACCGTCATTGGCGACTATGATGGGGTCGCGGTTCGAAGCTCGACCAGGATCGGCGCGACAGCGATGGATGCCGCTTTGCCGCGCCTGAAAGTCATCGGCCGCGCCGGGATCGGCGTCGACACAATCGACGTGCCCGCCGCAAGCGCACGCGGGATCGTCGTCATGAACACGCCGTTCGGCAATTCGATCACCACCGCCGAGCATGCGATCGCGATGCTGTTCGCGCTCGCCCGCGAAATTCCGCAGGCCGACCAGTCGACTCAATCGGGCAAGTGGGAAAAGAACCGGTTCATGGGGGTCGAGCTCGCCGGCAAGACTCTCGGCCTGATCGGCTGCGGCAATATCGGGTCGATCGTCGCCGACCGCGCGCATGGGCTGAAGATGAAGGTCGCCGCCTACGACCCGTTTCTCTCGCCCGAACGGGCCGTCGAGCTTGGAGTCGACAAGGTCGAGCTCGACGAGCTGCTGGCGCGCGCCGACTTCATCACATTGCACACGCCGCTGACCGACCAGACCCGGGGCATTCTCAGCAGTGACGCGCTCGCGAAGACCAAGCAAGGCGTCCGCATCGTCAATTGCGCGCGCGGCGGGCTGATCGACGAGGCCGCGCTCAAGGCCGCGCTCGAGAGCGGTCACGTCGCCGGCGCCGCGCTGGATGTGTTTCAGCAGGAACCGGCCAAGGACAATGCGCTGTTCGGCACGCGCGGGCTCATCTGCACGCCGCATCTCGGTGCCTCGACGACCGAGGCACAGGTGAACGTCGCCATTCAGATCGCGGAGCAGATGAGCGACTATCTGCTGCTTGGCGGAATCACCAACGCGGTCAACGTTCCGTCGCTTTCCGCCGAGGAAGCGCCGCGGCTGCGGCCGTACATGGGCCTGGCAGAGAAGCTGGGGCGGCTGGTCGGGCAGATCGCCGGCACTGAAATCCGTTCGATCGATGTCGAGGTCGAAGGCGCCGCCGCCGAGCTCAACATCAAGCCGATCACCGGCGCGGTGCTTGCTGGCGTGATGCGGACCTGGTCCGACACCGTGAACATGGTCAACGCACCCTATCTCGCGAGGGAACGCGGCATCGCGGTCCGCGAAATCCGCAACGAGGGCGAAGGCGATTATCACACGCTGGTTGCGGTGACGGTCGGCACCGAGCACGGGCCGAAGCGAGTCGAAGGCACCTTGTTCGGCAATCGCGCCGCGCGGCTCGTCAAAATCTTCGGCATCCCGGTCGAAGCCGATCTCACCGGCCAGATGATCTACATCGTCAACACCGACGAACCGGGCTTCATCGGCGCGCTCGGCACCAAGCTCGGCGAGAACGGGATCAACATCGCGACCTTCAACCTCGGCCGCCGCGAAGGAAGGGCGAGGCCATCGCGCTGGTCGCCGTCGACGATCCGATCACGTCCGACGTCGCCCGCGATCTCCACGAACTGCCCGGCGTCCTCGAGGTTGTCCCGCTGAGCTTTTAGCAACGAAAAAGGGCGCCCCGCAGTGCCCCGGAGCGCCCTTCGACCTGCTACCTGCGTGCGGGCGGCCGAGCCGAAACTTATTACATCGAGTTGTTGGTCGCTCGCGCCGTTGCGGACGGCGTCGCCTTCGCTCGCCTTCGTTGCGGACCATGTCCGCAGCGTTGTCGGCATTGGCCTGCATCGTGTCCGCCGCGTTGTCGGCATTCGCTTCGATGGTGTCGGCCGAATTGTCCGCATTCGCCTCGATGTTGTCGGCGGTCTGCTCGGTCGGGCTCTTGTTGCAAGCCGCGAGTGAACCAAGGCCGAGGGCAATGGCCAGAATGGTGGTGGTCTTCATGGTCTGCTTTCCCCTGTCGTGTTTCGGTCGCGCCCGCGCAAGAGCGCGTCGCGGAAGTGCAATACGCTCAACAATGGCGGATCTGTTCCGCCCGCCCAACAATCAGCGGCCTCGCGCTGGACGCACTGCGGCGTCGACCCCTAGGAGCCGCGCCGGCCGCACAATCAAGGAACGTAATCGTGGGTAACGTCACCGTCATCGGCGCCCAGTGGGGCGACGAAGGCAAGGGCAAGATCGTCGACTGGCTGGCCAGCCGCGCCGACATGGTCGTCCGCTTCCAGGGCGGCCATAACGCCGGCCACACGCTCGTCGTCGGCGACCAGACCTACAAGCTCTCGCTGCTGCCGTGCGGGATCGTCCGCGGCACCCCTTCGGTCATCGGCAATGGCGTCGTGCTCGACCCGTGGGCGCTGAAGGCCGAGGTCGAGCGGATCGCGCGAGCAGGGCGTCGAGGTCACGCCCGACGTGCTGATGATCGCCGAGACCTGCCCGCTGATCCTGCCGATCCACCGCGACCTCGACGCGCTGCGCGAGGATGCCTCCGGCGCGGGCAAGATCGGCACCACCCGGCGCGGCATCGGCCCGGCCTATGAGGACAAGGTCGGCCGCCGCGCGATCCGCGTCTGCGACCTCGCCCATCTCGACGAGCTCGAGCCCGCTGCTCGACCGCCTGTGCGCGCACCATGACGCGCTGCGCGCCGGGTTCAGCGAGCCGCCGGTCGACCGCGAGCGGCTTCGCAGCGACCTCGCCGAGATCGCCGACTTCGTCCTGCCGTTCGCGCGGCCGGTGTGGCGCGACCTCGACGAGGCGCTGCGCAAGCGGCACGCGCATCCTGTTCGAAGGCGCGCAGGGCGTGCTGCTCGACGTCGACCACGGCACCTATCCGTTCGTCACCTCGTCCAACACCGTCGCCGGGCACCACCGGCTCGGGCAGCGGCATCGGCCCGCGGCGCGGCCGGCTTCGTGCTCGGCATCGTCAAGGCCTACACCACCCGCGTCGGCTCCGGCCCCTTCCCGACCGAGCAAGACAATGAGGTCGGGCAGAAGCTCGGCGAGCGCGGCCACGAGTTCGGCACCGTCACCGGCCGCCGCCGCCGCTGCGGCTGGTTCGACGCGGTGCTGGTCCGCCAGGCGGTAGCGGTCAGCGGCGTCACCGGCGTCGCGCTGACCAAGCTCGACGTTCTCGACGGGTTCGAGACCGTGAAGATCTGCACCGGCTACCGCATCGGCGGCGCAGAAATTCGACTATCTTCCGCCGCATGCGGCCGACCAGGCGCGGGTCGAGCCGGTCTATGAAGAGATCGAAGGGCTGGCCCGGCTCGACCCGCGGCGCGCGCAGTTGGGCCGACCTGCCGGCGCGGGCGATCAAATATGTCCGCCGGATCGAAGAGCTGATCCGCTGCCCGGTGGCGCTGGTCAGCACCTCCCCCGAGCGCGACGACACGATCCTGGTTCGCGACCCGTTCGCCGGCTAGGGCCGCAGCTCGAAGCCGTCGAAGCTCGAACGTGCTCGGCGTCCCAGACTCTGATATTTTCGACGCTGCGCTGGCGGCGGGCCCTCGCCGCAGCGCTCGATCATCTGCTCAACCGCCGCTTCCTCGCCCTCGACATGAGCTTCGACGTGGCCGTCGGGACAATTGCGGATCCAGCCGTTGACTCCAAGCTCGTCGGCTTGCTCCTGCGACCAGGCGCGAAAGAAGACGCCCTGGACGCGCCCCGTGATCGAACGATGGCGCGCGATGATCGCCATCACACCGTCGCGATGTCCGGCGCGTCCTCGGCCTTCATGCCGACGACGTTATAGCCGGCATCGACGTGGTGGATTTCGCCAGTGACGCCGCTCGCAGGTCGCTCAGCAGGTATAGCCCCGCGCCGCCGACGTCCTCGATCGTGACGTTGCGGCGGAGCGGCGAATTATATTCGTTCCACTTCATGATGTAGCGGAAGTCGCCGATCCCGCTCGCGGCGAGCGTCTTGATCGGGCCGGCCGAGATCGCGTTGACCCGGATACCTTCGGGGCCGAGGTCCATGGCCAGATATTTGACGCTGGTTTCCAGCCCCGCCTTTGCCACGCCCATGACATTGTAGTGCGGGATGACCTTTTCGGCGCCATAATAGGTCAGGGTCAGCAGCGACCCGCCCGGCTGCATCATCGCCCGCGCGCGCTGCGCGACGGCGACGAAGCTGTAGACCGAGATGTTCATGGTCATCAGGAAATTGTCCATCGACGTATCGACGAACTTCCCGCGCAGCTCATTCTTGTCGGAATAGCCGATCGCATGGACCACGAAATCGAGGCTTGTCCCAGCGCTCCTTCAGCGCGTCGAACGTCTTGTCGAGCGCCTTCATGTCGGAGACGTCGCAGTCGACGAGCAAGTCCGACCCGAGCTCGGCCGCAAGCGGCCGCACGCGCTTCTCGAGCGCCTCGCCCTGGTAGGAAAAAGCCAGTTCGGCGCCATGGTTGCCGAGCGCGCGCGCGATACCCCAGGCGAGCGAGCGATCGTTGGCAAGGCCCATGATCAGCCCTCGCTTGCCCTGCATCAAATCGCTTTCGTCAAAGTTGCGGTCCTTCCCGTTGCAGCACCGGCTCCACATCTTCGCCGGGCTGCGGTTCCTCGACCTCGAGCTGGTCGGTGTACGGCCCGGTGTAGACTTCGCCCTTTAGCGCCGTCGCTCCGGTTTCCGCTAGCGCTGCATTGAGCTCGGCGCCGATGACAACGCCGAGGCCGACGACAAAGAAGAAGATCAGCGCGATCATCACGCCGGCGAGGCTGCCATAGGTGCGGCTGTAGCCGCCGAACAGGCCGAGCACGCTCGGCAGCACCTCGACCGTCGCCAGCCACCAGGCGGTGATGAACAACGCGCCCGGCCATTTGCGGCATCCGCGCCGGCGGTATCGCGACGGAGTGAGCGCATAGAACAAGGCGTAGAAGGTGCAAAAGAGGGTCACCGCCGGCACCAGCCGCGACAGGCCCAGGGTTGCCGCAACGCCCTGCGCGAACGGAAACCACCTGATGATCAGCGCATGGGCGAGCGCGAGGAACGCGCTGACGGCGAACGCAACCATCAGCAGCAGGACCGCGGCGAGGATCATCAGCATCGATCCCAGCCGATATTCCCAGAACGGCGCGCAGAACTTCACGCCATACGCCCGCCGCAGAATGTCGCGGATGGTCTCGATGAAGCTGGTCGCGGTCCACAGCCCCACCAGGGCGCCGAACCACAGCAAGGTGCCGGTGCGGACGGTCAGCACTTCCAGGATCGGTTCACGAAGCGTGGCGGCCACATCGGGCGGGAGCCGGCGGAGCACGTTGGTGACGGTCAGCATCGCATCCTGGCTCTGGCCGAAGATATGCGCGACCGCGGCCGCCACGATGAAGAATGGGAACAGCGCGACGATCGATAGATAAGCGAGATTGCCGGCGTGGATGAAGCCGTCGTTATAGACACCGATGGCGACGCGCTTGATGACTTCCCAGGCCGTTGCCCGCGGTTTCAGTTTCTCTTCGACGTCGGTCCCGAAGGCCGCCCGCATGCTGGCGAGGCGCTTGCGGCGGGCTTCGGGCGACTGGGGAGAGGCGTCACGCATCCAGCGCTGCTAGACGCCGAGATCGGCGCGCGGATTACCGCCGCCGTTCCAGCTTTCGGCGAAACTCTGCAATTCGGCATCGTCCGACGGCACATCCACTTCGACGCCACGAGCTGGTCGCCCCGTTTGCCGTCTTTGGCGGCGAAACCCCGCCCCTTGAGGCGAAGCACCTTGCCGGACGTCGTCCCCTTGGGAATGGTCAGCATCACCGCGCCCTCTGGCGTCGGCACTTTCACTTTCGCGCCCAGCACCGCCTCCTTGATGGTGACCGGAAGCTCGAGCCGAATGTTCGATCCATCGCGCGAGTAGAAACGGTGCGGTGCGATCTCGATCGTGACGATCGCGTCGCCGCGACCGCCAGCGCCCTCCTCGCCCTTGCCGCCGAGGCGGATGCGGGTGCCGTCCTCGAGGCCCTGCGGCAGCTTGAGATCGATCGTCTTGCCGTCAGCAAGCGCGATTCTTTGCGGCTTCAGCGCGACGGCATCCTCGAACGGGACCTTGAGGCGATAGGCGACGTCCGCGCCTTTTTGCGGTGCTCGTTGCCGTTGGCGGAAGCCGCCGAACGGTCCGCCGCCCCGCTGCCGCGCGCCGGAAGCACCGCCGAACAGACCTTCGAACAGGTCGCCGAGATCGGCTCCTTCTGCACCGCCAAAGTCGAAATTCTCGAACCCCGCGGCACCCGGCTGCGAGCCGCCGGGATAGCCGCCCCCGAACCCGCCTCCGCCGAAGGGCATCTTGGGATTGCCATCCTCATCGATCTCGCCGCGATCGTAGCGCGCGCGCTTGTCCTTGTCGGACAGCAGGTCGTAGGCGTGAGTCACCTGAGCAAAGCGCTCGGCGGCCTTGGGATTGTCCTGGTTGCGGTCGGGATGAAGCTGCTTGGCGAGGCTGCGGTAGGCCTTCTTGATCTCCGCCTCGCTAGCGCCGCGCTTCAGCCCCAAGCGCTGGTAGAGGTCGAGTGCCATGATGCTCCCATGCCGCAACAGTCACGGCCTGACCAGATGGGTTGCGGCAGGCGCAAGGCCAAGCCTAAGGCGCCGACCAGCATGGCCAGCGATCCATTCCCCCTCTTCGATCAATGGTTCGCCGAGGCGCGCGGGAGTGAGCCGAACGATCCCGAGGCCATGGCCCTGGCCACGGCGGACAATGATGGCCGGCCCAGCCTCAGGATGGTCTTGCTCAAGGGGCACGGTCCGGACGGTTTTATCTTTTATACAAACGACGACAGCGCCAAGGGCCGAGAGCTCGCCGCCAATCCGCGTGCTTCACTCCTGTTCCACTGGAAGTCGCTTCGCCGCCAGGTTCGAATCGAGGGGTCCGTGGACCGCGTGTCCGACGAACAGGCGAGCGATTACTTCGCCAGCCGCAGTCGAGATTCGCAGCTCGGCGCGTGGGCTTCGGATCAATCGCGACCGCTCGACAGCCGAACGACGTTCGAGCAGCGTCTGGCTGAGGTCAGCCGACAATTCGGCGACCGGGACGTGCCGCGCCCGCCGCACTGGGGAGGTTATCGGGTCGTCCCGGATCGGATCGAATATTGGAGCGACCGGCCGCACCGGTTGCACGAACGCCGATTATTTGTCCGCAGTCGAGACGGGTGGGCCGAAGGGCTGCTCTACCCATGACGACAGCCAGGGTCGCAGCCGAGAATTCCGCCGACGCAACGCGCGCTGCGATCGCCAGCGTAACGCTCGCTTTGGTCTTGCTCATCGCGAAAGCCTGGGCTGCCTATGAAACCGATTCGACGGCGATGCTCGCCTCGCTGGCCGATACGGCCCTCGATGTGATCGCCAGCCTGACCACGCTTGCCGGCGTGCGCATCGCCGCTGTGCCCGCCGACCATGACCATCGCTTTGGCCACGGGAAAGCCGAGGCGCTGGTCGCGCTGGCGCAGGTGGCCCTCATCGCGGTGTCCGCGATCGGCATCGCCTGGCACGCGGTCGATCGCCTCATTAACGGCGCGCAAACCGAGGCGATGGGCGACGGCATCGCCGTCTCGCTCCTCGCGATCGCCTTCACGTTTGTCCTCCTCTGGTATCAGCGGGGAGTCATCGCGCGCACCGGGTCGGTCGCGATCAAGACCGACAATGTCCACTACAAATCCGACCTGATGCTCAACAGCGCGGTGATCGTGGCGCTGGCCCTGGATCAGGCGCTGCACCTCGCTGGTGCGGACGCGCTGTTCGGCATCGGCATTGCCCTATGGCTCGTGTGGGGAGCCTGGCGCGCCTCGGGCGAGGCGGTGAACCAGCTCATGGACCGCGAATGGCCGGAGGACGAACGTCGGCAATTCCTCGATGCGGCCGGCGGTTACCGCGAGCTGCAGGGCCTTCACGATCTGCGCACCCGCAAAAGCGGCACCTTGCGCTTCGTCCAGTTTCACGTCTGGGTGCCGGCCACCTGGACGGTGCAGGAGGCGCATGACCGGCTCGACCGCGTCGAGGAGGAACTGCAGCAACGCTTTCCCGGCACGGAAATCCTGATCCACGTCGATCCTGAGGGACAGCTCGACCGGGAAACTCTGTTGCCCCAGGCCATTACGGAGCGGGCCCAATGACCAACCTTCCGTTCTTCCAGGTGGACGCCTTCGCGGATCGTCCGCTGACCGGAAACCCGGCCGCCGTGATGCCGCTTGAACGCTGGCTCGACGACACTGTGATGCAGGCCATTGCCGCGGAAAATAACCTCAGCGAGACCGCCTTTACGATACCGAGCGCATCGGACGAAGCCGATTTCGACCTTCGCTGGTTCACACCGGCCGCCGAGGTTGAATTGTGCGGCCACGCGACGCTCGCGGCAGCGCACGTGCTGATGACGGCATCGACCGCCCGCTTCGCGACCAAATCGGGCACGTTGATCGTCAGCAGGAACGGCGACCGGCTCGATCTCGACATGCGCGCGGCCAATCTCACGCAAGTCGACGAACAGCAACTATGCGCGGCCCTTGGTTTGCCGAACAGTCCCGTCTGGCTCGCCGATGGCTATAACGACGCGGCAATCATCGAAGTCCCCAACGAAGCCGCCGTTCGCGCTATCCGTCCCGACTTCGCGGCGCTCGGCCAGATCCGTCGGATGGCGGTCGTGACCGCGCGCGGCGAGGACCAAGACATCGCCAGCCGAGTGTTCGTGCCCTATCTGGGGATCGACGAGGATCCGGTCACCGGCTCCGCCCATGCAGCGCTCGTGCCCTATTGGCATCCACGCCTGGGCGGGAGCGAGTTCATCGCACTCCAGGCGAGCGCGCGCGGCGGCGTGCTTCATTGCCGTGCGGACGGCGACCGCGCGATGCTCGGCGGACATTGCCACACGGTGATCGTCGGACAATTCCAGCTATGAAGGTCCTGGGCCTCGCCTTGCTGGTGCTGGCCACGGCATCGCAGGCATCGCCGGTTTCCGATCGAAGAGCCATCCTTGCGACCATTTCCGGCATGGAACATGCGTGGAACCGCGGCGACTTCCGCGGCTACATGGCCGGGTTCGACAATCCCGGCGTCGTGTTCGCCTCAGGCGGCAAGTTCCAGGAAGGCTGGCAGGGAACGCTTGACCATTATGTCCGCGATTATGGCGGATCGGCCGAGCGCCGCGGCAAGCTTCACTTTTACAATATGACGATCGACCTGCTCGCGCCCGACGCCGCGATGCTCATTGGCCAATACCGGCTCGAGCGCGGCGCGCGCGTGACGGAGGGCGTGAACACCCGGCTGTTCCGGAAAATCCGCGGCCGCTGGCTGATCACTGTCAACCACGTGTCGGCCTACGACGTCGCCTACGGCCTCGACCGCGCCAGAAGCTCGACTGAGGTCCGACTTCCAGAATTTCGCCCAGGTGTGGGTTCCATGACCGTGGGTCTCGGCGATTTCCGGGATTAGCCGGAAGCGCGCCGTCGGCATGCGCTTCAAGGCCTCGGCCGGGACACGGCAAGTTGCGCGGATTGATGAAATCGTCGGCCGAATTGATCCAGGTTAGCGGCACCCTGATCCGCTCCAGGTCCGGCCAGGGATTGTAGTTGCGCGACGAATCGAGCTGGTAGATAAGGTCGTTTGCATCGAGCTCCTTGATGGCCGTCGCGACCCGCTGCTCGGCATAAGCGCTCGCCGCGGCACGCGTCGGATATTGCACTTGGTAGAGCAGCGGCGCCGCACCGGCGACGAACAGCAAGTTCTGCGCCGCGCGTAGGCCCGCCATGGGCTCGGTCGCGTAACTGCCACCTCGCCAGACCGGGTCCGCTTCGATCCCGTTGATCGCCAGCTGCCGCCACATGCGGTTGAGCCCCGCGATCTCGATCGGCTCGCAGGCCAGGGGCATCAGTGCGCTCGTGAAATCGGGATAGGTCTCACCCCACATGAAGCTGTGCATGCAGCCCATCGACGTGCCCATGATCAGCCGCAGGTGAGTGACGCCCAGCGCCTTCCGCCAGCATGCGATGCTGGGCCTCGACCATGTCGGCATAGCCGTATTTGGGAAACTGCATGCGGCAGCCGTCGGAGGGCTTCGACGAACCGCCGTGCCCGATGTTGTCGGGCAGGATGATATAATAACGGCGAAATGTCGAGCGGACTGCCCGGGCCATAAAGCTCGTCGGCGAACTGTGGCTGCAGGAATTGCTTGCCGCTGCCGCCGGTGCCGTGGAGGACCATCACCGCATTGTCGATTTGCCCGGCGCCATTGCGATGCGGCGGGCCGAGGGTGGTGACGTGCATCCTGAGCTGTGGCAAAGTTTCGCCCGTCATGGAAGCGGAAATTCCTGAGGAGGATATCCTGCTCATGGATTGGCCAGCTTCGTGTCGCGACGGGCGTCGGGCCGCCGCTCCAGCCCGTGGGCACGGCCGCACCCTGCGCCAGAACGGCAAGAAGCATGGGCAGCATCGCTTATCCTTTCAATTTTGCTCGAGCGCGTCGAGCAACGGAAGCTGGCTTGGAAGCATCATCGCGCGCGCCTGCGCAAGTGACATCCACCGCGCTTCCTCCGCTTCCGGAAAACGCTCGATCCTGCCACTGCGCGGCGGCCATTCGAGCTCGAATTCGATCGAGCGAATGGCGCCGGCGTCGAGATCGCCCTCGACGGCAAAGGCCTGCACCATCTTGCCGCCCGCCTGCCGCACGGTCGCCAGCGGAAGCGGGATTGAATCGAGCGCGGCGCCGGTTTCTTCGGCGAACTCGCGAAGAGCCGCATCGACCGCTTCCTCGCCCGGCTCGACCATCCCTTTGGGAATCATCCAGGCGCCGGCATCCTTGTTGCGCCAATAAGGACCGCCGGGCCTGATCAGCAGCACCTCCACCATTCCGCCGCGCCGCCGGAACAGCAGGATGCCTGCGCTAAGCGGCGACGGCATCCATGACGCTCTCGGCCGCTTGAGTCTCGGCAATCCAGCCGCCGCCCAGCAACCGCGTGCCGTCGTAAAGCACGGCCGCCTGGCCGGGAGAAACGCCATATTCACAGCCTTCGAACCGAATCCAGTCGCCGTCGCGGACTGACGGCGACCGGCGGGCGCGAGCGAGCGAACCTTGGCGCGACCTCGCGCTGATCTTCGCCGAGCCAGTTCCAGTCGGCGACGCGCATCGCCGCAACAGCAAGCGCGCGGCGCGGGCCGACCACGATCCGCGCCTCGGCCGGTCTCGATCCGGACGACGTAGAGCGGCTCTTGCTGCCCGCCGACTTCGATCCCTCGCCGCTGGCCGACGGTGAAATGGACAACGCCGCGGTGGCGGCCGAGCACCCGGCCGTCGAGGTCGACGATCTCGCCCGGGCCGCGCCGTTTCGGGCCGCAGGCGCTTCACCAGCCCGGCATAATCGCCATCGGGCACAAAACAGATGTCCTGGCTGTCCGGCTTGGCCGCCACCTCAAGCCCGAGCTCGGCGGCGATCCGCCGCACCTCGTCCTTGGGCAGGTCGCCCAGCGGAAAGCGCAGAAAATCGAGCTGCTCGCGGGTCGTGCCGTAGAGGAAATAGCTCTGGTCGCGCCGCGGATCGGCGCCCTTGTGCAGCTCGACCCGGCCGTCGTTGACCATGCCGCCGCACATAATGGCCGGTCGCGAGGCAGTCGGCGCCGAGCTCCCGGGCGAATGCGATGAGGTCGACGAACTTCACGCCCTGGTTGCAACTCGCGCAGGGCACCGGCGTCCGGCCCTCGGCATATTCGTCGACGAAGCGGTCGATCACGCCGCCGCGAAACCGGCTTTCATAGTCGAGCACGTAATGGGCGATGCCGAGCCGGTCGGCGACCGTCTTCGCGTCGTAGATGTCCTGTCCCGCGCAGCACGCGCCCGATCGCCGCACCGCCTCGCCATGGTCGTAAAGCTGGAGCGTGACGCCGATTACTTCCGCGCCGGAGCGCGCGGCGAGCGCGGCCGTGACGGAGCTGTCGACGCCGCCGGACATGGCGACGACGATCCGGGCTTCGCCGCGGGGCGGCCGAGCTGGAAATCGATCTGCATCGGAGGTCTTTCCCGCGCTCTTTACCCGAATTTCACTCCTCCTGGCTAGACCGGAGGCAGGAGAGACGATCGAGGGGGCAGTTTTGGCGCGTCACGAGGGCGACTTTCGCTCGAGGGCGCAGAAGCCGCTGAGCCTCAACGAGTTGCTCGCGCTGCTCGGCGATTCTGCCGGAGGGACGACCGGCCGCGGAAGGACGCAATCGCCTGCTACCTCGCCGGCGGCGACGGCTGGCGTGAAGCGGTGAAGCACTCGGCGGCACGTTTGCCGAGGGGCACGCAGGGTTAAGAGGAGCGGAAAGAGGACTGACCGGGCAATTAACCAGCACGTTTCAGAATGTTTTCAATGGCTGCGGATTAAGAACAGGCCAGTAGTCAATGATTAAGCAGGTGTGACGGCAATGCTCGAGAACCAGAAGATTCGTCCGGCCCAGGTCATCGGCCCTCTCGGCGAGCCGCTGACGCTCGACTCGTTGCCGCCTGCCGAACGACCCGCTGGGTCGTCCGCCGCAAGGCCGAAGTCGTCGCCGCCGTCGCTGGCGGTCTGCTGAGCGTCGACGAAGCCTGCAAGCGCTACACCTTGAGCCTCGAGGAATTCACCAGCTGGCAGCGCGCGGTCGACCGCAGCGGAATGCCGGGCCTGCGCGTGACCCGCATCAAGCAATATCGCGACCAGTATGAGCGCCAGCAACGCTACTAGGCGCAGCGGTCGTTACTGAGGCGCATCCACCGAGCATTCCCGCCACTTATTAACCAAATTTCTGGACGAACCCTTCCGAATCCGGAACAATAGGCGCGCATCACGCGTCTGTGGTGCCGGAACGACCGGCCCGCTATGTGCGGCCGCGAAAACAGGAGGGAAGGCTGATGGCTATTATCATCTGGCTGATCGTCGGCGGTGTCTGTGGCTGGCTTGCGAGCCTGATCATGCGAACCGACGCTCAGCAAGGCATCATTCTGAACATCGTTGTCGGCATCGTAGGCGCGGTCATTGCCGGGCTGCTTTTCCACGTGAACATGAACGCCGGAATCACGATCGAAAGCTTCCTCTACGCGCTGATCGGCGCGGTCATCCTGCTGGCGATCGTCAACCTGGTCCGCCGGGGCACCGTCCGCTAGGCAACGACGCTCCGCCAACAGAGACAAGGCCGCGCGGCATGACCGCGCGGCCTTTTTCATTTGCTCACTGAAGCTCGAATGTCATGGCGAGGTTGACCTGGAGCTTCTGCTCTCCGGGCTCGATCTCCGTCTTCGCATCGGCCATGTCGGCGCGCGCGTACATCGGCATCGGCGGCGGCGGCGGATAGCCTCCGCCGCTCTCGTTCACCGACACGATGCGCATGACCCGCATGCCGAGCGAGCGGGCGTAAAGGTCGGCGCGGGCTCGCCCCGCCGCAATGGCCTTTGCCCGGGCTTCGTCGAGCGCCGTCTCGGGCTTGTCGACCGTCAAGCTCGGCCCGTTGATCTGGTTGGCGCCCTGGGCGACCAGCGCGTCGAGAATGGCGCCCGAGCTGCGAATGTCGCGAAACCTCATCGTAACATTGTTCGACGCCGTAGTAGCCGACCAGCTGCGGCGACTGGTTTTCCGGATATCTATACTCGGGGTTGAGATTGACGTTGCTGGTCTGGATGTCGCGGTCCTGCGACCCCCGCGCGCTGCAACGCCGCAAGCACGCGCTGCATCCGGTTCGCCGTATCCTGAAGCGCGCCGCTCGCCGTGGCGATCGAGCGACGACGCCCGCGGTGATCATCGCCACGTCAGGAACGCGGCTGACTTCGCCGGTCGCGTTGATATCGAGCCGGGTACCGGCGATGGTCTGGTTGATCGTCGCCTGCTGCGACCAGGCGGCTGACGGCAAAGCGGCGGCGCCCAGCAAGCAGCGCCGCGAGCGAAGGCCTTCTTCATTCATGTTCCCCTGGCAATTCATTCCATGCCGACAACGGTTGCCTGCCGGCCATGGCTCCTTGCTGAACGGCCAGCCGCGCTTCAAGCTCGCCGCCGCGAAGCCACCAGCCGATAGAGCGCCAACAGGATGAACGCGCCGACGATCGCGGCGATGAAGCCCGCGCCTTCGTCCACGTTGTACCAGCCGACCGCGTGCCCGATCCATCCGGCCAGCAGCGCGCCCGCGATCCCGAGGATAATGGTGATGATGCACCCGCCGGGGTCCTTTCCCGGCATGAGCAACTTGGCAATCGCACCCGCCATGCCGCCGATTACGATCCAGCCAATGATCCCGTAATGCTCCATCCGCCTGCCCTTTCCCGTCTGTTTCTCGTTCGGCTGTTCAACCAGCCTTCATCGCACCGGTGCCAACGCGCGCTTGCGGCGCTAGTGCCACCGTTAGTCGAAAACGGCTGGCATAGCAGAGCGGACACGGGGTCTGTTGCACAAGGTGCCTTATTCGGCTAATACAGTACGCCGGAACCACATCAAGACTTGCGACAGGTATGGACACGATGAACAGGGAAACTTCGATTCACTCTTCGGACACGCTCGTCGTGGTGGATCGGTCGCGCCGGCGGCGCCAGCTCATCATCGCCGCGGCGGTGCGGCGTTTTGGCGCTGCTGGTGGTCCTGTTCCTCGTTTTCGGGCGCGGCGGCTTCGGACAAAGCGGCGCAGAATGCCGCAGCGGCCGCGAACCAGGTTCCAAGCGTCAGCGTGGTGATCCCGGGCCGAACGTCCGGTCGGCGCCGTCGTGACCGCCAGTGGTCCGCTCGGCGCCAAACGGGATCAGCCGATCGGCATCGCGGGCAGCGGCGGCCGGGTCGTCAGGGTGGCCGTGGACGCCGGCAGCTGGGTCCGCGCGGGCCAGGTGCTGGCAGTCGTCGACCGCTCGGTCCAGGCGGAGCAGGCGGCGCAGCTCGCCGCGCAGGTCGAAGCGGCGCGCGCCAATGCCGTTCTCGCCCAGAACAATTATGAGCGCGCGGTGGCCCTTCAGGGTCGGGGCTTCGTCTCGAAGGCCGAGATCGATTCCAAGAAGGCTGCGCGCGACGCTGCCTATGCTCAGGTCAGGGTTGCGCAGGCGCAGCTCGGCGCCACGCGCGCGCAGATTGGTCAGCTCAACGTGGTCGCGCCGACGGCCGGCCTGATCCTGTCGAGGTCGGTCGAGGTTGGCCAGATCGTCAGCCCCGGATCCGGCGCCCTCTTCCGCCTCGCCGAGGGCGGCCAGATGGAAATGCGCGCGCAGCTTTCGCAGCAGGACCTCTCCGCGATCCATGCCGGCATGCCGGCGCAGGTCACGCCGGTCGGATCGAGCGACAGCGTGACCGGCAACGTCTGGCAGGTCGCGCCGGTGATCGACGCGCAATCGCGGCTTGGCGAGGTGCGCATCGCCGTCCCCTATAGCCCGGCCATGCGTCCGGGCGGCTTCGCCGAAGCCAAGATCACTGCCGGAACGACGACGGCTCCCCTGCTGCCGCAGAGCGCGGTGCTGAGCGATGAGAAGGGCAATTACGTCTACATCATCAACGACAAGAACCTGGTCGAGCGGCGGGACATCAAGATCGGAACGGTGAACGACAACGGGGTGACGATCGAGTCGGGCCTGTCGGGCAATGAAGCGGTCGTCCTCTCGGCCGGTCCGTTCCTCAACCCTGGTCAGAAGGTTAATCCGAAGCGGCAGGCCGCTCACTAAGCTCGCGGGACCAACGAAAGCGTTTAGACCATGAATTTCCGTAACATCTCGTCCTGGTGCATCCGCAATCCAGTCGGGCCGATCGTTCTGTTCGTCGGTCTCATGCTGGCGGGCGTCATCTCATTCGCCCGGATGCAGGTGAACAATAACCCCGACATCGATTTCCCGGCGGCAATCGTGTCTGTGTCGCAGCCTGGCGCGGCGCCCGGTGAGATGGAAACGCAGGTTACCCAGCGCGTCGAATCCGCCATCCGCGGCATCACTGGCGTGGATGAGATCAGCAGCACGGTTGTGGAGGGCAATAGCACGACCTTCGTGCAGTTCGCGCTTGGAACGCCGACCGATCGCGCCGTCAACGACGTGCGCAACGTGATTTCGCAGATCCGAAGCAATCTGCCCGACGGCATCCTCGAGCCGCAGGTGCAGCGCGTGGATGCCGAGGACGAGCCCTTCTCCTACGTCGGGGCGCAAACCACCGACATGACGCTGGAGCAGCTCAGCTGGTACATCGACAATACGATCGCCAAGCGCCTGCTCGGCCTCGAGGGCGTGGCCGCGGTCACGCGGGTCGGCGGTGTTAGCCGGAACATCCGCGTCATCCTCAATCCGGCGATGCTTCAAGCTCAAGGGATTACCGCGGCGCAGGTCAACGCGCAGCTCCGCCAGAGCAATATGAACGGCGCCGGCGGCCGGACCGAGGTTGCCGGCTCTGAACAGTCGGTTCGGATCCTCGGCAATGCCCCCGACGCCTATGCGCTGTCGCAAACCCAGATCACATTGCCGGGTGGCCGCTTCGTGAAACTCGCCGACCTCGGTGAAGTGAAGGACAGCAACTCCGAGCAGCGCTCGATCGCCAAGATGAACGGCCGCCAGGTCGTGACCTTCATGATCCAGCGCTCCAAGGGATCGTCCGAAGTGACGGCCTATGACGCCGCCTGGAAAGAGCTCAAAAAGCTCGAGAAGGAAAATCCCAAGGTCCACTTCTCGGAGGTCTTCAACACCGTCGATTACACCAAGGCGCAATACGAATCGGCGATGGAAGGCCTGATCGAAGGCGCCGTCCTCGCCGTGCTCGTTGTTCTCATCTTCCTTCGCGATATTCGGGCAACCGCGATCTCGGCGCTCGCCATTCCAATGTCCGCGATCCCAGCTTTCTGGTTCATGAGCATGATGGGCATCACCATGAACTTCATGTCGACGATGGCGATGGGCCTCGTCGCCGGTGTTCTGGTCGACGATGCGATCGTCGAGATCGAAAATATTGTCCGGCACATGCGCATGGGCAAGTCCGCGTATCAGGCCTCGCTCGATGCCGCGGATGAAATCGGTCTTGCGGTGCTGGCGACGACCATGGCGATCGTCGCGGTATTCTTCCCGGTCGCGCTGATGCCCGGCATTGCCGGTCAATATTTCAAGGCGTTCGGCTTCACCGTCGTCCTGTCGGTGCTGATGAGCTTGCTCGTCGCGCGCATGATCACGCCGCTTATCGCCGCTTATTTCCTGCGTTCGAAGGGCGTCCAACCCCACGCCGCGTGGAAGTGGATGGACCAGTACCTCAAGATCCTCAACTGGAGCCTCGACACGATCGAAGGCACATGCCCTGCTTGCGAAACTGCCCAAGCCATCGCGGAGCGTTCTTTATTACTTCCTCGGCTTCGTGCTCCTGCTGCCGGTCATCGCCGTATTCTTCATCGTCGTCGGGGCGGGCACGATGGGTCTAGGGAAAATCGGTGTGCCGGGCGCCATTGGCTTCGCCATTGCGGCCGTACTTGCCGCAGGAGCCGCCTATGGCGCGGCCAAGCTCTTATCCTGGCTGGTCCAGCTGATCGGTCGTGGCGGTTTCGCCGAATGGCACGGGATCGTGTCGTCGCGCTGGAGCGCCCGCATGCGCGACCATCGCCTGGCCATGGTGGCCGCCGGCTTTGCGACCCTGTTGCTGAGCGTCGTGCTGTTCGGCACCCTGTCGATGTCCTTCTTCCCACCCCAGAATTCCGATTATTCGCGGGCGAACATCACGCTTCCCCCGGGCAGCACGCTCAAGCAGACCGAGGCCGCAACCGATCGCGTGGCGGCGATCATTTCCAGGGACCCGACGGTCGAACGCGTGTTCGAACGGGTCAATGTTGCAACCGGCCGCGTCAACATCGTCCTGAAAAAGGACCGTAAGATGACGAGCACGGAGTTCGAGCGCAGCCTGTCGCCGACTCTCGCCGCTTTCCCCGACGCGCGGGTGAGCTTCATGAGCCAGAATGGCGGTGGGCCGGATAACGACCAGCGCGATATCATGCTCTATCTCGGCGGCGACGACCCGGTCCAACTGACCGCGGTCGCCAACCAGATCGCCAAGCAGATGGAATCCGTTCCCGGCCTTCGCGCGCCGCGCGTCGGCAGCCAGCTTGCGCAGCCGGAAATCACGATCAAGCCGCGCTTCGACCTCGCCGCCGATCTTGGCGTCACGACCGCGGCGCTCAGCCAGACGGTCCGCATCGCGACGTTGGGCGACATCGAGCAGAACAGCGCCAAATTCTCGCTGTCGGACCGCCAGGTGCCGATCCAGGTCTCGCTGTCGGAAAATGCGCGGCGCGATATTTCGACTCTCGAAAACCTGCCGGTGCCGACCTCGAACGGAACCTCGGTACCTCTGAAGGCCGTGGCCGACATTGGCTTCGGGTCCGGACCGACGACGATCCAGCGATCGAACCAGCTCCGCCGCCTGGCGATCGGCGCCGACCTCGCTCCAGGTGTGGTCGAAGGCGACGTCTGGGCCAAGGTCAACCAGCTGCCGTCGGTCAAGAACCTGCCGCAGGGCGTTCAGAAGATGAACCTCGGCAACCAGAAATGGCAGTCCGAGCTGCTCTTCAACTTTGCCGTCGCGCTCGCTTCGGGCGTGCTGCTGGTGTTCGCGGTGCTGGTGCTGCTCTACCGCCGCTTCCTGGCCCCGTTCGTGAACATGGGATCGCTGATCCTCGCCCCGCTTGGCGCCGCCGTCGCGCTACATATCGCCAACCAGCCGGTATCGTTGTTCGTTCTGATCGGCATCCTCATGCTGTTCGGGATCGTGGCCAAGAACTCGATCCTGCTCGTCGATTTCGCGGTCGAGATGATGAACCACGGCATGCCCAAGGATGCGGCCATCCACGAAGCCGGGCACAAGCGCGCTCAGCCGATCGTCATGACCACCATCGCGATGGTCGCGGGCATGCTGCCTACCGCGATGTCGCTCAGCGGCGACAACAGCTGGCGCGCGCCAATGGGCGTCACGGTGATCGGCGGCCTCATTTTCTCGACCCTGCTCACGTTGCTGTTGGTGCCGGCCTATTTCTCGATCGCGATCTCGATCGAATTGCGGGTTGGCAAGCTGTTCCACAAGCTGATCGGCAGCGAGGCCCACTCCGCTGGAATTCCGGTCGCCGCCGAATGAGTCGCGAATTGTGAACCTCAACGCCAGCTCGGCTATTGAGCTGGCATGAGAGCGATGAGCAACGCCGCCTTCTCCCGTTTCAACCCGGCCCAGCCCGGCGCGCAGGGCATGAAGGTCGTGGCGACCGGCCTGCTCGTCGCGATGGCGGCAGTGTTCGCGCTCAGCCGCGCCTTCGAGCCGCAATTTTCCTGGCTCGGCTATGTCAAAGCCTTTGCCGAGGCAGCGATGGTCGGCGGCCTTGCCGACTGGTTCGCGGTCACCGCCTTGTTTCGCCATCCTCTCGGCCTGCCGATCCCGCACACCGCGATCATCCCGCGCAACAAGGACCGTATCGGCCAGGCGCTCGCGACCTTCCTCAAGGAAAATTTCCTGATTCCCGCGGTCGTTGCGCGGCGCATGCAGCGGCTCGACGTAGCGGGCGCGGCCGGACGGTTCCTGCAAACACCGGCTGGCCAGGGCACGCGCATCCGCGCCGGCGCCTCGCGCCTGATCGCCGACGTCTTCGAAAGCCTCGATGACGAGCGGCTCGGCGGAATCGTCAAGGGCGCGATCTCGTCGCGGCTGCGGACGACGCAGGTGTCGCCGCTCCTTGGGCATGCCCTCGCCTCGGCCATCAACGAGGACCGGCACGTGCCGATGCTCGAAGCGGCGATCCGCTGGACCGCGCGCGCCCTCGACGCGAACGAGGAGCTGATTCGCGAAATGGTGCACAAAAAGGCGAATTGGGCGCTGAAGCTCGCCGGACTCGATGCGAAGCTCGCCGACGCGATCATCGACGGCCTCCGCAAGCTCACGGCGGAGATGTCGACCGACCCCGCCCACCCGGTCCGCGTCAAGGTCGAAGAAGCACTCGTCCAGCTCGCCAACGACCTGCAAACCCGCCCCGAAACACAGGAACGAGTCGAAGCGATCAAGGAGCAATTGCTCGACAACCGATCCGTGGCGGTATGGCTCGACACGCTCTGGCAGAAGGGTCGCGAAGCAATCGTCCGGGCGGCGCGCAACCCCGACGCCGTTCTTGCCGGCAAGCTTGGCGAGATCCTGAAATCCATGGGCGGAACGCTTGAGAAGGACGCGCGAATCAGGGCGGCGATCAACCAGTTCGTGCGCCGTGCCGTCGTCGGCATGGCGGCGAGCTACGGCGGCTCGATCGTCAAGCTGGTGTCCGAAACCGTCCGCGGCTGGGATGCGCAGACCGTCACCGACCGGCTCGAGTCCGCAGTCGGGCGCGACCTTCAATATATCCGGATCAACGGCACCCTCGTCGGCGGCCTCGTCGGCCTCATCCTGCACCTGCTGGACACTCTATGAGCGACGAGCGGCTTGACGCTTTGGCCGAGACCGCGCGCAATCGCGGCCTGAAGCTGGTCCGGTCGCGAGTGCGCACGCCGGGCAAGCGGCGCTTCGGCAAGGTCGGCCTCACCGATGCATCGGGCAAGCGGTCTTTGGCATGGATTGAAAGGCCCGGTCGGCTCGCCGGACGATGCCGAGGCGTTCCTGCGCAATCTGGGAGCCAAAGACTGGGGTGCATCGCTCGACGTCGCGGTGCTGCCGCGCAAGCGCGAGGTGCAGAAGGCCGAACGGCCGCGCCCGGTCGCGGCGAATGATCGAAGCCCGAGCCAGGAGCCACCGGCCTCCACCGCCTCCGAAATCCAGGCAGAAACCACAGGTACGCGACGCCAGGCCGCCCGATGCGCCGCGCCTCGTCGAGCTGATCAATGAGCTAGGCCACGAGATTGACGAAAAATCCGTCCGCAAGAATCTCGCGGCGCTCGGGAAATTCGATGAGACCCCGCTGGTTGCGGTCGAGGACATGAGGATCGTCGGCCTGTGCGGAATCCACAAGACGGTAACCGTGCATCGCGACGCGCCGCTCGGTCGAATTACAATCCTGGTCGTTGCGAAGGGCGCGCAAGGCCGCGGCATTGGCCGGATGCTGGTCGAGACCGCCGAGCAGCGGCTGCGCAAAGCCGGCTGTAAGATGATCGAGGTGACCAGCAATGACCGCCGGGCCAAAGCCCACGCCTTTTACCGCCACCTCGGCTACGAACGGAGCAGCATCCGTTTCTTCAAGAAGCTCTAGCTGGTGCTGCGCCGCTCGATCGTCGCACCCACCGCCGATAGCTTCTCTTCCAGTCGTTCGTAACCGCGATCGAGGTGATAGACGCGCAGGACCTCGGTTTCGCCCTCCGCGGCCAGGCCCGCGAGGACCAGGCTCATCGAAGCGCGAAGGTCGGTCGCCATCACGCTCGCGCCGGTCAGATGGTCGACGCCGTGAACGATCGCCGAGCGGCCGTGGATGTCGATCTCGGCGCCCATCCGGCGAAGCTCGGGGACATGCATGTAGCGATTCTCGAAGATGGTTTCTTCGAGGAAGCTATCGCCCTTCGCGAGCGCCAGCATGGCCATGAATTGCGCCTGCATATCGGTCGGAAAGCCGGGAAAGGGCGAGGTCGACAGCGCAAGTGGCTTCATTGCCCCATCGGCGCTGACCTTGATCCCGCGATTGTGGAATTCGACCATCAGGCCGGCCTGCGCGAGCGCGTTCAGGATCGCGCGCATGTCGTCGGGACGCGCACCGATCAAATCCACCGATCCGCCGGTTATCCCGGCCGCGCAGGCATAGCTGCCGGCTTCGATGCGATCCGGCATCACCTCGTAATCGGTGCCGTGAAGCCCCTCGACGCCATCGATGATCAGGTGCCCCGAGCCAATGCCGCGGATCTTCGCGCCCATCGCGATCAGCAGGTTGCAGAGGTCGACGATCTCGGGCTCGCGCGCGGCATTGAAGAGCTGGGTTTTGCCCTTGGCGAGCACCGCCGCCATCACCGCATTTTCGGTCGCCCCGACCGACACCACCGGGAAGCTGAAGTCGCCGCCGCTGAGCCGGCCCTTGGGCGCGCTGGCCTTCACATAGCCCGCGGCCAACTCGATCTCCGCGCCCATCGCTTCGAGGGCTTTCAGGTGAAGGTCGATCGGCCGGTCGCCGATAGCGCAGCCGCCCGGCAGCGACACTGTCGATTCGCCCGCCCGCGCCAGCATCGGCCCAAGCACGAGCACCGAGGCGCGCATCTTGCGGACCATGTCGTAGGGCGCGATGGTCGAGGCGATCTCCGTCGCCTGAAGCGTCATCCGGCGCCCGAACTCGCCCTTCTTCACGCCCGCGACATGTGTCGACACGCCAAGCTGGTTGAGAAGGTGGCTGAAGGTATCGACGTCGGCGAGGCGCGGCAGGTTCGCGAGCGTCAGCTTGTCATCGGTCAGCAGCGCGCAGGGCAACAAGGTGAGCGCGGCATTCTTCGCGCCACTGATCGGGATCTCGCCCTTGAGCGAGTTCCCGCCCTTGATCCAGATGCTGTCCACGAGGCGGGCTTTAGCGACGGAAATTCCTCCCTGCCAGCGCCGCTGGCGGGAGAGAAATTAGTTTACGCCTTCTCCAGCGTGCACTGCAGCGGATGCTGGTTCTCGCGCGCGAAGTCGATCACCTGGGTAACCTTCGTCTCCGCTACCTCATAGGTGAATACCCCGCACACCGCGACGCCTTGCTGGTGGACCTGAAGCATCACCCGGGTCGCGTCCTCGATTCCCATGGAAAAGAAGCGCTGCAGGATCAGCACGACGAACTCCATCGGCGTATAATCGTCGTTGAGCATCAACACCTTGTAGTTCGACGGTTTCTTCGTCTTTGGCCGGGTGCGCGTGGCGACGCCGGTCTCGATCTCGTCGAGGCCGTCATCGCCGTCGGGGCGGTTCGCCATGTTGATCATACGTCGAAATCATCGCAGCCTAAAATATGGCAGTCCGCGGAAACGCGGCAAGTCACGACTTGGCACCATGTCAAAAAAATGGCGGCCGCCCCGTTACTGGAGCGGCCGCCTACAGTCGTTGCCCTGACTTAGGAGGGGAGAGGGTCAGGCAACGAGGGTGTTGAAGCGCTCGGCATTGGCCGAGGCCCGGTTCGACAGCGGCTGGAACGCTTCGCCGGCGAGCTTGACCATCGATTCGGTCAGCTTGGAGCTCTCGGCGACCATGCGGTCGAACGAGGCGCGGGCGAAATCGCTCTGCAGCTGCAGATATTCGGTTGGCGACTTGGCTTCGGCGAACGAACGGATCGCGTCCGCAGCCTGCTCGAAGCTGTCACGCTGCTTGGCGACAACGTCCTGGCCGAGCGAACGAGCACCTTCGCTGGCAACGCGGCCGGCTTCGACGACGGCTTCGACGTTCGCACGGGCGAGGTCGGTAAGCTCTCCGGCAACCTTCTGGCTGCGCTTCACGAGGTCCTGGCTACGCTCACTGGCGTCGCTCAGCATGGTCTGGAACGGAGCGAACGCGGGGATCGCGTCGATGCCGTTGAAAAGGTTCTTGGTCACAGTTTCAATCCTTTGCTGGGCCACCGTCGCAGTCTTGCGGGCGGCGGTCTTCGTCTTGCGAGCAGTGCGGCGGGTCGCTGCCTTGGTCGCGGTCTTCTGAACGGCGGCCTGACGCTTCGCGCGGCGCGCCGTCGTTGCGCGGGTGCGCTTGGCGGTCTTGGCGCTCTCGGCGGCGACCGTCTTCATCGTCTCAGCTACAGTCGTGGCGACTTTCGCCGGAGCTTCGGCTGCAGTCTGAGCCTCAATCTTGGTTTCGTCGGCCATGTGTCACGTTCCTCTGAATATGTTGCAGTGCACAATATAGGGTGCGCCGCAGCATTTCAAGAGGTTTTTTGTGCACTGCAACATTCGGTCGCTTGACGGGTACGGCTCGACCGAAGCAAGAGCAACCATGGACCAGCCCATTCGTCAGCGCCGCGGCCTGTTGATCGTCCTGTCGTCGCCCTCTGGCGCCGGTAAATCCACGATCAGCCGGATGCTCCTGGACGCCGACGACAACATAACAATGTCCGTGAGCGCCACCACCCGTCCAATGCGGTCTGGCGAAGAAGAAGGCGTCGACTATCACTTCGTCGATGCCGCGAAGTTCGAGCAGTTGATCGAAGCGGACGAGTTTGCCGAATGGGCCTATGTCTTCGACCATCTATATGGAAGCCCGAAGGAGCCTATCAAGGACGCGCTCAAAGCCGGGCGTGACACATTGTTCGACATCGACTGGCAAGGCACTCAGCAGCTCGAATATGCTTTCCGCACCGACCTGGTCCGCATCTTCATTCTCCCGCCGTCGATGTGCGAGCTTGAGCGGCGCCTGCACGAGCGGGGGACTGACAGTGAGGAGATCATTGCAGGCCGGATGAAGCGCGCGTCCGGAGAGATCGGACACTGGGCCGAATATGATTATGTGCTGATCAACGAGGAAATGACCAAATGCCTCGAGGATGTTCGGGCAATTATCGCCGCCGAGAGGCTCCGCCGGGAGCGCCAGCCTTACTTGTTAAGCTTCGTTCGGGAACTGGTCGCGCGCCCTAACTGAGCAATTCGAGGAACTGCGCGCCGGCCAGGAAATCGCATTCCCGATTGGCCAGCGCCGCCTCGGCTTCAGCATCCACGCCCCATTGCTCGATCTGCCATCGATCGTCGAGCGAGACAGCTTTCCAGGCCTCGCCCGGCGCGATCGCCTTTTCCTGCACCGCAAGGGCGGCAACAATTGAACCGCCTGTCGTCACCACCGGAGAAAGACCGGCGAGCTGGAAGGAATCGAGCGATTCGACAGCGTGGTTCAGCCGCTCGACCGTGGCGACGGGCTGCGCAACGTGCATCAAACCGGTCGTCGTCTCGAAGTCCACATCGAACCGTCGTCGCGCCCACGCCAGAAGCTTGTCCCATTCTTCCGTCTGCCGAGCGACGAGCGCATTGGGTCCTTCGGCGCGATAACAGGCAAGGTCTGCTTCGGCGTAACGCGAGAGGCCTTTCGCGAAAGCGAGGCGGTCCGGCGCCACGCGGTCGATCGCCGCATTCGCAAGCCCGGTCAGCGGCATGGCCCTCGGATCGATGGTTTCGGGCACATTCCGCCACTCTCCGGCGATGGCTTCCGCGAGCAGTTCGGTCGGAAGGACGAGAGCCTCGCGAGCCGGAGTTTTGATCGGCCGTCCATCGAGTGAGATGGACCAATCGTCGCCGCGGGGGCCGACGCTGACGTCCTTCCAGAACCGCTTCACGGCTGTGCGCGATCCTTTTCATCCCACGACTTCTTGAGCAGTCGAGGCGCAAACAGTCCGTCGATCACGCCCATGATCGCCACGATCGCGCCGACCTGGGGCCAGCCGCCCCGCCGCAGGAGGCTGGTGTACATGATCGCGATTCCCAGGAAGAAAATAGCGAGCCCGCCCAAGCGAACGAGCGAGTAAAGCAGCAACCGGCGCCTGCCGATTTCATCATCCATCGACCTGCTCCTGAATCAGCGTGAGGACCTCCAGCGGCGTCGCGGCGACCCCGACCGCACCGGCGGCAAGCAGTTCCTCGACATCGTGATAACCCCAGGCGACGCCGATGCCGACCGCGCCGGCATTGACCGCCATCGCCATGTCGAAGCTCGTGTCGCCGATGACGATCGTGGTCGCCGGACTGGCCGCGGCATCCGCAATCGCTTGCTCGACCATCGATGGATGGGGCTTTGATGGATGCCGGTCGGCGGTTTGAAGCGAGACGAAGCGCGCGTGCAGGTCATGCTGCTGGAGGCAGTGGCGGAGGCCGCGATCCGACTTGCCGGTGGCGACAGCGAGCAGCCAGCCCTCTGATTCGAGCGCGTCCAGCAACTCAATCACCCCATCGAACAACGGCTCTTCGACCTGGCCGGCCGCGCGAAGCGCTACGAACGCCTGCTTATAGTCGTCGGCAAGCTGGCGATGCTCATCCGGTGAAGAGTCCGGCAGGAGCACGCCCATCGCCTCGGTAAGGCTGAGGCCGATGACCTTGCGCGACACCGCAGACGGCGGCACTGTGCGCCCATTGAGTTCGAAGCAGGTACGCAGCGCGGCATGAATGGTCGCGCCGCTATCGACCAGCGTGCCGTCGCAGTCGAAGATGGCGAGGCGGTTCATCTTTTCTTGGCTGTTCCCTGCGAACCCCGGGCCCGGCGCTCGCCGCGCCGTTCGCGCCGGCGCGTTTTCGCGGCAGCGGCGGCCTTGCGCTGACCTGATCCCGGGGGCCTTGGCTTTGCCAACGGCAAGTTGCCGGAAGCCGTCTCGAAACCCAGCATCCCCAGGGTCTCGGCGAAATGACCCGGCAGCTCCGCCGTGACGTCGATTTTGCCGCCGCCGGGCGCATCGATCCGGATTCGCCGCGCGTGGAGGTGAAGTTTGCGGCTGACCCCGCCGGTGAGGAAGGCCTCGGCGCCGCCATATTTGGCGTCGCCGACGATCGGATGACCGATTGATGCCATGTGCGCGCGGAGCTGGTGCGTGCGACCGGTCAGAGGCTGCAATTCCACCCATGCCGCACTGTTGCCGGCATGGTCGATGACCCGCCATTTGGTCTTCGCGGGAAGCCCATGATCCTCGCTGACATGCATTTTCTCGCCGCCGGTGCCGGGCTGCTTGGCGAGCGGGGCATCGATCAGCCCCTCGCCGCTGTCGGGATTGCCGACGACGATTGCCCAATAGACCTTCCGCGCGGTGCGTCCGGCGAACGATTTGGCGAAATGACCGGCGGAGCGTGCGGTTCGCGCTACCAGCAAAGCGCCCGACGTATCCTTGTCCAGTCGATGGACTAACTTGGGCCGCGCGCCCTCTTCCGCCAGCCCGTCGAGCAGCCGGTCGAGATGCTGGTGAGTCTTGGTTCCGCCCTGCGTCGCCAAACCGGGCGGCTTGTTGAGCACGAACGCGCTCGGGTCCTCGTAGATCACCATCTCGCGGACCAGCTGTTCTTCTTCGGGCGTCAGCAGTTCGCGGCGGCGTTGCGGCCGAACGGCACGGGCCGGCGCGCTGTCCGGCGGCGGCAGACGGATTTCCTGCCCAGCCTCGAGCCGATCGCCGGGCACCGCCCGTTTGCCGCCGACGCGCAACTGCCCGGTCCGCGCCCAGCGCGAGACGGTGTTGAAGCTGACATCCGGCAAGTGCCGCTTGAACCAGCGGTCGAGGCGGATGCCGTCGTCGTCATCATCGACGGTGAAGGTGCGGACGTCGCTCACCGCCGGGCGCTTAGCGAATGCTAGGTCTCGCGTCCCGCCCAATATGCGAAGGCCTGCCTCTGCAATTTCCTGATCAGCCGCGCCGCTTTGAGCCCTTCCCACTGGCCGATGTAGCCATGCTTCTTCGCACCGCCGACCCACCAGCCCTGCCCGGGGAGGCCATCCGACTGACGCACCACCAGCACCGCAAGCTCTGGCTCGCCGCGCGCCTCGGCCAGGTCGTCGATATAAGCGAGCACCTTGCACAGCGCGCGCATCTTGGGCCGGGTGAAATGGTGGCCGAGCAGGCCGAGGACTTCGGCATAGGTAATCGCCTCTCCGGCTTGAGCGGAGGCAACGAGGATGGCGCGCACTTCGACAGGGTCCGCCAGCAGCCCGGCGGTCTCGCTCATCCTTCCGGCTGCTGGGCGACCGGCGTCAACTCGAACACATCAAGCTTCGAGGTGCTTTGCGGCCATGGGATTACCAGCCGCCACCTGAACGGCCCGATCCGCTCCAGCACGCCCGCCATGTCGCGCTTGGGATCGTCGCCATATCCGACCGGCGCGGTCTCGTCGCCGAGCGCCAGGCTGCCGAGGAAGATCAGGCGCGTCGAATTGTCGTCCTGCCACAGGCGTCCCGCCGGCCGCTGGCTGCCGGTTTGCTTGACGATGGTGAGCAGATTTTCCTCGACCTCGACGTAGCAAAAGAACGGCTTGAAGGTTTCGAACGATTTACCTTTCGCATCCGCCTTGCCGAGCTTGATCAGCCGGCAATTATAGCTGCCCGGTGTGGGCTCGGGACGCGGCAGCGCGGATCGTGGCATCAACAGCTTGCCCTCGTGGCGAACGTCGGCGGCGTTGGTTCGACCCGCATCCGCCAGTGCTTCCTGCCAGGCCAGGCCAAGGCGGGCGAGCCGATCCTTGTCAGCTGCGGTCGCGATCGCCTTCCAGGCGTCGGACTTGAGCGGCGCGCCGACCTCGATGCTCGGGTGGACCCCCGCGGGAGCCGACGGCTTCGTCGCGCAACCGGACAACAGCGCGAGGCCGCCAAGGGAGAAGAAGCTCGGATTTTTTTCACAGACTGACCGAACCCCTCCGTTACGACCGAAACTGAACTGACATCGACCCTCGCCGGTTTCAACCAACCCGCCGGTCACCACAAGCTTTCATGACGCACTTACCGCCGCTAGGCGAATGCGCGATGAACGGGAACCCGACGCCTGTTGCACACCCCCGCACCGGCTTCGCGCTGGGCCTTTCCGCCTACGCGCTGTGGGGCGTCCTGCCGCTCTATTTCAAAGCGATCGAGCGCATTCCCCCGGTCAACATCGTCGCTCACCGAGTGCTGTGGTCAGTACCGCTGCTGGCCGCAATGGTCGTCGTCCTCAGGCGCGGGCCGATGCTTCGGCAGGTCGCGAGCCACCAGCGGACGATCGGCATGCTTATCGTGACGGCGCTGCTGATCGCCGGCAATTGGCTGCTCTATGTATGGGCCGTCACCAACGGCCACATCCTCGCCGCCAGCTTCGGCTATTACCTGAATCCGCTGGCCAACGTCCTGCTTGGCCGGTTCGTCCTCGACGAAAAGCTCAACCGCCTGCAATGGATCGCCGTCGCGATCGCCGCAGTCGGCATTTCAATCCTCGCCGCCGGAGCGCTCAGCCAATTGTGGATCAGCCTCGCCTTGTGCGCGAGCTTCGCTCTCTACGGCCTGTTCCGGAAAATCGTCGCCGCCGACGCGCTAGTCGGGCTGACCGTTGAAACCATATTGCTGCTTCCGCCGGCGATGCTGTGGCTCGGCTATCAGGCGGCCGGGCACGCCCGGTGATGGGCACAAGCACGCACGATACGAGCCTGCTGCTGCTCGCCGGCCTGGTCTCAACGACGCCGCTATTGCTGTTCACCGCCGCGGCCAAGCGACTGCCGCTGTCGACCATGGGCATGCTTCAGTTCATTGCGCCGACGCTCCAGTTCGCGATCGCCATCCTCTATGGCGAGCCGCTGAAGCTCGCGCACTTCATCGCCTTTCCGGCGATCTGGCTGGCACTGGTCTTGTACGCCACGGCGCTCCTTCGTTCACCCCAACTGCCGCAACCGCCGGAATGATGTTAGGACGACAGGCATGTTCAATCTCGCTTCGCTGATCATCGGCTTCATCGGGCTGATTTGCGCGCTCGTCGCCTTCCTGCCGCTGCTCGGCTGGGCGAATTGGCTGATCATCCCGCTCGCGATCATCGGCGCCGGCGTCGGTATGCTTTCGCGCGGCACCGCCGGGCGCAATCTCAACCTGTTCGTGATCCTGATCGGGATCGTCCGGCTGATGCTCGGCGGCGGCATTTTATGAGCCGCGACCCGCAAATCGACGCGTACATCGCCAACGCCGCGCCCTTTGCGCAGCCAATCCTGGAAAAGGCCCGGGAGCGAGTGCACGCGGCTCTTCCCGACGCCCAGGAGGCGATCAAATGGAGCATGCCCGCGTACACCGTCGGCGGTAGGATCGTGCTCATCACCGCTGCGTTCAAAGCCCATGCGGCGCTCAACTTCTGGCGCGGCCAGGAACTGGAATCGAGCCACGCCAGCGTCGGTGCGATGGGACAGTTCGGAAAGCTCAAGGGCGTTGAGGACTTGCCGTCGGATGCCGAACTCGACCGGCTACTCCGCGATGCCGCCGAGCTTGCCAAAGCGGCGCCCACTCCGCGCAAGACCAAGCATCAGCCGAAGCCAGCTCCGGAACTCCACCCCGAATTCGCTGCAGCTCTCAAGGAAGCCCCGAAGGCGAAAGCCGCGCTCGACGGCTTTCCGCCCAGCGCCCGGCGCGATTATTTTGAATGGATCGCCGAAGCGAAGCAGGATGCGACGCGCAGCAAGCGCATCGTCACGGCGATCGAGTGGCTGAACGAGGGCAAGCGCCGGCACTGGAAGTATGAAAATTGCTGATCGCTAGCGCGACCTGACGTAGCTCCCGGGCGCGTCTTCCATCGCCTTCAGCTTGCCCTTGCCGGGTATCCGCGCGCCATCCGCTGCCACCCTGTCCTTATCCTGCCGTTCCAACCATTCGCGCCAATCAGGCCACCAGCTTCCCTTATGCTCGGTGGCGGTGGCGACGAAGCTCTCGAGCGTGGGCGCGTCCTTCTCATTGACCCAATATTGGTACTTCTGCGCGGCGGGCGGATTGACGACGCCGGCGATATGGCCAGAGCCCGCCAGCACGAACCGCTTGGGCCCGGCGAAATGGTCCATGATCTTCCACACGCTTTGCGGCGGCGCGATATGGTCCTCGCGGCCCGCCTGGACATAGGTCGGCGTGCGCACCGTATCGATGTCGACCGGTGTGCCGGCTACGCTGATCCCGCCTTTCTGGGCGAGCTTGTTCCCCTTGTAGAGCGTCTCGAGATAGTCGCGGTGCCATCCGGCGGGGAGGTTCGTCGTGTCGCTGTTCCAGTGAAGCAGGTCGAACGGCGGCGGCTCCTCACCGAGCAGGTAATTGTTGACGACATAGTTCCAGATGAGGTCGCGGCCGCGCAGCAGGTTGAACGTCGCCGCCATGTAGCGCCCGTCGAGATAACCTTTCTCGGCGGTGAGCTGGGTCAGCAGGCCCATCGTCTCGTCGCCGAGGAACAGCTTGAGGTCGCCGGCCTCGCTGAAGTCGACTTGCGCTGTGAAGAAGGTCGCCGACCTGACCTTGTCGGCCTGCCCTTTGGACTGAAGATAGGCCAGCGTTGTCGCCAGCGTGGTTCCGGCGACGCAATAGCCGATCGCGTGGACGCTCGGCACGTCGAGCGAGTCGCGGACGGTATCGATCGCGTCCACCTGGCCGCGCAGGACGTAATCCTCGAGTGACGCGTCGGCGATGCTCTCATCGGCCGACTTCCAGCTCACCATGAACAGGCTGATGCCCTGGTCAACGCACCATTTGACGAAGCTTTTCTCCGGCGTGAGATCGAGGATGTAGAAACGATTGATCCACGGCGGGAAGATCACCACCGGCGTCTTCAGCACCTCGTCGGTGGTCGGCGTGTACTGGATCAGCTGATAGAGCGGGGTTTGCTTGATCACCTTGCCGGGAGTGGTCGCGAGGTTGCGGCCGACCTCGAACGCGCCCTGCTTGGTCTGCGTCATCTGCCCCGCCGCAATGTCCTTCAGCATGTTGGCGAGGCCCTTGAGCAAATTCTCGCCCCGCGTCTCCAGCGTCCGCTTCAGCACTTGCGGATTGGTCAGCGCGAAGTTCGACGGGCTCATCGCGTCGACGAAGCTGCGCGTCGCGAACCGCATTTTCTCGCGGGTCGCCGAGTCCAGGCCGTCGATCTCGTCGATGGTGCCGAGAAGCTGGTCGGACACCCGCAGATAGGTCTGACGGATCGTGTCGAAAATCGGATTCTCCCGCCATTCGGGCGCTGAAAAGCGCCGATCCTTGCGCTCGGGTTCGCCCGCGGCCGGAACAGCCGTGACCCCGCCCAGCATCTTGCCCCAGGCCTCCAGCCCCTTGGCCCAGGCCTGCGCGCCGGCGGTCATCAGCGCCATCGGATCTGTCGCCGGCTGCGCGTCGCCGAACCCGAACGCCGACGCCGACCAGGCGGGGAATGGCTGATCCTTCTTCAGGCTGTCGGCCCAGAATTCCATCAGCATCTGCTGGGCGCGGCCCATCACCAGCGTCCAATGCTGCCAATCTTCGAGCGTCGGCATCGCACTCGCAGCTTTCGTCTCGTCGGCCATGAGCGCTATGTAGGACAAGATGCGGGGCGTTACACTAGCACTTGCCCTCCTCCTCGCCGCCTGCGCGAGCGTGCCGCGGCCTAACTCGTCTGGGCATGCCGAGGTCGGCGTCGCATTCGAGCGGGATGCCGATATCGCCAGTTTCGCCAACGGGTTCGCGGACCTGAAGAGTCGCCGCCGGGTCACGCCCGACGATCCGGTGCGCGTCGCGTCGGTCAGCAAGATGGTGACCGCGATCGGGGTCATGAAGTTGGTCGACGAAGGGCGGCTCGACCTGTCGAGCGACGTGTCGCGCTGGCTTGGCTGGAGCTTGCGCAACCCTCACTTCCCCGACCGGCCGATCACGCTCTCGATGCTGCTGTCCCACACCGCTTCCGTGCGAGAGCATGACGATGATTATGTGATCCCGCTGGGCGGCTCGATCCGGCAGGTCATGGCGGACCCGAAGAATTGGGATCCGGTGCACGGTCCCGGCGACAATTACTTTGCTTACGTCAACCTCAACTACCCGATCATCGGATCGATCGTCGAGAACGCAACCGGCGAGCGGTTCGACATCTGGATGCGGCGCAACATCCTCGAGCCCATGAAGCTCGACGCCTGTTTCAACTGGCCGACCTGCAGCGACGCCGCGGTCGCCCGGGCGGTCGAGCTCGACACGCCAGACGGCACGCCGGTCAAGGACGACCTCCACGGCCGGCGCCCCGCCTGCCCGGTGTTCGTCAGCGACGGGCAGGTTTGCGATCTCGGCCTCTGGCGCCTCGGCGAGAACGGCGCGCTGTTCGCGCCGCAGGGCGGCCTCCGCATCTCCGCCCAGGGATTGGCACGCATCGGTCGGATGCTGCTGAACGGCGGCGAGCTGGACGGGGTTCGAATCCTCTCGCCAGCCGCGGTCGACACGCTGTTCGCCCAGGTCTGGCGGTTCAATGGGGCCAACGGGCAGACCGACGGCGGCTTCTACTGCAGCGCCGGCAACGGCACGCTCCGAATTCCCAACCGCGGCTGCGCCGACGACCTTGCCGGGGACGGCACTTCGTTCGTCGGGCACGCCGGCGACGCCTACGGGATGAAGAGCGGGCTGTGGATCGACCGTGTCCGCCATCGCGGCATTGCCTATTTCGTGACCGGCCTGCCGGACCCGGCACCGAAGGCGGCAGCTAGTGCCTACACCGACGCCGAAGTCCGCACATTCCGCCGTACGCTCCGCTTGTTCGACACCCGCGTTCAGCGAGCGGAAAGGCGCTCGCGTCGACCATAAAGCGATGTGGGCCGCACTCTTATTCCTGGTTCAGGCGTCCGCTTATGGCCCGGCACCGCCAGCGACAGCGGCGGCCACTCCGGTGAAATCGCCCGAATGTGCGCCGCAGACACGGACGCGCGAACCCCAACGAAATTGTCGTCTGCGCGGTGAAGCCGAACGGGTATCGGCTCGATCCGGATGTGCTCGCCGCCCGCAAGGCCAAGAAGCAGGGCGATCCCGGCCGGCCGCGCAGCCCCCATGAGACCTATGCCGACCATAGCTGCTCCACGGTGGGGCCGTTCGGGTGTCGCGGTACGCCGAGCGTGAACCTGATCGCCTTGGCGGCTACCGCGGCGAAGATCGGGGACCGGCTCGCCAAAGGGCAGGAGGTCGGCAGCATGTTCGAGACCGACCCGCATCCCACCGAATATACGCTCTACCAGCAGGCCAAGCGTGAACGGGAGGCGAAGGAAGCCGCGGCGGCGGCGGCGAGGGTCAAGGCAGCGGCGAACGCCAAGGCGCCCTAGGCCCTACTTCCACAATTGGAGGGCGCGGATTGCCTTGGGGACCGCGGGATCGGAGTCGACCTTGGAAATCACGCGCTGGGCCAGCTTCCAGCGCCGGCGCACCCGCCCTTTCCGCCACAAGTCGGTGACGAACACCGGTCCCGCCCAGTCGCGTCCGTCGAGCATCGCCGTCAGTTCGAGCGGCGCCGCGAACACCGCAGTGTTTCCCAAATCGCGGACGTAAATGTCGCCGAAGCGGTAGCTGTCGCAATCCCAGCGCTTGGCCGCCGCTTCGAGCCAGCTCGGCCGGTCGAGGATCGCCGGCGGCTTCGAGGCGGTGAGCAGGATGAAGTCCTTGGCGGTGATCGCCTTCAGCGCCTTGATGTCGCGCTGCACCCAGGCGCGCATCCAGCGATGCTCCATCGTTTCGATCACGGCCGTCAAATCGCTCATCGCCCGCTGTTAGAGCGAAAAGTGGCCCGCGGTCACCTCCCCTTAGCCATCCGCTAACCGGGCGGTAATCCAACCGGGCTAGGAACGGCGGCATGAGCAATGCCGTCCTCGCCAAATATCTGACCCCGTGGAAATTCAAGCGGGCGCAGGAGCGTGCGCAGCGCATCGCCGAGCTTCGCCGCCGCGACGGCGACGACTGCCGCCGCTGCCGCCGGCCGCTCCGCTTCGACCTGACGCCCGGCCACGACCGCGGGCCGAGATCGAGCGGGTCGCGGCGATCATTCCCGGCGAGCCCGAGCCGGACGGCAACCAGTTCCTGTGCCACGGCCGCTGCAACGCCGATGCCGACCACACCCAGGAAGTGACCGAGCGAGTGCGCCGGAAGGCCGAAGCCGAGCTGTTGTCCCGCCCGCGCAAGCGGGCCTGAATTGACTAAAGTTCAGGCGGCGACCCGGCCTCGCACTGCGCCCGCGGAGCGGCTCGTCAGCCAGCCGAGCACCAGGGCGATCAGCAACAGCGCGGGGACGTCACCGTACAAATGCCCGGCCATCATCGGGTTGCGCATCGCTTCCCAGGCCATGATTCCAGCGTGGACGACGCTGGACCAGACGACGAACCAGATCAGCGAGCGGTTGGCGGCGGGATCGCGCGAGGCGAAGATCATGAACACGCCAAGGGTCGCGTAAACGCCGAGGATCATCGGGAAATAGTCGTTCGCCATTACCCCGCCGTCATGCCACGCCCAGCCCGAGGGCCACACCATCGACAGCGGCGCGATCAGGCAGAAAGCGAGCCCGAAAACGATCAAGGCGTAAGACAGAAGCTTGCTGTTGTCGGTCATGGTGATGTTCCCCTCCCTTGGCGGCCAAGAACGGATTGCCGCCGCCAGCCGCACTAGCATTGCGGTACCCTGATGTCCGCGTGAAGTGCTGGCCCTTGGTGCAATAAAGAGCGCGATCGGTTCAACGGCCGCGACGGTAACCGGACGGTAAGGGCGGCGGGCTTATGCCGGGGGCGTGAGCAACCACTGGAAACCGCAGCAAACCAAGGTGTCGCTGAAGCCGGACGCCCCGCGCCCGTCGCGCATCCGCCGCGATCCGCCGCCGGCGGAAAAGCCGGCGACGCTGGACAAGGCGATGTGGCGCCAGACGCACGAATGGGAAATCGCGCTGGCGGTCATCGGCATGATCTTCTTCGCGCTCGGCATCGACGCCGCGGTTTACCTGCTCGCCGGGATGATGGCGAAGTAAGGCCCGACCCAATCAGCTGAAAGCCTCGAAACGCAGCGATTGCAGCGATCCAACACGGGCGCGCACGCGCAAGCCGCGCTTCACCCGCGATCATGGTCGGCGATTGGGTCGCCGCTGCCGGTCTCGCCGAGGCGCGAGTCGAGGAAGTCGATGTCCTGGACCGGGCATTCCTCGTCCGGCACGTCCGCGAAGCCCGCGATCAGCACAGGAAGCTCGCGTGCGCGCTGTTTCGCGCGGGTCGCCGGTGGCGGCGGCGAGCGCCTTGGCGCCGGGCGAGCCGAATTGCAGCGGATCGAGGCGGGAGATGAACCAGGTGAGCAAATAGTCGGACGGGATGCGCCGCTCCATCACCAGCTCGCCGTCCTTGTAGTGGCGCTCGACGCGGCCGTTGATGGCGCGGTCGAGGCCGATGGCGACGAGGCGCGTGGGCGACAGGCGAAACGCCGCGTCCCACGCGCGCGAAAAGCTTTCGGCGCCCGTCTTGTGCTTGAGGCGGTAGGCCGAGCTCGAGGCGACGCCGACGAGGGCGCAGGCCTCGCCGGCATGACCGGTCAGCGCGAGATGCTCGATGAACCGACGCTGCCGATCGGCGGTCCAGCCGGCGTGCCGCTTGCGCGTCGGCGCGATGTCGAAGTCGGGCGCGGACTGCGGCGCGGGAACGATGTCGGCGTGGTCGGTGACGACTTTTAGCTTGGTGGCCATGGGGGACTCCTTCGCGCTGAAAGAAGTCGGGACAGATGGAGCAGGTTGGGCGCTGTAGGACAGCAAAAATCGCCGAGCACTAGGGGGGGAATGCGCAAGCAATCAGCGGCGCTAACCGAAGCGTAATCAACCTGCCTTAGCTTCGCAGCCTGTGAGCGATCACTGGAAACCTGGCTCCCCAAGCGATTGGAGGGTCATCGACGGCTACAAGTCGAGCGCGCCCGCGCGCCGCGGCGTCATCCCGATCGTCGTCAGCGCGGTGCTCGTCGGCTTTGTTTGCGGCGGGGCGCTCAGTTGGGCCGGCCGGAACAATGAATCGACGGATGCGATAGCGGCAATCGAATGGAATGCCGTCCAGGCGGTGCCGACGCGGGTGCCCGATGACGAGGACGTTGAGTGGCAACGCCGGGCGAGAACGCAGGATGGGGAGGCGCAGTCCGTGCCATCTCGGCACCAGGCAGGTTCAGCGATTCGCGCTGCTTTAGCTATTGCCGCAGCGGCGGCGGCGCCAATTGCGTGGTCGACGGCGACACTTTCTGGATCGGCGGGGAGAAGGTGCGGATTGCCGGCATCGACGCGCCGGAGACCCATCCGCCGCGCTGCGCGGACGAGGCGCGGCTCGGCAATGCGGCGACCGAGCGGCTGCACGCGCTGCTCAACAGCGGCGCGGTGACGATGTCGAGCATCGACCGCGACCGGGACGTTTACGGGCGGCTGCTGCGGAACGTCGCGGTCGATGGCGCGGACGTTGGCGAGGCGATGGTCAGCGCCGGCGTGGCGCGGGAATATGGGAGTGGGAGAAGGCCGTGGTGCTGATCAGCGCGGCTCGACCCGCGCCGCCGGAAGGTCGCTGCCGATCGAGCGCCACAGCTTCATCTGTCCGTTGTCCTGCCGCTTGAAGATCGCGATCCAGTTGCCGGTTTCGCGGGTCGCGGCGCCCTGCGGCGTGGTGACGGTGAAGGTGTAGGGCGCTTCGAAAATGCCGATGTCGCCGGCCCTGGCGACGGTCACCTTGCCCTGCCCGATTTGCCAGTCGAGCTTCGAGACGGCCATCGCCGCCTTCATTTCCTTAAGATCGACGGCGGGGCCGACGTTGTTCGGCGTCCCGTGATAGATGCCGACATAATCCGGCGCGTCATAGGCCGCGGCGGCGGCGGCGTCCTGCGCGTTGTAGGCGGCGACCAGGCCGAGCGCGTCCTTGCGGACCTGTTCGGCGACGGCGGTGTCGGTGGAGGAGTGGTTGCAGCCGGCGAGCAGTGACGCGGCGGCGAGAGTAACAAGCAGCGGAGCGTTGGTTCGGTTGGTCATGGGTTTGCCCTTCAGAGGTTGTGCAGGCGGAAGCGCGGAAAACTAGCTGGCCATGTCCACGATTGATGGTGGCAAGCCGATCAAAACCAGCGGGCAGGGATTGCCCACGCCTCTGGCAATACGGTCCTGAAGCTTTGACCAGTGGGTCGTCGCCATTCCGTACTTGTCCGAGAAGAACATTCCCGCCCAAGCGTGCGCGAAACTTTCCTGCCGCTTACTCTGGCTGAAACGATTGCTTCCTGCCGTTCGGTGGTCGCTTGAACCCTCGCGCTTTGAGGTCATCGAAAGAAAGAATTGCCTCGCGTTCGGCCCAAGCCTGAATTATCGAACGCAGCTGCGACTGGAGCTCGGATCCTCTGGTCACGATAGCGCCGATGCTGATCACTCCCTCGGCGTGCAGCCGTTTGAAGTTTTCCAGATCGCGATCGAAAAATGGGTCTTTGTTGTTCCACTCGATTTCCAGCGCGAAGGTGCCGCCGTCCGTTGAATGGAAGTGATCGATTTCATGGCTGATCAACTCTTTTTCGACGTGGTCGATCACCTTTTTGATTTCGACGTTCCGCTTGCGCCAATGGAGATCGTAAAACCCACGCCTCAGCCGCTGCGTAAGCTGCGCCTCGCCGCCGCCGCTTCCGACAATTTCGGTGATTGGTAATCGTACCTGCAAGAGGGCTTCATCGAGGTCCCTGACCACATCAGGAAAATCGACGCCGAGGATCGCTCTTGCATGAGAGGCGAACTCGATCTGGAAGCCCGCCTTTAAGAGGCTTTCGAACACTACTCCGCTGCGATCGGGAGCGCGCTGTTGTAGCTGTAGGTGTCCCAGGTGGGCCGGTAGCTTTCGTCGGCCTGATTGCCCCACACGGTCCAGCCTGGGCGCTTGCCGCGGCTAAACATTTCGAGGCGTGGACCCCAGCTGCAATCCTCGATGATCTTGTATTGCTCGTCGGGCTTGCGGCTGTGCTCGCGCTTGCGGGTCTGGATCATGTTGACCTGGCTTCGGCCGGGATCGAGCGTGCGGGCGTTCTTGCCCTTGACGCCGAACAGCAGAAGCTCGGTGACGTTGCGGAAGTAGAAGCCCACGCCGCGCCCGTCGGAGCCGCCGTCCTTGCGGACCTTGTGCCAGACGATGTTCGAAATGTAGCGGAAGCCCCACGCATCCATAACCTGCAGGCCCTGCGGCAGCAGCGCGTTTGGCACCCACAAGTAAAGGTGCGAGGGGTCGGCGGCGATATCGTCCACCGGCAGTGCGCAGATATCGTCCAGAGTCATCGTGCCGTAGCGGTTGAGTCGCTTATGCTCGGGCGCGACCTTGCCGGTGCGGTTCTGAAACTGCCACGGCGGATCAGCGAGGATGGTGCCGAATTTCTGGCCGCCAGCGCAGCCGATAAGATCGATAGTGGCAGCAGTCTGATCGGTAGGCGCAAGCACGCAATTTCCCCTTCGTGCGGTCGGTCAGACTAGAACAAAACGAGATCTAAACGGTTCCGTTTCGACGTGTCAATGATTGCTGCTGCTTCAGGCCGCCGCTTCGGAAGCAGCATCGTTCGCGGGTTGCCGCCTTGCCCGATTAGCTTCGACGAGGGCTGGCAAGGAAAAGCTGTAGGTCAGAAAGGCCTCAGTGAAACGTCGCAGCATCATGGCATCTTCCTCCGTTTCCGGCTCTTCCCCATGCACGGCTTCGTTGCCATCCAGTCGGACTTCGTGAGACCAGTCGCCCATAGCGGCCGTCAACTTGCCGCCAGCGACGAGCAGTTCGATCCTCTTGAATAGCGTTTTATCCCGATGTTCGGGTTCAAGAAGTTTTGTCGAAACGTCGAGCGTCTTTCGGAACATTGCACCAGCTGCATCCAATGCGTCGCCTTCAGTGCGCGCTGTCCCTGCTCGAAGAAGGTGGCGACATTGCCCGGCACAGCTGAGGGGCTCAACGACTCGCGGCAGGCCACGTTCGAATTAAGCGGATATTGCTCCCGTCGATGGAGTACTCGCTAGCGACCATGTCTGGGAACGCAGAGTAGCCAGGTGACGTAATGTCCGCGATGATACCATTGTCACAGACACCGCACCGAGCGACGACATATGCTCGGGTCGAGGTCCCGCGCCAGTTCCATTGATGCCTTACGATGAAGCCGGCTTGCCGTGCTGCAGTGTGGGCAATTCTGTTGAAATTGAGTTGGCATATCTACTCCGCCGCCACTCCAGCCGCTGAGAACATGTCCGGCCCTTCGCCATCGGCTTTCGCCTCCGCGTCGGCAGCGCCAGTCCCATCATTGGCGGCACTCGCCTTCGCCTTCTGCCGGCGGTCGTCAGCGGACATGAAGTCGGTGCGCAAAATCCGGATGGCGCCGGGACTGCGCAATTCGTGCAGTTCTGCGCTTGCAGAAACCCTACCATCACCATCTGCCGTGACATCTTCGTCCTTCCGAGGCCCGGTTTGACATGATCTTAACCCGACAGGGCGCTTTCTTCGTTCCGCAATCGGCGATGAGTCCCAGGCCATATATCGGGCAGCATAGCACGCGGTCCGGTTCGAACAGAGAGGAGAGACCGCGTGTCGATGCTGCGGCGCTGGATGGTGGGCATTGCGTGCGACGAGCGCGGTTTCACCGCACTCGAATATACCCTGATAACCCTGGTTATCGGTGTCGTGGTGCTGGCCGGAGTGGATATGATCGGCAATGCGCTGACCACCTCCT
>CAVVKB010000023.1:0-15830 GCA_963748685.1 uncultured Pseudomonadota bacterium | reverse complement strand
GATTTTGCCGGTCTCCGCCGTCGCGGCGCCGTTGGCGGTGCGCAGCACGACCGGTGCGATCCCGGTGCCGGTGTCGATCCTGGCCGCATGCGCGGTGTCGGGCGAAAGCGCGGTGACGGTCGCGCCGCTGTCGATCAGCATCCGCCGGGGTACGCCGTTGATCGTCGCCGACCCAGAAATGGCCGTCGGACGACATGCTGACCCTCAGCTCCTTGCCCGCGACCTGCTGGTCGTCGAGCCCGAGCTTGTCGGTGAAGCGTGACAGCTCCGGCTGATACGGTGCCTGGCTCAGCAGGACGAAAATCAGGAAAGCGAGCAACCCGAGCGAGAAGGCAAAGCGGATTATCCGGCCGATGTAGGGGATGCGCTGAAGCAGCATGATGAGGAGCGCAGCGCCGATCGCATAGACGGCGAGATGCTGCCATTCGGGTGTGGTGGTGGGCATGGTCGCTGGTCGGTTCTTGGTGTCGAATCAATCTGGGGCTTGGGGCGCGTCGTCCAAGTGGGCGGCCGCAACCGTTTCCCAGGCGAAACGCTAGGCACTGCAAGCCGCGAGGAGCGTTTAGCTTAACACATATCAGGTTACGGAGCATGTCATGCAGGAGCGCATTGTCGCTGTCGGCCTGCTGACCAAGCACGACCTTTCCTTGCTCGGACCCACCTTCGATCGGGCCTGGCCCGTCGAACAAGCGCCCTCCTTCAACGAGCTGTTGCGGGCGATCGACGAGGCGGACCGGCGGCTACAGGAACGCGACGGCATGACCGCAGGATTAGAAGCGGTCGAGCAGCCGATCGACCGTGTCCTCGGCCGTTCCTGCTTTTCGCTTGTCTCTGAGCTCCTTGGCGTGCCGCTCGAGCGCCGTGCGGACCAGTTCGATCTGCTGATCGGTGAGATGCTCGATGCCGATGAACTGCTCGCGGGCTTTTCGACCGCGCGCAGGAGCTCGTCGAGCTTCGCCTGCATCGCCGCCCCGTCGCGGTTCTGGCTGTTCTGGATCAGGAACACCATCAGGAACGTGACGATCGTCGTGCCGGTGTTGATGACCAGCTGCCAGGTGTCCGAATAATGGAAGATCGGGCCGGTCACCGCCCAGATCACGATGACGGCGCCGCGCCGACGAAGGCGCTCGGCTGACCGGCATCCGCTCGAAGTCTTCGTCGCGCACATGTTGAAAAACTCGCCGCATGCGCCCGTAACGCGCCTGTAACGACTGGTGCCAGTTCATCCGCTGCGACTGGGCTGTTCGGCCTCCAAGCGGTGGCGGAGCCGCTGGGCGGCAAGATCGCGAGCGGCGTCGCGCGGCAGGTTAGGGCCTCGGCGATCGGTGGGCCGAGCAGCGAAGTCGCCAAGCGCGTTCAGCACGAGGACAGCGTGCTTTCGGCGACATGATGCTCCTCGTGACCGACCGCGAGCTGCGCGACGAGGCCGCGGATCGAATCGAGGATCGGGTTCAGCGCGTCGCGATTGCCGGTGATGATCATCCAGGCGGCGAGGGCCCCGGCCCCCTCCCTGCCGAAGGCGTCGAAGCATTGGTCGACGATCACCCGGGCATCGGTTTCGCCGGCGCGGGCCCGCTCGACGGCTTCGGCGATGCTGCCGTTGACGGAATCCGCGATCGACTTGGCGAGCTCGCCCTGAAGTCCGGCGGCGGAGCCGAAATGGTGGAGGAGATTGGCGTGGGTCCGGCCGATCTCGCCGGCGACGGCCTTGAGCGTGACGGCCTGCGGCCCGTGATCGATCAGCAGCTTGCGCGCCGCGGCCAGCGCGGCTGAGCGGCTTTCTTCCGGGGTAAGGCGGGTTCGTCTTATTGACACTAGTGTAAGTTAGTCTATCTCTGCCATCATGACCGCGACGATCCTGCCGACCCCTGCGGACCTCAGCATCACGCCGCGCGACCGCCGCTTCGGTCGCGGCGCGGCGACCGCCCGCTTGTGGCACGGCGGGCGCGTCGAAGCGACTGCTATTTACAACGCCTTGTCGACCACCTTCCCCGCGGGCGAGGCCTTCTTCGTCGAAAGCGTGCGGGCTTCCGGAACGGCGCGCCGCCCAAGCTCGCCGAGGAAATCAAGGCCTTCACGACGCAGGAAGCGATCCACAGCCGCGAGCATGACGCGTTCAACAAGCGCGCGAGCGAGCGCGGGCTATGATCTCTCGAAGCTGGAAGCGCAGGTCGAGAAGCGGCTGGCGATCACGCAGCGGCGGCCGCCGATCGTCAGCCTTGCCGCGACCATGGCGCTGGAGCATTTCACCGCCATCCTCGCGCACCAACTGCTCGCCAACCCGCGGCATCTCGCCGGTGGGAGCAAGAGACGGCCGACCTGTGGCGCTGGCATGCGGTCGAGGAGATCGAGCACAAGGGCGTCGCCTACGATACCTGGCTTCACGCGACCCGCGACTGGCCGCGGTGGAAGCGCTGGAAGGTCAAGGCGAAGGTCATGCTGTTCGTGACCCGCAACTTCGTCGTCGACCGCACCGCCGGCGCGCTCGAACTGATGCGGCAGGATGGCGTGACGGGCGTCCGCGCCTGGGCGCTGCTGCTCTGGTATCTGTGGGTCCGCCCCGGCATGTTCCGCAAGATCGCGGGCGCCTGGGTCAAGTTCTTCCTGCCCGGCTTTCACCCGTGGAACGAAGACGACCGCACCTGCTCGGCGCCTACGATCGCCGTCGCCAGCGAGCGGAGCCGGCGCGAAGGTGAGGCGGCGCGGCCTAGGCCGCCAGCGCCTCGTCCTCGTCCTCGCGCGACACTGTCGAGTCCGAAGCTCCAGCCGCATCAGGCGCGCCGGCACCTCGGCTCGCCGCGCGCGCAGCACATGCGCGGAGCGACGATCCCCAGCGGCACGAAGCCGAGCTTCTCGAGCACCCGCGCCGAACGCGGGTTGTCGACGAAGTGCGATCCTTCGAGGCTGGGCAGCCCGAGCGCACGGGCCATGTCGACCAGCGCCATGCAGGCTTCGGTCGCGTAGCCGCGACCCCAGTAGGGCTTGGCGATCCAATAGCCGATCTCGACCGAGCCGGAGGGGCGACGGCCAAGGCCGCACGCGCCGACCAGTTGCGGCGCGCTCGGTGCCGCGCTCGAAGATCAGGAGCGATGGCAGGACGGGTCGCGGGGCTGGCGAGAAAGGCTTCGGCATCGCGCATCGAATAGGGCCACGGCACCGATCGCGAGATTGCGGACGATCGCCTCGTCGGCAATCGCGCTGACAAGCGCCGGCGCATCCTCCGGGAAGCCCGGCCTCAGCAGCAATCTTGGCGTTCTCGCGAACATCACCCTTCTCCTCGCGCGGGCCGCCTAACGGCGGCCCGTGACAGTTTCGGGAGAAGGCAAAAAGAAAAAGGGAGGAGACCCCTTCCGGGGGCTCCCCTTCTCCCTTTTGGCTTTGATCCGTTCGGATCTCGTCCGGGCCGCCCCCTTGTGGGAACGGTCCCTTTCTGACCGTTCCTATGCTTGGCTCTCGCTAATCGGCATGACGTGGACGTATTTGCGTCCAAGCTTGCCGTCGCGGAACGCGACTTGGCCGTCGGTAAGTGCAAAAAGCGTATGGTCTTTGCCCAGGCCGACGTTGTCGCCCGGGTGCCACTTGGTGCCGCGCTGACGCACGATGATGTTGCCGGCGCGCACGGACTCGCTGCCGAACTTCTTCACGCCGAGGCGCTTGCTCTCACTGTCGCGGCCGTTGCGGGACGAGCCGCCTGCTTTTTTATGTGCCATGACGAATTACTTCGATTTCTGAAGTCTGATTACTTGGCCTTCGGGGCCTTCTTCGCGGCCTTAGCAGGTGCAGCATTTTCTGTCGACCCGGATTCGGCCTTGGCCTTGGCCGGAGCGGCCTTCTTGGCCGCGCCCTTGGGAGCGCCCGCCGCCTTCTCGTCGGTCGGGGCCGGGTTCTCGGTCGGCTTGCCGGCCGACGTCGCTCGGCGCCCTCCGCGGCGGCAGCCGCCTTGGACTTGTTCGCCTTCGCAGGTGCAGCAGCTGGCTTCGGCCGCAGCTTCGGCCTTCGGCGCGGCCTTCTTCTGTTCCTTTTGGTCGCCGATCGCGACGATCTTCAGGATCGTGTGCTGCTGGCGATGGCCCTTCTTGCGGCGATAATTGTGGCGGCGGCGCTTCTTGAACACCGTCACCTTGTCGGCCTTGGCCTGGGCGACGATCTCGGCCGCGACGGTCAGGCCGTCGGTCGACTTCAGGTCCGACCGCCTCGCCGGCCAGCAGGACATCGCCCAGCGTGATGCGGTCGCCCGCGTTGCCGTCGAGCTTCTCGACGACGATCTTGTCTCCGGGGGCGACGCGATATTGCTTGCCGCCCGTGCGCACGACTGCGAACATTGGCTCTTCTCTTCCAGTAGAAATTCGGTTCCGCAGGCGTAAGCGCACAGCATCAGCCGCGCGGGAAAGCGAGGCGCCTATGGCAGGTGCCGCACACTGTCAACCGCACCGGCCGCCGGAACGCTTTGTTGCAGCGCGGCAACAGCGCGGGCTTCATTCCTGCCATTCATGCAGCAAACGCTTGCGTCGCGCATCTTTTGACCTTCCCCTGTCGGACGAATCCGGCCGGTTCGCCGGTTGAACAGGGGGATTATTGTCATGACCAACGCTTCGCGTGCCGCGCTGCTTGCCGGTTTGAGCACATTGGCCTTGCACCACTCCGGCGATGGCCCAGACCAGTCCGGCGGCGCAGCAGAACGCCGAGGCTCAGGCTCAGGCTCGCGCCAATGCGCAAGGCCCCAATCGGTCACCAACGAACAGACGATCATCGTCACCGGCACGCGCCGCACCAACCGCACGGTCGCCAATAGCCCGGTGCCGGTCGACGTCATCGGCGCCGACGCAGATCACCAACACCGGCCAGACCGAGACCAACAGGATCCTCAACCAGCTGGTGCCGTCGTTCAACTTCCCGCAGCCGTCGATCGCCGACGGCTCGGATGCGCTGCGCCCGGCGACGCTGCGCGGCCTCAGCCCCGACCAGACCCTGGTCCTGGTCAACGGCAAGCGCCGCCACGTCGTCCGCGCTGCTCAACATCAACGGCACGGTCGGGCGCGGCAGCGCGGCGGTCGACCTCAACCTCATCCCCGGCATCGCGATCAGCCGCGATCGAGGTGCTGCGCGACGGCGCCGCGTCGCAATATGGCTCGGACGCGATCGCCGGGCGTCATCAACATCCAGCTCAAGAACGCCAATCATGGCGGCCGCGCCAGCGTGACCTGGGGCGAGTATCATCACGACCCTCGACGATGTCGCCGAACGTCACCGGGCTCCAGACTCAACTGCGGCCGGCCAGCCGCTCCTCGATCCGACCGACACCGCGCTATTTCCTCGCCAACAGCGACGGCGAGCGCCAAGTCCAGGACGGCGCCCAGCTGACCGACCGGCGTCAACTTCGGCCTGCCGCTCGGCCCGCACGGCTTCGTCAACCTGACCGGCGAATATCACCATCGCGAGCGACGTCAACCGCGCCGGCTACGACCTGCGGCCCAACTTCACCTTCGCGCCGACGGCGACGACGCTTCGATCCGCGCGAAGTCGACCTTCAACCGGCTCGAGTTCCGCTTCGGCGACCCGAAGTCGCAGCGACTATAACCTGTTCCTCAACAGCGGCTACGACATCGCGCGCCGGCTGGGAGCTCTACGCCTTCGGCTCCTACGGCCACCGCAACGCCACCAGCGCCGCCAATTGTCGCCAGTATAACAATACCGCGCCAACCGCGACTTCGGCGCGCTGGCGCCGAACACGACGCCGACCAACGCCAATTTCGTGCCGCTGACCCCGATCGGCTTCCTGCCGCTGATCGAGACGCACCTGCGCGATTATTCCGGCACGATCGGCGTCCGCGGCGACCTCGGCGGCTGGAAAGTCGACCTGTCGGTCGGCCGCGGCCACAACAAGTTCGACTATCAGGTCAACAACACGCTCAACACGTCGTTCGGCCCGGCAAAGCCAGAGCGATTCGATGCCGGCGGCCTGCGCTACGGCCAGAACATCGTCAACCTCGATCTCGTCGCAGCGATTATTGCGGTCGGCTTCGCCAAGCCGCTGTCGGTCGCCGCCGGCGCCGAATATCGCCACGAGCAGTTTCAAGATCCGCCCGGGCGACTCCTGCAGTCCTACGCGATCGGCCCGCTGTTCCGGGCGGCGATCCCCAACACGACGGCGGCCAATTGCACGACGCAGCAAGGCGTGCTTCAACGGCGGCGACCGGCATCTGCAGCTTCCCGGGCCGTGCAGCGCCGGCCGGCGCGCAGGGCTTCCCGGGCATCCCGGCCAGCAGCGCGACCGACGTCAACCGCCATAGCTATGCCGCCTATGCCGAACTCGACACCGACCCGATCGAGGGCCTGACGACGACGCTCGCCGGCCGCTACGAGCATTTCTCCGACTTCGGCTCGACCTGGAACGGCAAGTTCGCGGCGCGGTGGGAGCCGATCAACGGCTATGCGCTGCGCGGCTCGATCTCGAACGGCTTCCGCGCGCCGTCGCTCCACCAGCAATTTTTCACCACGACATCGACCAACTTCATCGGCGGCGTGCCGGTCGACATCGCGACGCTGGCGGTGAACAGCCCGGCGGCGCTGGCGCTCGGCTCGACAGCCGCTCAAGCCGGAGAAGTCGACCAACCTCAGCTTCGGCGCGACCGCCAATCCGTTCCGCGGGCTGACCTTCACCGCCGATTACTATCACGATCAAGATCAAGGACCGCGATCGTCCTGACCGAGAACCTCGGCGCGGCGGGCACCGGCACGGCGCGCCCAGAATGCCGCGGTCAAGGCCATGCTCGACGCCCTCGGCTTCCCGCAGCGTCGGCGCCGCGCGCTTCTTCATCAACGGCCTCGACACGACGACCGCAGGGCATCGACGTGGTCGCCGCCTATCGCTTCGGGCTTGGCGACCTCGGGCCGCTGGAACCTGACCGCGGCCTATAATTACAACAAGACCGAAGATCGACAAGCGCCTCAACGCGCTCGGGCCGCTCGCGCACGATCCCGGGCCTGGTCCTGTTCGGCCGGGTCGAAGGGCATCCGCTTCACCGACGGCCAGCCGCACGACAAGGTCGTGCTGAGCGCCGACGGCGATATCGGCAAGTTCGGAGTCACGGCGCGCACGACCCGCTACGGCAAGGTCATTTCGCCGGGCGCGGCGGCGCCGCTCGCCGAACCCGACCAGCCTGACCGCGCTTGGCCCGGACGACATCCTGCTCGGCGCCAAGTGGATCACCGACCTCGAGGTCCGGCTGCAAGGCGGCCGACGGCGTCGAATTCGCGATCGGCGCCAACAACCTGTTCGACGTCTATCCCGACCGTTCGCCCTTCGGCCCGCGGCCGGCGTCGGTCGGCGGCGTCTATCCGGCCAACCAGGATCTATATCCCTTACTCGATCTTCTCGCCGTTCGGCTTCAACGGCCGCTTCCTCTACGGCCGGGTCGTCGGTCAACTTCTGACAAAGGGGAGAGGGGAGGGCCTGAGGCCCTCCCCTCGTTCAATTGCGCAGGTCGGGCCGGAGCCGGTAGCGGCCGTCCTGGCGGCTCGAACATCGTCGCGATCGCCGGGATGGTCGACCGGCTCGTCGCTTTCGTCGGCGACCAGGTTCTGCTGGCTGACGTAGGCGACGTAGCTCGATCTCCGCATTTTCGGCGAGCAGATGATAGAAGGGCTGGTCCTTGGACGGCCGCAGCCCCTCGGGGATCGCTTCATACCATTCCTCGCTGTTGGCGAATTCCGGATCGACGTCGAAGACGACGCCGCGAAAGTCGAACAGGCGGTGCCGAACGACCTCGCCGATGGCGAAGCGGGCGAGCGGCATGTCGATTTTCCGGGCCACGGAGCGAGAACGTTCGAAAGGTTCAAAAGGGGTCATGCATCCTATCTAGGCAACGCAAAGCGCCGCTGCTAGAGCGCCGCGTCCGACCGGTGCCGGCATTCGTCCGGCCAGCGCGATACCCTCGCGGAGAGGTGGCTGAGTGGTCGAAAGCACCGCACTCGAAATGCGGCGTACGGGCAACTGTACCGTGGGTTCGAATCCCACCCTCTCCGCCAATCCTTGCGATTTCGGCTAGCGCCGGGTCAGCCGCTTCAGGGCACTCTCCATCATTAGCGCGAGCCGCTCTACCTCGGCATTCAGTTCTTGCAGCTCCGCGACCGGATCGGCCGACCCGCGAGCCGCCTCGAACTGCGGCTGGCTGCGAAGTTGAGCGGCGCTGACCGCGGCCGGAGAAATCGGCAGGTCGAACTGACAGCCGTAGAACTCTCCGCTATTCCACACCACCGTCGCTTCGATTTTGCCGATTTCCGGCAATTCTACGTCGAAAATGGCGCCTACCAGCATCGGCACCGACGTTTCGAGCAAGGCCCCTGTCAGCGAGAGATCGTGCACCGTCACGTCGTCGCCGCCGGCGTCGGTGCCGAGCTTCAGCGCACGGCGAATGTAGCGGCGGCGATCACTTTTGGGCGCAAGGTCTTCGAAATGAGCAAGCATCGGCATGGGGCGTGCCTCCTTGCTCCCGGCACTGCGCATCGTTGGTTAAGAAAAGGTAACCGTTTCGGTCAGCGACGGTTGAGGCGTGCTACGGGCGCTACCGTCGCCCGCCAGCCATCGGGCCAGTGACCACGAGATCGAGTATCCTAACGGCCGCCGCGGAGCCGTTGCTTGAGCTCCGTGACTTCCCAATAATCATTGCGGCTAAACGGAAGCACGGCCTGGAGCGCGGTGAAGGTGCTTCGGCCGAGCGCGGCTTTGAGGCCTTCGAGCTCGGCGATCGCTGAGCGCACCTCGACCGCGTCGAACACCGCGTCGCCGGTCGCCTCCTCCATCATGGTGTCCTCGGCTTCCGCCACGAGCCACGCCTGCAGCTCCCAATAGCGCCGAACCCGTTTTGCATTTTCCGGATTCGAGCCTGGCAGCGAGCCCGGCGATCTTCTGACCCGCCGTGCCGTCGGGCCAGCGTCCCGCGCGAAGCGCCGCTACCTGCGACCGATGTTCGCTACTTTCGGCGGCGAGCCAGCGTTGCGCTTCTGCAGTGCCGAGGGTGAGCACGGCCATGAGGACCACCGGGGCGATCAGGATCGCGCCCATCATGGCGACCATCGGCCGGTCTGGAAACTGGTTGAAGGCCGTGTGCAAAGCGACTGCGACGCCATAGCCGGGCACGAACCACAGCAGGTTGAAATCATAATCGGCCGCGGCGCCGCGCGTCTCGCGCTCGGCAAACTCATGGGCGATCGCGGCGAGAGAGGCGAGCGTCGTGCCGTGCATGATGGCGGTGCCGAACCCGCGTACCAGCCACGTCCCAGTTCCGTACTCGGGGAACATGGTCAGGTAGAAAATATTCTCAACGACCGAGAATCCGGCGCCGATCGCAAACCCCGAGATCACCGCATCGAGCTTGTAGCCGATGCGGTTCATTCGGAAGAGCGTGATCATGATTATGGCCTTGATCGCTTCTTCGAGCCAGGGCGCGACGAACCGGCTGTAGAGCGAAAAGCCGATCGGCAGCGTGTCGATCAGACGCCCGCTAACCGGCCATGCGGCGAGCGCGCCGAGCCCGCCAGCGAGCAGCAGCAGGCTCACCTCGCGCAGGCTCATTAGCGCGAAGGCGTCGAGCCAGATGAAGATGGCCAGCATGACCAGCACGGGGAGCAGCGCCAGCGCCCAATGGGCGCGTCGGTGACGAGCCAGCTCACGCGGTCAGAGGATCTTCAACGAGGCGAGAAGCTCCGTCTTGCGATAATGGCCATCGCGCCAACCGCCGGCGGCGCCGACCGAAAACACCATCGGCAAGCGCAGCGCGACGGTGAAATTGAGGTCCAGCTGAGCGCCGACATCGGCATAATGATGGGTCGATCGGTCCGGTTCGTGGTCACCATTCCGCCGGCAAACATCGCGGCCGGATATAGCTCAGGAAGAAGGCAGGCGTTCCGACTTCGGCGAAACGGACGGGCGGAAGGTTTACTTCTCCGGTCAATCGGGCGAACCGCCGCGCGGTGATTTCGTCGATCGCGAACCCCGGGAAGCTCTCCATCTCGCGGTATCGCTTCTCGGGCCGGTCATCGACGTAATTGTTGCGGAAAGAGCCGAAATAGAAAGCGGCGAGCGGATGGTCGCGGCGTCCCCACGCAGTGCCTGCGTTGGCGTAAAACCAGACCGAGCTGTTTGGAATGGGTAGGGGAACGCCGTAATCGACCCCGCCGAAAATTTTCGGGAAGGCGGCGTCATCGCCGGGCGAATAATCGAGGTCGGCGAGGGCATGCCACTGGATGCCTTTTTCGTGGTCGACGCCGCCCAGCGCCTTGCGGGTATTGGTATATTTGGCTCCGGCCTCGAGCGAGATGATGGTCTTCGGGCTCGGCACGTTCTGTGCGGTCGGCAGTCGCTCGAGGCCCGTGTAAAAGGCGCCTGAGGCAATGATATCGAGCTGCCGCGGGGGGTCGTAGATCGTCGTCTTGTCGTAAGCGACAATCAGCAAATCGCCGCGGCGGCTCCGCTCCACCGGTCCGAACAAATCGTAGAAATCGGCCCCGTTGTGCTGGTAGCGAATGTCCCAATTGAGGGTCTTGAACTGGACCTTGGCGTGGACCCGGTCTCGGAGTCCGGAAATGGTCGAAGGGGGAGATGCTGACGCTGGCATTGACCTGCCGGAACTGCATCGGGTCTTCGAAGTGGAAATAATATCCGGGCGAAACCGAGCCCTTATAACCCTCGACGATCGGATACATGGCAGCGAGCTTCATCCGCTCCGATGGCCGGTACTTGCCTTGCCTCGTGATCAGCTGATCGAGCGGGACCTTGGCCGGTGAGCCGACGCCCCAATCCTTGAGCTCGGGATGGGCCTTGATGACCTGCGTGCCGAGGAAATCGATCGTGCCGAGGTCTTCCTTGACCTCGGGCCTGAAGCGAACCGGCTGCAATCCCTTGCCGCCATATTCATAGGCGATCAGCGATCCGTCAGGTTGCGGAATCGGCCTGAAGAAGCCGGTCGACGCATTGCTGAGGGCGTCGAACTTGCCGGTCGCGATGTCGAACCGGAAGACATTTGACGCGCCCGTATAATAAGAGGTGCCGACCATCGTCCTGCCGTCGGGCGCGAAGACGAAACCTTCGGGAGTCGATGGCGGCAGGCCGAGGCGCGAAATTTCGACGGGGTCGCCATCGGTGTTCAAGCTGTCGAGCTTCCACACGCGCACGGTCTGGTCGCCGTTCACCTCGCCGAACGAAGCCGAGATCATTGATCCGTCGGGCGAAATGTCGAGGTCGAACGGGGTCTGACCGTATTTGAACGTGTGAACCTGGCTGAAGCTCGAATATGGCGCCGGGATCCGAACGATCGTCGCGAAACCGTTCTGGTGCCTGATCCCCCAAAGCGACCGGTCTGTCGGGTTCAGCACCATGTCGCCGATGCGCGCGTCCTTGAGCAGCATGCGCTTGGCGCCGGTGTCGACGTTGACGGCGAGAATGTCGCGGAAGGCGTAATTGTCTTCGGTGTAATAAGCCGTTCGAGCGGCCGGGTCGAAGGCCAGGCTCGTCACCTTGTAGAGCATCATGCCCTTGATTTCCTGGAGCTTGGTCAGCTTCCCGGTCGACAGGTCGAGCCGGCCGACGAAGCCGATGGTTCCCGGGTATCGGAAAGCGGCGATCAAACTATTGGTCTTCGGGTCGACGAAACCGCGCGAGATCGAGCCAAGGCCGGTCGGGCTGATCGGCTGCGTTGAAGTCAGCGGATACTTGGCGAGCTGGCGAGGTTGGCATCCTGAAAGCGATGCTCGAACGCGATCCAGTCGTTCCACACGTCGTTGATGCCGCGACCGAACACTTGCTTGAACTGGTCGGCGTAAAAGGCCTTGCTGTCTTCGCCGCGGCGTAGCCACTCGACGGCTTTCTCCGGCCCGTAGGTCAGCGCGAGATAAGAATAGAATCGGGTGCCGTAGAGATAGTCGTTGACGCCGACCTGGAAGTCGACCGCGATGCCTTCGGATTCGAGGCCGAGCGGCGAGAAGAAGCGGTCCTTGTCCCGGACCTTGGCGCGCCACACCATTTCGTCATAAGCGCCCTGGGCTCGCCCGAGCCCGCCGGACATCCAGGTTTCGAAGAACACCGCGCTACCTTCGAGATACCAGCGCGGCACGTTGTTCCTCGGGGTCCCGAGAAAATTCCAGATGATCGACTCCGGATGCTCCTGGATCGGCATCGGCTTGCCGTGCAGGAAATGCCGCCAGCTCGCGTCCTTGCTGTTCCACACGTCCATCGTCGCGACATGCTGCAATTCGTGGTTGAGCAAGGTGTAGAAGCGCTCGCCGGGCGTGAACGTCTCCATCGACTGGCTGAGCGGTGCGACGTCGAGGAGCACCGCGTCATTCGGCGACGACCGCGCGGCGGCGTTGCCATAATCGCCGAAGTCCTTGAGCAGGACGGTCACCGGCTCCCACGGCTGCCAGTGAAACTTCTTCTCGTGGAAGGCGAGGGCGTTCTCGAACGCGCGGCCGATGTAGGGCGTCAGGTAGGTCTGGGCCGGATCGAAGTAGAGAAGATTGAGGTTCTTGGTATCGAGCTCGGACAGATTCAGCCCCGAAGCGTCCGGTGGCACATGTGCCGGCCCCTCGTCCTTGGGCGGCGCAGGGCTGGGAGTCGGAACTGGCGCCACCGTCTCTGGTTCGCGATCGGCTCCGCGATCGTCGTGCTGTCCGTTTTGGGCGGAGGCGGGGATTGCTGCTGCGTCTGGGCGAGTGCGGAGCTTGAAACTCCGCACAACGCGATCAGCGTGGATGCGGCCAATGACGTACGCGGCCGCGTACCAACCCCCCTCATTATCCCCCTAACTGGCGCTTAGACCGCCATTCGTCAGTTGGCGTTCACCGCATTGGCAAAACCCTGGCTCCGCGCGGCGGCGGCAAAGGATGAGCTCATCAGCAACGCGTTGAACGCCGGCTGGCGACCAAGTGCCGTGAATGCCTGCGCATTCTTGGCAAACGCCGCGAGCGCCTGCGGCTGCTGTGCAAGTTGCGCGAAAGCGTTCGGATTTGACTGCATCGCGGCAAAGGCTTGCGGGTACGCCGCAGCCAATTGCATCGCTTGGGCATCGACTCGTCCTTGCGCCGACATCTGGGCGACGGCGGACTGCGATGTGAACGCCTGGGCCATGCGTGACGCCGCCGCGAGGCCCTGTGCGTTCTGGGACAGGATCCGGAATGCTTGCGCATTCTGCGCCATGGCGCTCGTCAGTTGCGCGTTGGTTGCTGCCGCGAGCATCTGAGCGTTCACCGCGAGCACCTGAACCGCCTGCGCATTCTGTGCCAAGGCCGTGAAGACCTGTGCATCGTGAGCGAGCGCGGTCATGGCCGAGGCGTCGCGAGCCATTTGCTTGAACGACTCCGCATTCTTGGCCATCGCCGGCATGGCATTGGCATTCAGAGCTGCTTGCTTGAACGCAGCAGCGTCGCCTGCAAATTGGGCGAACGATTGCGGCGCCGCGGCCATTGAAGCCAACGCGTTGGGATAGCGCGAGAAAGCATCGAATGCCGCGGGATGCTGCGCCATCACGCTTAGCAACTGCGGTTGAAGCGCGAGCTGACTGAAGGCATTCGCATTCGTAGCCAGCGCACTGACTGCCGCGGCATTAAGTCCCTGTGCGCCGCTGAGGCTCGCAGACAACGACTGGGCCTGCTGGGCGGCGGCGCGAAGCGCGTTGGCGTTATGCGCCAGCGCGTTCAAGCCCTGCGCATTCTGCGACAAAGCCGTGAAAACCTGCGCGTCGTGAGCGAGCGCATTCATCGCCGATGCATCGCGTGCGAGCTGCTTGAACGATTCGGCATTCTTAGCCATCGCGGGCATCGCATTAGCGTTGAGCGCCGCTTGCCTGAAGGCCTGGGCGTTGTTGCTGAATTGCGCGAACGCCTGAGGCGCGGCCGACATTGCGACCAGCGCATTTGGATAGCGCGAAAGCGCTTCGAACGCGGCCGGATGTTGAGCCATGACCGTGAGCAATTGCGCACTCTGCGCGTTGGCCGCCTGGCCCGCGGCCGAGGTCGCCTGCGCCGCCTTGCTCATTTGCGCGAACATGTTTGGATCGGCAGCCAGCCGGGCGAACGCCGACGGATTCGCGGCCATTGCCGACAATGCTGCTGGATTTTGGGCGAGCGCCGTGAAATTCGGATCTCGCGCTGCGGCGCGGAAATTGGCGTCATGCACCATGAGCTCGAAGGCGTCGGTCTGCATGAGCTGCGGCACCGACGTGTCGCCCAGCGTCACATCCTTGTCGCTGACCTGCGAGGAAACATAGCGCTGTGCTGCGCCGACCGTGCCCGCGCTCGGTCCGAGCGGCGGATAGACCCGGCCGAGGCCATAGGCCCCGACACCGACGGCGATCACGGCCGCGGACGTGAGAATCATGCGACGATTGTTATTGGAAGTCAGACTGCTTGCCATGGTTGCCCCCTTGGACTGCGTCGAAGCGGTCCCTTTGCCGAATTGTTAACGCAAAGTCAACGAATGTCGGACGTCCAACATATCTCCGATGAATTGTTATATCATTGAAAACCAATTGTTTTTTGGATCGAGCAATGGCGTTGACTGCCATTTATTCCAATCCTTTTAACCATTTAGCGAAACCATATCGAAAGGATGTTTTCCTACTCCTGGCGCATGATGAAAGTGCCAGTCCGTCTGCCTTTGGCGGTTCTTTCGATCGCGCTTGCCGGAGCGGCATTGGCCGAGCCCGCCAAAGTCGTGTCTCAAAAGCCTGCCCCGAGCCTCAAGCCGGCGCGTGAACTGGTCCTGGCCTCGGCAGACTCGGCTTCATCGTCCGCGACGGATCGCCATCTGCCGACAACTTCATCGAAACGCATCGCGCCGCGCGTGACCACTTGCCGCTGCGGCGACCCGCTACCCGACTCGGAAACGGCGGACCGGTAACGCTAGTTGCCGGCCCGCGCCATCTGCGCCTTGCCGGCGCGGATGACCGGGATTTCGCCATCGCCCACGGCCGCGAACGCCGACCAATAAAATGGGTGCGAGGTGTTGGGGTCATCCATCAATTGTCGTTGCGATAGTCGAAGCGCGGTAACCGTCGGCGTCCCGGGCGGTGCTGAGAATAGCCCGGTAATCAGACGTTCCGTCGCATTATAATCGTCGGGAACCGGCCAGTGGCTGGCGATGACCAGCCTGCCTCCGGCACCCACGAAGGCGCGGACCAGGCCATCCAGCGCGACGTCCCCGCCGGTCGAAAGCCCCGCCTGTTGAGTCGCCGCCGCGCTCGCTTTGCCGGCGGTGTCGCAGGCCGACAGGATGACGATGTCCGCGTCGAGGTGAAGATCGAAAATCTCGCGGAAGGTGAGCAAGCCATCGGAGCCATTGCCGCCGAAGCTGGTGAGCAGTGCAGGCTGCGCGGCGCATTTTGCGGCTCTGGCGGTGACGACGCCGTGCGTCGCGAAATGCAGGATCCGGTATTGGTCGAGATCATTGCGCGCCTCCAGCCCCGTGTCCGTGAAGCTGTCGCCCGTGACGATGCTGACCCCGGCCGGGCTGAAGCGGCGGATGATGGCGCCCGCGACTTCAAGTTCCTTGGCTGAAATCGGATGGGTCCATGATGACATCGGAAGGACGCAATCGCGATCCGCGGTTGACGGGATTTCGCTTTGGGCGGCAGTAGGAGGCGTGTTCTGGCCAAGACCCAGATATTCCCTCCGGCCCGCCGATGGCGGAGCGGCGCGCAATTGCGCGAAGGATCGCGGGCTGACCGCAGTGCTGATATCGCGGTCGCGGCCGAGCCAGGCAATATCGCGGAAGTCATAGGCCGCATCTTCGCCAGCTGCCGCGCGCTTGCGATAAGTGTCGACCGAGGCCTGATCCA
>CAVVKB010000022.1:0-21585 GCA_963748685.1 uncultured Pseudomonadota bacterium | reverse complement strand
CTACTCACAAGAAGAATCATCTCGACCCCGAATTCTTCACCGAGCTGTCGCAGCGCTTCAGGCGCCCGGCGACTTCGCGCAGGCCTATGTCGATTGCGCACGAGGTCGGCCACCACGTCCAGGACCTGACGGGCACGCTCGACCAGGCCCACAACCTTCAGGCGCGCAGGGAGCGAAGCCGAAGGCAATGCCGTCCAGGTCAAGGTCGAGCTGCAGGCCGATTGCTACGCCGGGTCTGGGCGGCCAACGCCAAGGACCCGCAAGGGCAACCCGTGATGCAGCAGGGCGATTTCGAAGAAGGCATGCGCGCGGCCGAAGCGATCGGCGACGACACGCTGCAGAAGCAGACGCCAGGGCCGGGTCGTCCCCGACAGCTTCACCCATGGCACCTCGGCGCAGCGCATGGATGCGCTCCAGCGCGGCTACAAGAGCGGCGATCCCGAGCGCCTGCAAGTTCTAAAGCCGGACCAACATTTTCCCGGTGTTGGCGCCGCTGAACAGGCCGAGGAACGCGTCGCGGCATTGCGTCGAGGCCGTCGACGATCGTCTCGCGCGACTTGACGGTGCCGTCCGCGATCCACGGCGCCCATTTCGCGCGTAGAATTCGGCCATGCGCGGCAGATAGTCGAACACGATGAACCCCTTGCAGCCGGATGCGCGCGGCGATGATCCGCATGATGAAGCGCAGGCTTGGTGGCTCGGCCGCTGTTGTAGCAGTCGATCATCCCGCAGATCGCGAAGCGCGCGTAGTTGCGCGCGAGTGCCAGCGCGGCGTCGAGGTGGTCGCCGCCGACATTGTCGAAATAGACGTCGATGCCGTCCGGCGCCGCCGCGGCCAGGGCCTTGAGGATCGGCCCCGGCGCTTGTAGTCGATCGACCTGGTCGACGCCGAGCGAGCGGACGAAGGCGCATTTCTCGGCGCCGCCGGCCGAGCCGATCACCGTCATGCCCTTGGCCTTGGCGATCTGGACCATGGCCGAGCCCACCGCGCCCGCCGCGGCGGAGACGAACACGACGTCGCCGTCCTTCGCCGCGGCGACGTCGAGCAGGCCGAAATATGCGGTCGCGCCGGTGACTCCGAGGACGCCGAGGAATTGCTCGCGGCTGCGGCGCCGAGGTCCGGCAGCTTCTGCGCGGCCCGCGCGGCGACGACGCTTCGTCGCGCCAGCCGGCCATGTGCTGCACCAGATCGCCGGGCGCGAAGCCGTCGGCGTTGCTGTCGACGACCTCGCCGATCGCGCCGCCGTCCATCGGCTTGCCGAGCTGGAATGGCGGGACGTAGCTTTTCACGTCGTTCATCCGGCCGCGCATGTAGGGGTCGACCGTCAGCCAGTGGTTCCTGACCCGGACCATGCCCGCGCCGAGCGGCGGGAGCTCGACGTCCTTCAGCTCGAAATTGTCGGCGGTCGGCATGCCGGCGGGCGGCTCTTCAGGTGCCAGGCGCGGGGCATCCTCTTCCCCCTGCTGGCGCGTCGCGCATAGACGCCAGGAGGGGAACATGAAAGACCCGGCGGTGAAGGGGAAGCGCCGCCGGGTCTGGTAGCCTCCGCTCCGGGGAGGCCCGGCTCGCTACTGCTTACGCGGTAGGTGCCCTCGAAGCTCCGATCGAGCACCCGCGGACCCATTTCGCCCGATCCTCGCGCTCGAACAACGCGCGGCTCCGGCTTTCGTCGCGCCAGCTGTTGCGGGCCTTTTCCGCCGAGCAATCGAGCATTACCCGGTCGCCTTCGACGCGGTCGATCTCCGAGCAGCTCAGCGAGTGATGAATGCCGCCGCTTTCCGGGTCCGACTTGGTCAGGATGATCCGGTCGCCGGCGACCTTGTCGATGGTGCCGACATGCTGGTCGTCATTGCCGACGACTTCCATATGTTCCCGGATCTGGCCGAGCAGGCCGCGCTTCTGCTGGCGGCGGTCGCGCCAGCTGCCGAAGTCGCTTTCGAACTTCGACTGATGCTCGCGGCGGTAATCGTCGTAATCGCGATCGAGCTCACTCATGTGGCGCTGGCGCCAGCTGTCGTAGTGGGGATCTTCGTGGCGCGAGCGGTCGGACTTGTCCGACGTGCCGGCACGGCTGGTGCTGCGATACTCTTCGCGGGCCCACTCCGATTGCGGACGCTCCTCACGGCCGGCCGTAATCTCCGGTCATCGGGCGATAGTCGCGGCCGGCCCGCGGCCACCGGAGAATTCCTCGCGCCAGCCACGATTGTAATCGCGCTCGCTCGATCCGCCGCGCGCGAACACGCCGCGGTTCTGGTTCCAGTCGCCCGAGCGGTCCGGGTTCCGGTCGCGCTCTGGTCCCGGCCATGGCCGCGATCATCATCGCGGTTGCGGAAGGCCGAGCGTCGCTGCGCTCGTTCTGCGGCATCCAGCCACCTGCGTTCGCGGTCACGGCCGCCCGAGCCCTGGCCGTTCATCGTGCATGCGATCCTCGCGGCGGCGGCGTTCTGCGTCGTCGTCACCGAACCACGAAGCCACTTCGTCGCCCGCGCGCTCGAAAAAGCCGCGGTCGTCGCCCTTCGTTGCGCCCGCGCCGCGCGGGTCGTCGCCGCGACTGGAAAAACGGTCGGAATCGCGATTGTCCTGCCATCGCGAACGGTCTTCGCGCAAGTCAAAGCGATCATATGCCATGCGTCATCTCCCAACAGACAAGGCCGGCTCAAGGACCGGCTGAAACTGAAGGGAAGAACGAATGGCTGGCAACTGCCGTTCCGGTCGTAACGGATTAGGAACGGAGCGGGTTGGCGGGCCGAAGCGGTTGCGGGACGGGCGATTGCAAGGGGCGGGACAAGCGGCTAGGGAGCCGCTTCCCAAGCGGTCCGACCCCATCGGACCGGCTTCCGGCTGGAGGCGCGGGGCTGTAGCTCAGATGGGAGAGCGCTGCAATCGCACTGCAGAGGTCAGGGGTTCAATTCCCCTCAGCTCCACCAGCCGTTGGCGTTGTAAATCAATGACTTAGCTTGATCAGGCGGCAAGCGGCTGGCCGTTTGCGCAGTGCAAGCATCCGCTCGCCGCGAGTGACGGTCTCGGCAAATGTGCGGCCATCAGATCCTCGTTATTCCTGCCTGGACCAATATTCATTCGCAATGCCTCTGAAAGGTGCGCCGGACAATTACACCGATCGTCCGTAGCTAACGGGATCGCGGGCGAAGCAGTTCCAAAGGTAGCGCTCGGCGATCAACTTCTTTTCCTCCGCGAAATGCCCTCACCGGGTGCGAGCCCCTTGGGGCACACGTTCGAGCAATTCATGATCGCATGGCAGCGGTAAAGCCGGAAGGGGTCCTCGAGCTGGTCGAGCCGCTGGCCTGTCAACTCATCGCGGCTATCAATGATCCAGCGATAGGCTTGCAGCAGGATCAGCAGGGCCGAGATAACGATCGGAGTTCCACCAGTAACTGGGACAGCCCGACGAAAGGCACAGCAGAAGCACAGAATGCACTCGTATAGGCCGTCAAGCTTTGCCCGGTCTTCCGGGCTTTTGCAGCCGCTCGCGCGAAGGGCGCCGGGCTCGCCGATCTTCAGCCACGGCTGAATAGAGCGCATATTGCGCGTAGGCGTGGGTGACGACAGGGACAAGATCCTTGACCACTTCCATGTGCGGCAGCGGCGTGATCTGCACCTCGCCCTTGAGGTCCCGTCGATCGCCCGTGGTGCAGGCCAGGCCGTTGCGCCCTTCTCATATTCATCGCGCACGAGCCGCAAATCCCTTCCCGGCATGAGCGGCGGAAGGTGAGCGTCGGATCGATCTCGTTCTTGATCTTGATCAGCGCGTCGAGGACCATCGGACCGCATTTGTCGAGGTCGATGGTGTAGCGATCGAAGCGCGGGTTGGCGCCGCTGTCCGGGATCGTAGCGATAGATCTTGAACGTCCGAAGCCGCTTGCCCTGCTCGGGCTTCCACTCGCGGCCCCGCGTGATCTTGCTGTTCTTGGGAAGCGTGAATTCGGCCACTCGCCATGCTCCTGTCAGCTGATGGACTTCACTCCGCCGGCACTCTCACGGGTTGTCGTTTGATGAGATGCCTCTCGCCCGAAAGCCTAGCTGGCTTATGTCTCGTCCTGTCCGAAGCACGTCCGAATCCTTCAACCTGACAATGCGCTGCTTCATGAGGCGAATGCCGCCGCCCAGGCAAGGGCGGCAACGCCGATCAGGGCATAACCCACGAGGGCGGCATATTGGCGAAAGGGCGTCCTGATCTTCGATCGATGATCCGTCGAGAAACGGTCCAGACTGGGAGCGAGCCTTTCGTCAGAGAGCATGAGCGCCATGTCCAGCGCTGACAGCTCGCGATACAGATTGATGAGCCGCGCGAGTTCGGTCTCGCTCAGATTTGGATAGCGGCTGATGAGTTCCCCGGGCTTCCTCGTCAGGCCGTGGTGCGGGCGACTGCGACTGCTCGAATGGAAGCGCTCTCGCGCCGAAACTTTGAAACATGTGCTCGTCCTCTTGAAGGGGGCGAGCCGGATTGAGAACAAGTGCGATGCGAGCCTCAAAAAGCCCCTCACCGAAAGTTCCGATTCTCCCTAGGCCGAGTGCGGCTCGCGGGAATGATCCCGGCCTTGGGCCGGGAGGCGTGCCGTGCTGCTGCCGGGGTGCACTTGTGATCGTCTGGGCATGTTACCGATATGGTGGCTCCAAAGCGGATAATCAAATTGGCGGCGCGCAGCGGCGAACCGCCCCTCACATGTTGGTCTGGTCGGGGAAATGCCGCCGGGCAGTCTGGGACCGATATCCGTGACGGGCTTGATTACCCGCAGTCGGGCCCATATCCAAGACATGACTGAGCATCCTCAGTTCAATCGGTCGCAGCTCCATCCGGGCAGCAGTACCGCACGACTCTAGCGCCCTGAGCGCCCGGGGATTTGCGCTCGGGTGCGCGCTTAGGGTCTCTCCAACGAGCTGCGCGTCGCGTTCGAGCGAGCGTTTTCACTTCATTCAATCAGGCGAGCTGCCGCAGTCCGGATGCGTGACCGTTTCCGGGCCCATTGCTGCGCGCCCGGAGCAGAGTTCTCATGATTACGCAACGATTTGCAGTCGAGTTCGACCGCCGCACGGTCGGCATTGCTGTCCGTGTCCCCGGCGGCTTCATGTTTTATGCATCGGACGACCGGTTCAACGCCATCGACGGGCGCCTGTTTCCACGGGCGCGCACGATCGAGCGACAGCTGAAGCGCGCTGCCGAAAGTCATGCGCAAAAGATGCAGGCTCGTCAGGCCGCTGCGCTCGCCGCCTGACATCCACCGCGCCTGATGCCTCATTCACATCAAGTAGGAAATCATGAAATGACCTATTCCCTCGCCGATGCCGTGCATCGCGAACGTGCATCCGAGCTGATGGCTCGATATCCAAAAGTCTCCGAGGACGAGGCTCGCGAGATCCTCCAGTTCGTACGCACCGGCCGGCATCTCGATACCGGCCTCTTGTCGAGCGACGACCGGATGCGGCGGAAACTCAAGTCTGTTATGAAGTATCAGGACGCGGACCCGCGGGTGAACTGGCGCGAAGGTGCTGCAGTTGCCGGCGGCCTCGTGGTGCTGCTGATCACTGCATGGCTGATCTGGGCCGCGCTCGCAGAGGCGGCTTTTGCGCTCGCAGGGGTGGGCTGAACACCGCAGCCGACACCGGCATCACCCAATCCAGCAAGCAGGAGCCTGTCATGAGAACGTCGACGCGCGGCCGAGTGCGCCCGCCAATTCATCTTCTTGCGTCCGAGTCCGACCTCGTGGCTGCTCTCGCGCTCAGCGCAGAGCACCAGCAGCCGGTCGTTGCGGCGATGCTGCTCGAGGAAATCGAGCGGGCGGAGCTGCACGGGGCCGACGAGATCGACAATTGTTACATCCGCCTCAATTCTTGCGTCACGTTCATGGACGACAAGACGCGGCGAATGCGCGAAGTTCAGCTGGTCCTGCCCGCAAACGCCAATATCGCGGAGGATCGCATTTCCATCCTGACGCCCATGGGAGCAGCGCTCTACGGCCTCGCTGACGGCGCAAGCATCAGCTCGCCGGACCTCGACGGCAATCGAGCGGCTGATCCGGGTCGTGCGCGTGGAGCAGCGGCCGGATGTGACGCTGGACGCGACGGGGTGGCCCGCCCTGTTACGCCAGACCTTCGGCGACCGCGCGCAAGCCGGTTCGGACCTGATCGATGAGGGTTTCGTCCGCCCTCGTCGAGTGAACCATATAGCCCGAATAGGAGAATTCGGGGCTGTCCGGAACGATCGCCAGTCGGCCGTCCTCGAGGAAAGGCCGAACGGCGGCCATTCGAAAATAGCCGCTGCCGCCGCGCGCCAGGACATAGTCGAGTGCCAGCGGACCGTAACTGATGGAAACGACGGCGGCGCCGACGTCCGGAAAGGCGGCGTGATAACTTGCGGCAAAATCTTCGCCCCAGTCGACGTGAACATGATCTTCCGGCCGCAACGGACCATCGATCGGTGTCGTCCTGACCAGCACCAGCCGTTCTTCGAACAGCAACTCCGCGACGACGCCGGGCCGGACCGGAGCGGCGTAGAGGATCGCAAGGTCGAGGGCGCCTTCCTGCACCTGCTCCATCAGGCGATCGGCCGAATTGATGTGCGCGCTGATCGCAATCTGCGGACATTCGCTCCGCATCCACAGCAGCCATTGCCGCATGAGCGGATTCCATTGGCTGAGCTCTGCGCCGATCGCGACGACGGTCTCCGGCCCGGGGGCGATCGCGACCGCACGCCGCGCACGGTCCCACACCTGGACCAAGGATGTCGCGAAGCGGAAGAACTGCTCACCAGCCGGGGTCAGCCGGGCGCCGGCCTTGTTGCGGATGAACACCTGCCGGTCGAGATTCTGCTCGAGGACGCGAATCCTAGCGCTGACCGCGGTCTGGGTGAGATTGAGGTTCGCCGCCGCGTTGACGAAGCTTCCCGTCTTCACCACCTCGAGGAACGTTCGGGCGACGTTGATATCCATGCCAGCTCCTCCGCCGCTCGCTGCAGAGAATCAACAGGCGATCATCATAGCAAAAATTCGATTGTTATCATCCAATAATACTCCTTTGCGTTTGTTCAACGGCAGCTCATGGTTGTTGGCGGAGTTCGACGAAGCGAATCCGAAACCCGTCGGCTCCACTGGAGGTCGACCGACATGCCTTCGATTTCCGCCGCCGGTCTTCCGCACGCCCGGGAAGTCGAGCGCGGTCGTTGCGATCGGCTCGCGCTCCGCGGAGCAATCGCGAAGGATCAACGCCGCGCACCCGCAGCCGGCGCGCGGCCCAGAAGATCAGCGCGCTTGGCGAGATGACCGGCGGGATCGCCCATGATTTCCGAAACGTGCTTTGTATTATCGCCAGCGGCCTGAGTGTCGCCGAAACGAATTCGGATGACCCTCAAAAGCTCGATTCCGCGCTCGCGGCGGTCCGGGACGGGATCGAGCGAGGCATGAAGATGACCAACCGGCTCCTCGCCTTCGCAAAGCAGCAGGAGCTCGTGGCGGGTCCCGAAGACGTGAACACATTGCTGGGCAAGTTGAAGCTGTTCCTCAAATATGGCGCCGGTCCGGGAATCCGCGTCATGCTCGATCTCGCACCCGACCTTCCCAAGTGCCTCGTGGATCCGCCGCAATTCAACGCGGCAATCCTCAACCTCGTCGTGAATGCCCGTGACGCAATGCCTGGCGGCGGAACGATCAGGATCAGCACGGCGCTGATTGCCGAAGAAGAGCATGTGAAATTCGTCCGGCTGCGGGTTCGCGACGACGGGCTCGGCATGCCGCCCGAGGTGACCAAACGGATCTTCGATCCCTATTTCACGACCAAAGGTGACAGCGGAACGGGGCTTGGAGTGCCCCAGGTGAACGCGCTGATGAAGCAGGTCGGCGGCTATGTCACGGTCGATAGCAGCGTCGGCAACGGCACGGCGTTCGACCTGTTCTTCCCGGTGCACGATGCGCAGCTGCCGCTCACCGCCGATGCCTGGCGGCAGCTCGATCGGTGGGCCGATGAAGGCGGAGCAATCGCGACGGCCTCGGCGGCAAGGCGCGACCCGCCTGCAGACAAGAAGGGAGAAGAAGCGTGCCTACTCATGAACTCGCCAGAGCCGACATCGACCTGGTCCGGGCGCTCGAACGCCGCCGCATCGAAGCGACCCGCGTCAACGACGCGGATGCGCTTGAGCCGCTGCTTCACGACGAGCTCATCTACGTCAACAGCGTCGGCACGATCTACGACAAAAGGGCCTATCTTCGCGACATTCGCACGCACGCTTTGACCTATGATCGGGATTTCGACGTCCGCGAGACCGAAGCTCGAATCCTCGACGACGTGATCATCCTTGTCGGCGTAATGCTTGGCCACTCACGTCTCGACGGAGAGCAGCAGGTCTTTCATTTTCCCTCGATCGCGGTGTGGCGAAAGAATTCGGGCACATGGCAACTGCTTGCCTGGCAGTCGTCGTCCGGGAGCCAGGGCTTCATGCTGCCGCCCGCCTTGGGAACGGCCGAGCATTTTCCGACATCGAGACGAGGACATACGGGCGAGCCAAACGCGGGCGGCTGAGCCCCGGAGGACAAGAATGAGCAGCGACAGCGCGCAACCCGAAGGGCCCGACTTCAGACATGGCGTCGAACTCTCATCGATCGCCGACGGAGCGATGCTGAGCGGCCGCATCGACGATCGAGCCGGCACTGCTTGTCCGCCGCGGCGAGGCACTGTTCGCGGTGGGAGCGAAATGCACCCATTATGGCGGGCCGCTCAGCGACGGTGTTGTCATCGGAGAGACGATCCGCTGCCCGTGGCACCATGCCTGCTTCGACCTGAGCAGCGGCGAAGTCCTGCGCGCGCCGGCGCGCGATCCGCTGCCGCGCTGGCGCGTCGAGGTCAGCGACGGAATTGCCTATGCGCGGGAAAGGATCGAGCGCGCAGGCTCGGCCCACTCTCAGCGTCGACTGAATTACCCCAATCCATCGTGATCATCGGCGGCGGCCCGGCCGGAAACATGGCCGCCGAAACGCTTCGCGACGAAGGCTATGCCGGGCCGATCACGATGCTGAGCGCCGATGCGGCGCTTCCCTCCGACCGGCCGAACCTGTCCAAGGATTATCTGGCCGGCAGGGCAGCCGAGGAATGGACGTTGCTGAGGTCCGCCGACTTCTATCGAGGAGAATGCGATCGACGTTCGGCTGAACACGCGCGTGGCGCGGATCGACACCCGCAATGCGCAATCGAACTCGCCGACGGCAGACGTCTGAGTTACGGCGCGCTTCTGCTCGCGACCGGCGCCGAGCCGGTGAAGCTCGACGTTCCTGGCGCGAACCTCGATCACGTTCATTATCTGCGCACTCTCGAGGACAGTCGCGCTCTGATCGCAAAGGCGGAACAGGCCCGCAAAGCAGTGATCGTCGGCGCGAGCTTCATCGGCCTCGAAGCCGCGTCGTCGCTGCGCGCCCGCGGCCTCGAGGTGCATGTCGTCGGTCCGGAGGCGATCCCGATGGCGCGCGTGCTCGGCCCCGAGCTTGGATCGTTCATCCGCTCGGTCCATGAGCAACATGGCGTCATGTTCCACCTCGGACGGACCGCAACCTCGATCGACGAGCATGCCGTGACGCTGGACAGCGGCGAGCGCATCGACGCGGACCTGGTCGTTGTCGGCATCGGCGTCCGTCCCGCGCTTGCGCTGGCCGAAGAGGCGGGGCTGACCATCGACCGCGGAGTGCTGGTCGACCAGTTCCTCGAGACCAGCGCGCCGGCGCGTCTTCGCGGCCGGCGACATCGCCCGCTGGCCGGATCCGCACAGCGGCGAAGCGATCCGCGTCGAGCATTTCGTCGTCGCCGAGCGCCAGGGCCAGACCGCGGCGCGCAACATGCTCGGCCGGCGCGAAGCCTTCGATGCGGTCCCGTTCTTCTGGACCGAGCAGCACGACTTCGGAATCGCCTATGTCGGCCATGCGGAGAAATGGGACGAGATCGTGATCGACGGGTCGATCGAAGATCGCGATTGCACGATCACCTATCTGCGCGATGGCCGAAAGCAGGCAGTGGCGGTGATGCACCGCGATCATGAAGGGCTGCTCGCCGAGCTCGAGTTCGAGCGCGCGACGGCGCGCCCGTGCCCGTCCGGCTGCTCGCAAGCTTTCGGAGGTCGCCTGAGCCATCGCCCGCTCGATCGCCGCTTCGAACGTCAGGCTCAAGCGGGCCTACGACCCGCCCGCAAACGATGACGGCAAGCGCATCCTGGTCGATCGCTTGTGGCCGCGCGGAGTCAGCAAGGCCGAAGCAAGGCTCGACGAATGGCTCAAGGACGTCGCGCCAAGCACCGAGCTTCGCAAATGGTTCGGGCACGACCCTGAACGATGGACCGAGTTCCGCCGCCGCTACCGCGCTGAACTCGCCGGCCGTCCCGACAGGCTGAATGACCTGCGCCGCCTTGCCCGCGAGGGCACCCTCACCTTGATCTATGGGGCGAAGGACGAAGCCCACAACGAGGCGGTCGTGCTGAGGGATGTCCTGCTCGGCCGGCCGGATCGATGAAGGAAGAAACCATGAGTGATCTCTATCCGCAAGCGACGCACGAGCTCAGCCGCGCCCGGCGCGAGCTGGCGCCCGAGGCAGCAGCTGCATTCCACGAGTTCAGCGAGGCGGTCTTTGCCGACGGCGCGCTGCCGACGAGGACCAAGCACATCGTCGCGGTCGCCGTCGCCCACGTCACGCAATGCCCTTATTGCATCCGCGGCCACACGCGCGCCGCGCTGCGCGACGGCGTTCGCGCAAGGAATTGATGGAAGCGATCTGGGTCGCGGCGGAAATGCGCGCCGGCGCCGCGTTCGCGCATTCGATCATCGCGATCGACGAAATGGCTGAAGCCGGACCGCCGCAGCGAACGATCATCCGCAGCACGCGCCCGGCACAGGAGAGCATCATGGCCATTGCAATCTAAGTCTCGCGAGCGTCTGCGAAGTCGTCGGAGTGTTCCACGACGCCCGAGGATCTCGAATCCGCAATCGACGAGTTGCTGAGCTCCGGTTTCGATCGCGCGGAGCTCAGCCTTCTTGCAAGCGAGGATGCAGTCGCGAGCAAGCTCGGCGGCTATTATCGGGCTGTAAGCGACATGGCCGATGATCCGGCCGTGCCGCGAGCGGCGTTCGTCTCGACCGCAGCAATCGGCGACGCCGAAGGCGCATTGATCGGCGGCCTCGCTTATGTCGGCGCGACGGTGGCGATCGGCGCCGTCGTCATGTCGGGAGGCGCCCTTGCCGCGGCCATTGCGGCCGCGGTGCTCGCCGGCGGCACCGGCGGTTTGATCGGCTCGGTGCTCGCGCATTGGGTCGGTCATCACCACGCGGCCTATTTGCACGACCAGATCGAAAATGGCGGCCTGCTGTTGTGGGTGCGCGCCTGGAACCCGTCCGATGAGGCGCGCGCGATCGAGATCATCGGCAAGCACGCGGCGGACAAGGTTCACTCACGCCGCATCTGCGCCGCAGCGACCTGACCACTGCAAAGCGGCGACCCGCGAAAGCACCGCTTCAGCGCTTCGCGGGGCCGCGGGCGGCGAGGGATGGTCCGAGACTTTCGGCAATGCCTGGTTCGTCGAGCTTCAGGCGAATCCGCCGATGAACGAAGGGCAGGAGCGCTCCGAGACAGCCGCCCCAAAGAACGAGCGACAGGAAGACGCCCGTGGCCGGCGGCCCAGCCGGAAGCTCGCCATTGCCAACCAGCGGCAGCACGAACACCGCGCCGGCCGCCCACAAGGCGAAGCCGAAAGCCATGCCGAACAGCCATCCGCCGCGAACGTCGTTCGCGGCCCGGCCCAGCAGACGGGCATAAAGCGCTCCCGCGACCGCCATCGCGAGGCATCCGGCGACGATGGTCATGATCACCGGCAAGCCCAGAATGCGCGCTTCGACGGCAAGCGAGCCGAGCAGGTGCAGCACAAAGATGGCCGGCGGGGTCGCAAGCAGCCCGGCGATTGCGCCGGCCGTGAACGGCCGCTGCGTCGGACCGGGATCGTATCCGTGCGCGGCGAGGAAGCTGCTCATGACGCCAAGCAGCCCGTGCAAGCGCCGGACAGTCTCTGTAGCCCGGCTGATCCTGCGTGCATTTCGATGAGACGCCTGTAGGTCAGTCCGACCGCACGAATGTCGCGATTGAGGTCCGCAAGTCCGACCGGATCGACATTGCCGACCGCCCTGCTGAGGCCGATGTCCCAGTCGATCTGGTCGGTCAGGCTGTACCAGGTGAAGCCGACCAGCGGCACGCCGGTCGAACGAAGCAGCTGCACATTGTGCCACTGGCGCCAGAGCCAGCGCGGACCGTCGGATGCGTCCATGCGGTTGGTCTCGGTGTGCATCATCGGCCGCCGGTAACGGTCGTAATATTGGCTCGCGATCACATACCAGCCGAACAGCTCGCCGAGCGCTCGCGGCTGGCCGTCGCTGTCGATCAGCCGCTCATTCCATTCGTAATAATCGACACCGATGATCGAGCGGCGCGGCACCTCGTGCGCCATCACGCCGGCGATATCCGCGTCCTTGACGCCATGGTCGCGCAAGTGCGCGCGCATTTCGTCGCTGATCGGATGGCCGTAGATGAGATCGAGCGGCAGGAAACGGCGCTCATTCTCGAAGCGGGCGATCCGCTGGATTTCGGGCTCGGGACAGCAAGCCTGGCAAAACTCGCTGCTTTCGCTGTTGACGAATATCGCGTCCGGTCGGACGGCACAGGATCGCCTCGGTCATGGCGATGCTCGCCCGGGCGAGGTTGAACGCCGCCGCGGCAAATGCCCGTTCGTCGCGCCTCTGTTCGTTCCAGGTCCCGTCGAGCGCGCTCATCCGGGCGCAGACGTACATCTCGTTGACCGGCGTATAGAAGCGAACCCACGGGAAACGCGCCGCGAATGCCCCGGCATATTCGGCGAGCGCCTTTGCGATTTCCGGGTTCTGGAAGTCGCCGAGCCAGGTCGGGACCCCGAAATGGCACAGGTCGACGATCGGCTCGGGGCCATGGTCCTGCAGATAGCCCAGGGCTCGTCGACAAAGCCCCAGTCGTAGGATCCAGGACCCTTGAAGATCAGATGAAGCGGCGGTCCGTAGCGGACGTGGGTGATGCCGATGTCGAGAGCGAGCTCGAAATCATCCTGCCAACGCGCATAATGGCGCGTCGCGGCCATCTCGTCGCGGCGCCAGCGGCCGTGCTCGATGGTCGGATAGCTGCACTCGATTCCGGTTGCGAACATGAATCCGCTTCCGGCCTGCCTCCGGTCGCGACGCGACTTGCCGCGCCGACCTGCGCGGCAAGTGTGGCAACGGCATCTCGAGGTCGGCGCCATAACCGACGGGACGGGTGTAGATCGCTCCGACCGTCAGTCCGTAGATCGCATGGCCGAGCAGAAGTCCGCCGAGCTGCGCGAGCGAAATCGACGGAAGAACGGTCTCCCACGTGAGCGGTACCGCGTCGCGGTGGAGGTGCATCAGCTGAAACTGAGGATTGACGATGAACAGCGCGAGCATTGCAGGAACGATGCTGAACGCCAGTCCCTGCAGCGCGGGAGGCCAGCTCACCCGCGACCAGAAGAAATAGGCATAGACCAAAGCCCAGCAGATTCCGACGAAACCATGGGCGGCCAGTCCAACCGCGCCCCAGCGCAGCACTTCGTTGGGGGCGAACGCGAGCGTTCCAAGCTCCTTGACGATGTCGAACGAGGGCAGGCCGAGGAACTCGAGACCGCCAAGAACCACCGTCCACGCCAGAGCTCCGCACACTCCGGCGAGCGCCGCCTTGCGCAGGCTGACGATGCGGATCAAGCGCCCGGCCCTGGCGGCGCTTCGTCAGTGCATTCCAGACCTGGCTCCGCATGACGCCACGCGATATCTCCCTTCGATCCTGTCAATCGATTGGACGGCGGCATCCCGGACGAGGTTCCCCGGTGCGCGAGGTCGTCAGTGACTGCGATGACCGCTTTCTCAAGCGACGGTGAGCGCATCCGGGCCGCGGGATCGATCTCACCCGACCCGCAGCCGGCGCTGCCGCTGATCCTCGAGCAGAGAGCTTCGTCTCACTCGCTTCGAGGCGATGTCCGATCGGACGGCGGAACCTGGCCTCGCCTTCCGGCCAGGCGATCGAGCGGCTCGGCGCCGCTTTTCGCCGCGGTCGGACCCGAGGACAGAGAAGTGCCTCTCCTCGCCGTGTACGAGCCAGACGGTTTCGGCTGCCTCGCGCGCACCGGGTTTCAGGAGCATCTCGAGCAGGTGTTCCGCCCAGGCCGTGAGCGGGCCGGCAAGACGCTTGAGCCAGCTTCCTGGTGCGAGGGAGGGAAGATCCGGCGCGTAGGTGCGGGATCCGTGATAATCGATGTGACCGCCTATGTTTCATTTCCGATCTCCTTCGGCCCTGGAGCTTTGGGGAGGTCGTTCGCTCCAGGAGCATGTTCATGAGATGGGGCTTCCAATGCAACAAGCAAACGAATAGAATTGCAGTTTTCTAACAGTAAAATTCATGTCGAAGTTGGCTCGATAAACAAGCCGGGTTTCGCGTCCTATGCGCGTTGCGTCAGCCGACGAGCGTGCGATCAGCCCGAAGCGGCGCTCGGGTGATAGCGCTTGACCCGGCGCAGCCTGTTCTTGTCCGTGTGGTGCATTTCCTCGCCGGTGGCGGCGAGCTTCAGCAGCAGGTCGGACGTGTAGCTCATCGTGCCGTCGTCGTTGATGGTGAAGGTGCTCGTGAAGTCGCGGATTTCCGCGCGTTCGAGCAGATACTTGTTCTGCAGCACGCCGTAGCATGGCTCGCCCGGCCTGGCGTCGAACCGCAGGACCGTGTCGTGAGGCTCGGCATCGCTTCCCGCGAGAATCGCGATCCCCCGTCCGAACACCACGTTGCGCATCACTTGCCCATGCGCCTTGTCCCACAGCATGAAGCCGACCTCGTCGTGGAACGGATCCATTGCCTCCTCGCCGTGGCGCCACGCGGTCATTCCGTAGTGAAGCCCCCAGAAGACCTGCTGCCCGTTTTCCTGGACCGGGATCGGCTTGAAACAGGCCTTTTCGAAATAGGTGGTCTCCGTCGTCCAGTCATCCTTGTTATGGTACGAACGATCGACGCCTTCGTCGCCTTCCCATTCGCCGACGAACGGCGTCAACGGACCCAGCTTTCGCGAATAGGGAATGTCGTTCGGCATCGTTGCAACCTCTCTTTCTGTTGATGGCCGCGGCACGCGAGGCACGCGAGGCGCGCGAGCGGCTGATCGCTCCAAGTCAATCGATTTTCGGCAGTGTCGAATATTGGTGGAACGGCGGCGGGCTGGAAGCGTCCACTCGAGCGTCGTCGCGCCCTCGCCCCACGGGTTGTCCGGCGCCTTCTTGCCGGCCGCGAGCGACCAGAACAGGTTCACGAAGAAGATCGCGACGCCGGAGATGGTGATCATGTAGCCGACTGTCGCGACGTAATTCCAATGGGCGAATGCCGGCGTGTAATCGGGAATTCGCCGCGGCATTCCGTCGAGCCCGAGGAAATGCATCGGGAAGAAGATCACGTTCACGCCGATGAACATCAGGAAGAAGTGAATCTTGCCGAGCAGCTCGCTGTACATTTTGCCGCTCATCTTCGGGAACCAGTAATAGAAGCCGCCGAAGATCGCGAACACCGCGCCGAGGCTGAGCACGTAGTGGAAGTGCGCCACCACGTAATAGGTATCCTGCATGTACGTATCGACGCCGCCGTTGGCGAGCACGACGCCGGTCACTCCGCCGATCGTGAACAGGAAGATGAAGCCGATCGCGAACAGCATCGGCGTCTCGAAGGTGATCGATCCACCCCACATGGTCGCGATCCACGAGAACACCTTCACTCCGGTCGGCACGGCGATGATCATCGATGCCGCGGTGAAGTACATCCGCTCGTCGACGCTCATGCCGGTCGTGAACATGTGGTGCGCCCAGACGACGAATCCGATCAGCGCAATCGCGACCATGGCATAGACCATGCCGAGATAGCCGAAGACCGGCTTGCGGCTGAAGGTCGAACGATCTGGCTGATCATCCCGAACCCTGGAATGATCATGATGTAGACCTCGGGGTGGCCGAAGAACCAGAACAGATGCTGGTAGAGCACGACGTTGCCGCCGCCCCGCGCATCGAAGAAGGCGGTGCCGAAATTGCGGTCGGTCAGAAGCATGGTGATCGCGCCGGCGAGAACCGGCAGCGAGAACAGCAGCATGAAGGCTGTCACCAGCACCGACCACACGAACAAGGGCATCTTGTGCAGGCGCCATTCCCGGCGCGCGCATGTTGAGGATGGTGGTGATGAAGTTGATCGCGCCGAGGATCGAGCTGATGCCAGCCAGATGGATGGAGAAGATCACCATGTCCACGCCGGGCCCGCCGGACCCGGACGTCGAGAGCGGCGCATAGAGGGTCCAGCCCGTTCCAGCGCCCAGGCCTGTTCCTCCCGACACCAAGGTGGAGCCCAACAGGAGCAGGAACGCCGGCACCAGCAACCAGAAGCTGATGTTGTTCATGCGCGGGAAGGCCATGTCCGGCGCGCCGATCATCAGCGGCACGAACCAGTTGCCGAACCCGCCCATCATCGCGGGCATTAGGGTGAAGAAGATCATGATCAGCGCGTGGGCGGTGACCAGCACGTTCCAGTGGTGAGTCCACTCGTCGAAATTCGCGGTACCCGCCGCCGAGCGGCCACGCATGGTTGAGCACCTGAATGCCCGGGCTCCATCAGCTCCCAGCGCATGATTCCCGAGATGGCACCGCCGATCATGCCCGCGAAGATCGCGAAGATCAAATAGAGCGTACCGATGTCCTTGTGGTTCGTGGACATGAACCAGCGGACGAAGAAGCCCGGCTTATGATCCTCGTGATGCTCAGCGCCCGGGCCCTGCTGGAGCTTCAGTGAGACTGGATCGGCAGGAACGGTGCTCATCTCATTGTCGGCAGCTGGAACCATTGCTCACTTCAAGTGAGCGCGCGCTGACGGGTTCTGAGCCTGTGCGGTCATTTCGCAACGCTCAGCGACCCCGTCATCCCGGGGTGATAAATGCAGTAGAATGCGATCGTCCCCGAGCGCCGGATCACCGTCTTGCGGCTGGTTTTCGGCGGCAGTTCGACGTTGAAGCCTTTGTCGCGCGCAGTCGCGGTATGCTTGAGAAAATCCCGATTGACCCAGATGATCGTGTCGCCGGCGTGAATTCCCGCAGGCACTGGACCGAACTTCATCTTGTCAATGATGACATGTGCACCTTGGGTGCGGCTGCCGCCGGGCTGGCTGGGGGCAGAGCCAGGACGGCAGCCGCTACTGCAAGCGACAATGGTCTAACGGGCAGGAAATTCCACACCGTCATCGCAGATTCTTTGCAAGCTGCTCGGCATGTTTCTGATGCTCCTGAAACAGGGTGAGCCCCGTTTTGAGGAGCGACTTGAGCTCGGCATTGTGCGCTGACGGGATCAGCGTCGCGCTCAGGGCGCCATTCACCGTTCGATGGAATACAACTTCATTCCGGATGTAGGCGCGGTCGAACGACTTTCCGCTGAGCTTGCTGAGCTCGCGAGCCTTTTCTTTGGCCTGCTTGGCCAAGGCCTCGCTCGTCGCATTTTCCTGTGGAGTGACGCCAAGCTTTTTCACGAGAGCGAGGGCCTGATCGTTCACTGCCGCATGGTCGCGAACCATTGTCTGAGCGAAGGACCGGATGGCTTTGTTGTGCGATTTGACGAGGGCCTGCTTGCCCGCGTCGAGATCGAGCTGGCCGGCGGTATAGGCAATATGGGCGATCTCGGCATCGTTGGGACTAGTCGCCGGCTGACCCGAGGCAGGGCTGGCGAGCAGGAGCAATGTGGAGGCGGCGCAAAGAAGAAATTTATCGATCATATGATCTCGCTTTCTCGCCCCTGGAAAATCCGCCCGCTGCCGCTCAGCTCTCGACTTGACCCGGCTCATGCGGAGATCCCACCAGAGACATTCAGAGACCGCAGTGGCGGTTCCTGTTCCTTCGGAGGTCTGTGGTTGTTTGGAGGAAGTCCTTAGAAAGCACAAACGAATAGAATTGATGCTTTAGATCAATGAATTTGCTGCTTGGTTTTTGAGGATCGGTCGCGGCGATGTGCAGCGCGAGCTTGCTTCCGCTTGCGCAAGTCGCTGGACCAATTCAAAAATCTTGCAGCAACAGCGCAACTTTATGTTTTGGCCTTTTAGCTTCGGGAGCGCATGGAACCTCCATTCGCCTCCGCCTCATGCGCCGGCTGGATGGAGTGAAATGCATGATCGCGCGCCAGGAAGCCCGGCCTGAAGAAATCCCATTTGATGAGCCGGCCGAGGAGCCATCAGGCCGGCCGACTCCATATGCCGAACCGTCGCCGGCGGATGATCCTGGTAGGCCCGTCGATCCACGGCCCTCCACTCCGCCTGAATTCCTGTAACCCTGTCAGCATCCGGATGAGCGCTGACCAGGGCCGCAGTGCGCTGTCGCTCCAAACGCTGCTGAAGCGGGTGCGGGCGTGCACGGCCTGTTTCGATGGCTTGCCGCTCGGCCCACGTCCGCTTCTGCAGGCGTCGGCGGGCGCGACGATCCTGATCGTCGGTCAGGCCCCTGGATCTAGGGCGCACGAGACCGGCGTTCCCTTCTCCGATGCATCCGGCGATCGGTTGCGCGAGTGGATGGGCCTTTCGCACGACGAATTTTACGACGACAGGAGAGTGGCAGATCGTGCCGATGGGCTTTTGCTATCTAGGACGCCTGGCGAGCGGTGATGCTCCTCCGAGGAAGGAATGCACGGCCTTGTGGCGCGGCGAGCTCCTGGCGATGCTGCCGCAAGTCAGTCTCACACTGCTGCTGGGCACCTATGCCTAAAATAGCGTGCAGGTCCGGGCGCTATTGCAACCCGGGTTGAAAACTTTCGAGATTATCTCCCCCGCTATTTTCCGCTTCCACACCCCTCCTGGAGATCGAGGCTGTGGGAGGAAAGAAACCCCTGGTTTCGTCAGAAAGTAATCCCCGAGCTTCGTTCCGCGATCGAGAGAGCGCGAAGCGGCGGACGGCCGAGATCGCGTTAAACGCAATTCGGGTTCTCAAACCAGCGGGACTACCAAGCGCTGATGTCGGCGCAGCGAGGTTTGCCAGGTTACATGCGCCAAGGGGCACGTGCTTACGCGAACCAAGGTCCGCTTCAGCTCCGGTTGCTCCGTGAGCCGACCGTCGGCTTTCGGCCAGAGTTCGCGCTAACGTGACAGGGCTAATGTCCAATTCCCACCCATTGCGGACATTGGCGCTGAGCTGCGTGAGCCACCAGATGCGTATCGCGAGCACATCGCAATCTGCGCGATTTTCCGTCCGAAGCTCTGTTTCCGAGCTCCGAAACTGACACAAAACCGGGAAAATTTGCGCGAATCTATGAAATCGCACTGACGCGGCTAGACAGATGTCCTACAATTGGCATCAGCCATTGGTCGTGGTGCTGCCGGTAAGCTGCGGCGAAACTTCAAATTGCGATCCACCAGTTCAATTATTCTGCGCGGTTGTTGCCAAATGATCGGGCCGTAAGCGGCGAGGAAAATGATAAACGCGGCAATCCATGCCGAGCCGCCGATGTCGAGAAGCAAACGATACGAACCGAGATCCAGGGATGCGGCTGACTCTCAGAGAGAGGCTACCGTCACGCAGATGTAGAGGACGAAATTGCGCAACTCGCTTTCAGGGCGCGTCCGGTATGGCCTAACGTCGCTCGTGTCATCACGGCAAGGATCATTGTCGTCATCGCTCCGGCAGTTAAAGCGTGAACTGCGGCGCTGCGGGGAACATCGAAGCCGCCGACGCTGAGGCCAAGGAGCAGAAGGCCGATCGGGATCGATGCATAACCAACATGCAAGATCAGGACGAGCGGATCACTCAGCGCTCGCATTCCGCCCCAGCGCGAAAGTCGAAGGAACTGGGCCGCGCCGGCGAGCATAAGCGCGAAGCCTGTCAATTGATTGTCGGGGAAGCCAGCCTAGCAGCAGAGCGAGTGCGGTTGAGACGATCACCAGCAGGTCGAGGTGTTGCGGCTGCGTCGGCAACCCCCGCTTTATTCCTTGCTTGGTCATCCAGTTGCGCGTGAACGACGGGATGATGCGACCTCCGATCAGCGAAATGAGGATAATGATCAGCGCGATCGCTCCTCGCCAGCCCAAGTCCGCAGAGACTATGCCAGCTGCGCCACCGTAATCTGCGGCGTCGGCAAGTCCGAACAGGAGGACCAGGCCGACAATGGGCACGTTGCGATTATTGCTCGCGAGCACTTCCCGCGTTGCAAGCAAGGCGAGAGAGATAAACAACCCGACATCGAGGATCGCCGCGGGCCACAATCCAATGCGCGCTGAAACCAGAACTGCCAATCGCGCCGTCGCCCACAAGCCGAACAGGCCGAGCAGCGGCGTCCCCGCAATCGGCAATCGCCCGGTCCAATTGGGAATTGCAGTCAGCAGAAACCCGGCTACCGCGGCGCCAACGAAGCCGAACAGCATTTCGTGGCGATGCCAGGCAACCGCTTCGAAAGCAGTGGGAAGGCCAACCTCCCCGGCAACGGTGCATAACCAAAGCGCAATTGCGATTATCGCCCAGGTTGCAGCGCCGAAAAAGAAGGGACGAAAACCCCCGCGCAGGAACGGCGGCGCGGCTGCTTCGCGCCTTTTTCTCAGCGCAAGCATCTGCTCGCCCCGCGTCACATTTTTGATCGACTCCGGTCACGAATTTCTAGCTAAACCAGCAACCACTTTCTCGAACATAATTGTCACCAAGAGCGAGCTGTCCTCGTGCGCCGACACCGAATGCTTCTCGCCGCGATCAAATACATTCCACTCTCCCGCACTGAGCCTCACCTGCTTCGCCCCGTCGAGCGTGACCGAACCCTCCAGGCAAACGATGGTCACGAAACCAGGAACGGCATGATCCGCGATAACATCACCGGAACGTAGGATGAGCTGCATTGCTTCGAATGCATCAGTCTTTACGAGCGCGGCAGTTTTAGCCTCGTGAGAGGCCACCGAAGGGAGATGAACTTTCTCGCCGGGCCCAAGGTGATGAAGCGCCACAATTGTCTCCGTCGTCAGGCAGCCTGAGCTGATCGACCACCCATTGCCTGGACGACGATGACCCTTGGCTGACGAAGCTTCATCAGGAAATCCCAGCTCATCAAGACGCCGCCGATCGAGAATACCACGTCGCCGGGCAAGCGCATCCACTGCCAGAAAAGATACTGATCGTAGAATCTGGCTGCGCGCCCATGCGTAACCGTGCTCATACACGGCGTTCAACTGTGCCCAACCGATTGGGAAGAAGTGGAGGAAAATCCACAACAGAAGTCCGCCGTTGTAACACCAGAACGCAATCCGGCCCGGCGTTTCGTTGAACTCGGCGCCGGGCCAGCGCGGTAGCGAAGACAGAAGTAGATGAGACCGAGCGCCAGCAGACCAAAGGCACCGAACAATGAGGTGTGCGCGTGATTGAGGGTAAGGAAGGTGCCGTGCTCGTAATAGTTGACGAGCGGCGCATTGAGAGTGCCTCCGCCGAACACACCGGCGCCGACGAAATTCCAGAACGCGGAGCCCAGGATGTAAAGATAGGCGAGCCCATAATCGAAGGTGGC
>CAVVKB010000021.1:0-27177 GCA_963748685.1 uncultured Pseudomonadota bacterium | reverse complement strand
GCCGGAGCGGCAGGGTATCGGTTGTCGTCTCGGTTGTCGCAGCCGGTGTATGGGTGCGGGTGTCGCCGCCGGGGACGGAGGAGTGAGGCTGACCGGCGCCGATCGGTCGGAACTGGCTTCCTCTCTTGGGCCGAGAGCGGGGTTGATGAAAACGCCAGGGCCGCGGCAATCGCGGGGAAAACACCGGTTAGTACGTAGCGGGTGATTTTTCTCATAATCAACCACAACTCGCCCGGAGGCCGCTAAGTTCGCGATTACCCCCAAATGGCTGTTGGCGCGCCAAGCCGAATGGCGCTAAGTTTCTGTTTATCAAACTTAATATCCGATTTTGGGAACTTTTGTTCCCCATTTCAGCTGGTTACTCTTGGGCGGGCCCGGCCTGCTTTAAAAAGAAGGCGCCCACGAAGGGGCGCCCTCAATCATCCAAGGGCGGCGATTTATTCGTCTTTTTTTCAGTGGCGTTCGCGCTGTTTTTCATCGCGTCAGCTTTGTTTTCGCCTTCGTTCTTGATCGCCGCGGCTTCGTTCTTGCTCTCGTTCTTCACGGCCTTCGGCCTTGTTCTCGGCGCTGTTCATGATGTTCGAGGCTTATTCTTCGCCGGCGGCGGTGACGTTGTCGGCGAGCATTGCTCGCATTCGCCTCGACCCGCCGCGCCTGGTTGTGGGCCGGGCTCTTCTTGTTGCACACGGCAAGTGCCACGACGGCAACGGCAATGATCATGGTGGTGCTGAGTTTTCATGCGCTTTCCCCTAGTTCGATGCCCGCGAAGAGGCAGCGACGGGGAGTGGCGGTGACGTCATATTGACACGGCGCATGGCCGCAACATTAACTGGCGACTATTTCAGCGCTTTGACGGCGGCGAGCGTCTTGGCGACATGCTGGCTGAAGTCGAGATCGTCGTGGACCATCGCGATCTTGCCGTCCTTGGCAATCACATAAGAGGTGCGCGTCGTGATCCCGGGATGGGCGGCCCAGGCGACGTCGTAGGCCTTTTGGGTTTCAGGCGTGGCGGTCGCGACCGGGAAAGCGCTGCGGCATTCCTTGACGGAGAAGTCCTTAAGCGTCGTCACATTGTCGGCCGACATGCCGATGACCTGCGCGCCCGCCTTTTTGAAATCGCCGATCGACTCGCTGAAGGCGTGGGCTTCGGCGGTGCAGCCGCTGGTGAAGGCCTTGGGGAAGAAATAAAGGACAACCGGCCCCTTCTTGAGCTGGTCGGCGAGATGGAGCTTGAACTCCTTGCCGCCGACGGCCCCGACCGTTGTGAAATCGGGCGCTTTCGCGCCGATCTTCAGCGCCGCCACCGCGGGCGTGATCGCCAGTCCGGAAGCGACGAGGGCGAAAAGAAGCTTACGCATGACGGTCTCCTGGAAGGCGGCGATCCCCTGTTGGTGCGCAGCTTAGTCCCGTCTGTTCAAAAGGGCGAGGGTCTGGGCATCACAGTCGCCGTAAAAACCGGCGAGGGCCGAGCGAAGCATGTCGCCGGGACGGATATGGTCGAACAGGGTCAGGCAGGATTTCAGTTTCACCGCATCGACCGGCCCGAGGATCTGCTTGGGCGATCGCCGTCCGACATGCGGCAGCAAGGCTTCAACCGAACGCTGAAGGCGGACGCCGAGAATGGGGTGATCGAGGTAAGCCCGCGCTTCGGTCATGGAGACGAGGCCGTAAAACTTCGCGGTCGGGCTGCGGCCGAGCGCGGCGAACTGGGGGAAGATGAACCACATCCAGTGCCTGCGCTTCGATCCGGCCTGGAGCTCTGCAAGCGCGGTCTCGAACATGGCTTCCTGGGCCTGGAGGAAGCGCTGCAGATTATTGGGATCGCTCACGTCCGCATCATGCGTTGAAGGAGCGGCGGAGGAAAGAGCGGCTCGCGCCTATTGGCGCGGCGCGAGCAGCCCCGTCACGACGTAGAAAAAGATCATCACCGGTCCGGTCAGCAGGGTCAGCGCGACCAGGCCGAGACGAACAATGGTCGGGTCAATACCGGTGTAATCGGCAAGACCGGCGGCGACGCCCATGACCTTCGCGTCGCCGCGGTTGATCAGGAAACGTTGGTTCATTCTAGATTTCCTTCGGTCGTGTCGGCTCAGGCGATCGGCAGCGAGGTGGCGGCCGAGATAAGCAGAAGCGCGGAGACGAACGCGCCGGCGAAAATCGTGGCGGTCTCGCGGACGGAAGCAAGAGTTGAACATTGGTATACCCCTTTTTGCATTTTTTCGTTCGAACCCGACCATCGGGTCCGTGCCATGATAAATGCACGGGGCGTGCCAATTCAAAAAAGTCGTTGTTTTTCAATGACCGCGCATCGCCGTGGCGAAATTGCCCGAGCGATATCACCCGAAGTTGGGATAAATTCCCAAACGCCTCGCCAGCCGGCAGGGAGCGTCCGTTTCCGGACATACGCTACACCTGTAGCGTCCGATTACGGTCAGCTTGAGGTTGTGTTGCCACCGTCGGGGTGGAGCACCTGGCCCGTCATGTAGCTGGAATCCTCGCACGCGAGGAACAGGAAGGACGGCGCCACTTCGTTGGGCTGGCCGGGCCGGCCCATCGGCGTATCCTTGCCGAACTCGGGGATTTCCTCGGGCGGCTGACCGCCGGATGGATTGAGCGGGGTCCAAATCGGCCCTGGCGCAACGCCGTTCACCCGAATGCCCTTTTTCACGAGATTCTTGGCGAGCGATCGCGTGAAGCCCAGGATCGCGCCCTTGGTCGAGCTGTAATCGAGCAAGCCGGGCGATCCCTTGTAGGTCGTTTCCGACGTGCAATTGATGATCGCCGACCCTTTCTTCAGATGGTCGAGCGCCGACTGGGTGAGGAAAAACATGCCGAAGATGTTGGTCTGGAACGTTCGTTTCAGCTGGTCTTCGGTGATGTCGCGGATGTCCTTGTCGTAATGCTGCTCGCCGGCGTTGTTGACCAGGATATCGAGCCCGCCGATTCGTCGACCACGCGCTTCACCGCTCGCTCGCAAAAGGACTTGTCGCCGATGTCGCCAGCGATGGCGACCGCACGGCGGCCTTCGCGTTCGACGATCTTCTTGGTCTGGGCCGCGTCATCATGCTCGCACAGGTAAAGGATCGCCACGTCGGCGCCCTCGCGCGCGAAGAGCGCGGCGACCGCCCGGCCGATGCCGCTGTCCGCGCCAGTGATCAGCGCGACTTTGCCTTGCAGGCGATTGGACCCCTTGTAGCGGGGTTCCCAATCCGGCTTGGGCTCCAGCCGGCTTTCATGGCCCGGCAGACCATCCTCGTGGATCATCGGCTCCATGACTTCGGACATGGCTTGCTCCTTTTGCGGGCGCTCGCTCAGCCGCGGCGGGCGCGAACCGGCACCGGCTTGTCGCGTTGCGCTTCGGCCGTCATCGCCTCCGACCCGGCCCGGCAACGGGCAAGCAGGGTCGGATAGTCGAATTCGGTGTTCGCCTCGAGCGCGGAGGCGGTCGCCGCCACGCATTCGGTCGCGGTCGCATAATGGGTCTGCAGGGTCGCGACCGGGGTGCACGAGCTGCCGCCGTCGGCGCAGCCCAGGATAGCGATGACGAAGTAACCCGGACCCATTTGAAGTTCCCCGATAAGTCGCTGTTTAACCGCTCAAAATCGCGAGAGTTCCACGAGCTGGGCGTGCGCTGCCGCGGGCGCACGCTCCTACCTAGGATGAATGGCGGCGGCGGACACAGAACAGCAAGCGAAATCCAGCGCCGGCTTCGCCGCCTTGTGGCGGTTCCTGCCGATGCTCTGGCCGAAGGGCCAGCTGGAACTGAAAGCCCGGGTTATCGCCGCGCTGGTGCTGGTGCTGGCTGGCAAGGCAGCTACCCTGGTGATGCCGTTCGCCTACAAGGCCGTGATCGACGGGATGTCCGGCCGCCACGCGCCTTTCATGATGGTGGCGGGCCTGGTTGCCGGCTATGCGACCGCGCGCTTTGCCGGCGTGTTGTCGGACAACCTGCGTAATGCCCTGTTCGAAAAAGTGGGGCAGGACGCCGCCCGGCGCCTCGCCGGAACGGTGTTCCGCCACGTCCACGATCTGTCCCTTCGCTTCCACCTCGAACGGCGAACCGGATCGCTGACCAAGATCGTCGAACGCGGAACCAAGAGCATCGACATGATGCTATATTTCCTGCTGTTCAACATCGGCCCGACATTGATCGAGCTGACCGCGATCTGCGTCATCTTCTTCGTCAAGTTCGGCGCCGGCCTGGTGGCCGCGACGCTGGCGATCGTCGCCATCTACATTGCCTTCACTCGCAAGGTGACTGACTGGCGCGCGCACCTGCAGCGCCAAATGAACGACGTCGACAACAAGGCGATCGGCCGGGCCGTCGATTTCCTCCTCAATTACGAGACCGTCAAATATTTCAGTGCCGAGGAGCGCGAGGCGCGGCGCTACGACGAGGCGATCGGCGCCTTCACCAGGGCAGCCGTCCGTAATGAAGTGTCACTGGCGTGGTTGAACATCGGTCAGGCACTGATCACCAATTTGATGATGGCCGGCGCGATGATCTTCACGGTCTGGGGCTGGAGCCGCGGCCGATTTACGCCGGGCGACGTGGTCTTGGTGAACTCGCTGCTAATGCAGCTGTTTCGGCCGCTCGACCTCCTCGGCTGGGTGTACCGTTCGATCCGCCAGGGCCTCATCGACATGGAAGCGATGTGGGGCCTTCTCGATACCCCGGCGGAGGTCACCGACAAGGAAGGCGCACCGCCGCTCCAGGTCGATCGCGGCCGCGTCCAGTTCGATAATCTGCGCTTCGGTTACGAGCCCGAACGGACGATCCTCAAGGGCCTCGACCTCGACATTCCGGCCGGCACCAGCTGCGCGATCGTCGGACCGTCGGGCGCGGGCAAATCGACCATCGCGCGGCTGCTGTACCGTTTCTACGACCCCTCGGCGGGCCGCATCCTGATCGACGGCCAGGACGTGGCCGAGGTGTCGCAGGCCAGCCTCCGCGCCGCGATCGGGATCGTGCCGCAAGATACGGTCCTGTTCAACGACACGATCGGCTACAACATCGGCTACGCGCGGGGCGACGCCTCGCGGTCGGAAATCGAGCGGGCAGCGCGCGGCGCCGCCATCGATGGCTTCATTGCTTCATTGCCGGACCAATATGAATCGATGGTTGGCGAGCGCGGCCTCAAGCTGTCCGGTGGTGAGAAGCAGCGCGTCGCGATCGCCCGCACTTTGCTCAAGAACCCCCCGATCCTGGTGCTCGACGAGGCCACCAGCGCGCTCGACAGCCGGACCGAGCAAGCGATCCAGGAAACGCTCGACCGGGTCGCCGAAAGCCGGACGACGATCATGATCGCGCATCGCCTGTCGACCATCGTCAACGCCGATCAGATCGTCGTGCTCGACGAAGGCCGGATCGCCGAACGCGGCACCCACGACGAATTGCTCGATCTCGATGGTCTCTACGCCGAGCTCTGGCAGCGTCAGGCCGAGGCCCAGCTCGCCGAGGAGATTGCCCAAGCCGCGGAGTAGCCTGTCCTCCTGCGAAGGCAGGAGCCTAGACTTTTCTTTTTCGAGGGGCTGGACCCCTGCCTTCGCAGGGCTACGAATTCCATAATGTCCGCTCCTCACGATCTTCTCAAACGCGTGTTCGGCTTCGATCACTTTCGTGGTGTGCAGGAAGATGTGATCGACCGCGTGCTGCGCGGCGAACACACCTTGGCGGTGATGCCGACCGGCGCCGGCAAATCGCTTTGCTACCAGCTCCCGACCTTGGTCCGCGAAGGTACGGGGCTCGTCATCTCGCCCCTCATTGCGCTGATGCACGATCAGATCCGGAGCGCCAACGCGATCGGCCTGAAGGCGGCGTCACTGACCTCGGCCGATAGCGATCGGGAGGAGACGGTGCGCCGATTCCAGGCCGGCGAGCTCGACCTGCTTTATGTCGCCCCCGAGCGCGCGACCGGCGAGTCATTCCGGCGACTGGTAAGCCGCGTGAACCTCGCCCTGATCGCGATCGACGAAGCGCATTGCGTCAGCGAATGGGGGCACGATTTTCGGCCCGGACTATCGCCAATTGCGGTCGCTGCTTGACGACAATGCAGATGTGCCGCGGCTTGCGCTGACGGCCACAGCAGACCGACGGACTCGAGCTGACATTCTGACGCAGCTCGGGATTCCCGCGTGCGGATTGGTGATCGCCGGCTTCGACCGTCCGAATATCCGATATACCATCCGGTCGCGCGACGGCATTGCAGGCCAGCTCAAGACGTTGCTGGCGCAGCATTCGGGGTCGGGAATCATCTACGTTCCAAGCCGGGACAAGTCGGAGCGCATTGCCGAGCAGCTGGCTGCAACGGGCCGCCCGGCCCTTCCCTACCATGCCGGTCTCGAAGCGCCGGTGCGCGCGCGCAATCAGGCGGCCTTTGTTGAATTGGAGGAGATGGTGATCGCGGCCACCGTCGCCTTCGGAATGGGGATCGACAAGCCCGACGTGCGCTTCGTCGCGCACTCGGCAATCCCCAAATCGATCGAGGCTTATTACCAGGAAACCGGCCGCGCCGGCCGCGACGGCGATCCGGCCGAAGCGTGGCTGTTCTGGGGTGCCGAGGACTTTGCCCGCGCCCGCCAACGGATCGAGACCGACGTCGAGCCAGACCGGAGGGCCGGCGAACGCGATCGATTGAATGCCCTGGCGGCGCTAGTGGAAGACCCCGACGTGCCGCCGCGCAGTTCTGCTTCGTCATTTCGGCGAGGATCCGCCGGAGCAGTGCGGCAATTGCGACAATTGCCTCGATCCGCCGGCGACGATCGATGTGACGGAGATTTCGCGCAAATTGCTGTCGGCGGCGTTTCGTACCGAGATGCGGTTTGGAGTTGGTCATCTTGGCGATGTGCTTGCCGGCAACGACAGCGAGAAGGTGCGGAGCTTCGGGCACGAACGGCTTTCCGTATTTGGCATTGCGAGCGCCGAGGAACTGGCGCTGATCAAGCCGGTCGCGCGAACCCTGATCGCGCGGGATGCACTTCGGTCCGATGCTTATGGCGGGTTGAGTTTCGGGCCCGCCGCAAAGGCCATCCTGAAAGGTGAGCAAGCGGTCATCATCGCGGTTCCGCCGGCCCGCAAGCGCGCTGGCCGCAAGCGCTTCGATGGTCCCGCCGATCCCTTGTTCGACGCGCTCCGCGAAGCTCGGCGCGCGCTCGCCGTCGGCAGCCGGGGTGCCGCCCGTACGTCATCTTCCACGATTCGACTTTGCGCGAGATGGCCACCCGGAAACCGCGTGATCTCAATGAGATGAGTGCGATCGACGGGGTCGGGGCGGTCAAACTGGAGCGCTATGGCGAAGCGATGCTTCTTGCGCTTTCGACAAACGGGTGATGTTCAGGCTTGCGTAAGCGGCGACTCGGTTGGAGAGCCGCTTTCGCAGAACAATAGAATTCGGGGAGTCACATGATCCGCAACATTTTGCTTGCGACGGCAGCACTGGCTGTCGTCAGCGCGGCGCCAGCTTCGGCCGCGACCAGGAAGCCTTCGGCGACCGCATCGGCGACATTGCCCGCATCCAACCCGTTCGCAAAGCCCAGCACGCTGCCGCTCGAGACACCGGACTTCTCGCGCATCAAGGATAGCGATTACCTCCCCGCTTTGCTCGCCGGCATGGCGCAGCAAAAACGCGAAGTGACGGCGATCGCCAATCAGGCGGCGGCACCGACGTTCGACAACACCGTCGTCGCGATGGAAAAGTCGGGCCTGCTGCTCGAGCGCGCCGGCCTCGCGTTTAGCGCGGTCAACGGCGCCAACACCAACGACACCCTGCAGGCGACCGACACCAAGACGGCGCCGCTTTATGCCGCGCACAGCGACTTCATCTTCCTGAACGCCAAGCTCTACCAGCGCTTCAAGACGCTGCACGACCAGCAGGCCGAGCTCAACCTCAATCCCGAGCAGGCGAAGCTGCTCGACGTCTATTACAAGCAGTTCGTGCACGCGGGCGCCGAGCTGTCGCCGGCCAAGCAGACGCAGCTCAAGGCGATCAACCAGCGGCTGAGCACGTTGCAGACGGCATTCGGGCAGAAGCTGCTCGCCGCCGCCAAGGCCGGCGCGCTGCACGTCACCGATCCATCGGCTCTGGCCGGCCTGTCGCCGGCGCAGATCGCGAACGCCCAGCAGACCGCGAAGGACCGCAAGGTCGCGGGCTACGTTCTGCCGATGCAGAACACGACGCAGCAGCCGGCGTCGGACTCGCTGACCAGCCACGACACCCGCCAGAAGCTGCTCGATGCGAGCCTCAACCGTGCCGAGCATGGCGATGCCAATGACACCCGATCGACCGTCAGTGAGATCGCGCAGCTCCGGGCCAGGAAGGCCGCGCTCTTCGGCGCCGCCAATTTCGCCGACTACACGCTCTACGATCAGATGGCGAAGGATCGCGCGACCGCGGTCGGTTTCCTCGACCGGCTGGCGCCGGCGGTCGCCAACAAGGAGCGCCAGGAATGGACCGACATCGTCGCGCTCGCGAAGTCGCAAGGCGCCACCTTCCAGCCGACCGCGGCTGACTGGAACTTCTATTCCGAGCAGATCCGCAAGCAGCGCTATGCGCTCAACAATGACGACCTGAAGCCCTATTTCGAATTCAACAAGGTGCTGACGGATGGCGTCTTCTATGCAGCGAACCAGCTCTATGGGCTGACCTTCACCGAACGGAAGGACATCCCGACGTGGAGCCCGGACATGCGGGTCTTCCAGGTCAATGACGCCAACGGCCAGCAGCTGGCGATCTTCATGATCGACCCGTGGAAGCGCGACAACAAGAATGGCGGCGCGTGGATGTCGAACCTGGTCAACCAGTCGACCCTGCGCGGCACCAAGCCGGTGGTATTCAACGTCGAGAACTTCAGCAAGCCGGCGGCGGGCCAGCCGGCCCTCATCAGCTTCGATGACGTGACGACGATGTTCCACGAGTTCGGGCACGCGCTGCACGGCATGTTCGCTGCGCAGACCTATCCGACGCTGTCCGGAACGAGCGTGGCCCGGGACTTCGTTGAGTTCCCCTCGCAGTTCAACGAGAATTGGGCGCTCGATCCGAAGATCCTGCCGCATTACGCGGTCCATTATCAGACCGGACAGACGATCCCGGCGGACCTCGTCCAGAAGATCATGAAGGCCCGGACCTTCAACCAGGGATATGAGGTCGGCGAAGCGCTCGAAGCCGCCCGGCTCGACCTTGACTGGCACTCGCTGCCGGCGACGGCGCCGCGCCAGGACGTCGACAAGTTCGAAGCCCAGGCGCTCGCCAGCGGCGGCTTCGACACGACCGACGTCCCACCGCGTTATCGCTCCAGCTACTTCCTGCACATCTGGAGCAATGGCTATTCGGCGAGTTACTACGCCTATGCCTGGACCCGGATGCTCGGCCAAGACGCGTTCGCGACGTTCGAGCGCAACGGCGGCCTGACCCGAGCCAACGGCCAGCGCTTCCGCGACATGGTCCTGTCGCGCGGCAATACCGAGGATCTGCGCGCAATGTATCGTGGCTGGGCCGGGCACGATGCGCAGATCCAGCCCTACCTCGATTATTATGGTCTGAACGGCGGCGCAGCTGCGACGCCGATGGCGTCTCCGGTCCAGCTCCGGCTCCGGCTCCGGTGATGCCGAGCAAGACCGAACGGGGGCAATAAGCCATGATCCGCCAGCTCGACGACAAGGTGATGGTGAGCGGCCAGATCGCTCCGCACGAAGTCGCCGGGCTGGCGGCGCAGGGCATTACGGTCCTCGTCAACAACCGTCCTGACGGAGAGGAAGCAAACCAGCCGCAAGCGAGCGAGATCGAGGACGCCGCCGCCGCAGCCGGAATCGCCTATCGACACGTTCCGATCTTGCGCGGAATTGGCCCGGCTGATGTGGAATCGATGCAGGAAGCCATGCGCGATGCCGGAGACGGCAAGCTGCTCGCCTTTTGCCGCTCGGGAACGCGCTCGGCGCTAGCCTTGGGGCTTGCCAAGCGGGAGGAAGGGGCATCGGCCGTTGAGGTTCAGCAATGCCTGGCCGACGCCGGCTTCGACGCCGGCCCGATCGCGCATCTGCTTTAGGGCTGGTAGCTGAGAAGAGCGTCCTTCGCGTCGGTCAAATCTTCTTCCAGAACCATGACGCGAACACCGATCATCGCGCCTTCGGAATAACCGTAACTGAGCGCGTCAAAGACGATCGCGTGGACTCCGTAGCTTTCAAGATACATGCGGCAAAGGTCTGCCTGGTACGGCCTGGCGAAGCGCGCTGCTTCGACGAGATCGCTCACCAGGGCACGACATCGCCGGCCGCAATCTCGTCGGCGCGGGGCGCCCGGCCGAGGATCGCGTTACGGTGCGGGAAGCGGCCAAAGCGCGCGATGACGTCGCGATGCTTGCGCGCCGCATCGGCGAACATCGCGTTGCCCGACGCGGTCTGCAGCAGGACCGAGCGATCCTGGTCTTGCAAATCCTCGCTATGCTCAAAGGGCAGGTAGAGAAAGTTGCGCTCGATTGGCTCTAGTTCCTCGTCGAAGCCGCCATCGACCGCGATCCGAGCAATCGCGAGCGCGAGATGATCGGTTGAAAACTGGTCGGCATGATCGCGGAACATGTTGCGCGGGAATTGGTCGAACAGGATTACGGCCGCGATCGCGCTCAGCGGGTCGGTCGTGAAGGATTGGGCCGGGAGCTGGCGCTTCTCAGTCCATAATTTCAGGAATTGTCCTTTGATCCGATGATCGAGCTCGGGCCCGCCTCGCCACCAGTGGTTGGGATCGAGCCCGAACCAGAATTTGAGGACGTCCGAGCGCCAGTCGGCGTGCACTGACCCCTGTCGAAGGGTCAAGCCGCCGTGCCGCCAACGGTCAGGCCGTCGATCAGCAGGGTCGGCTGACCGACCCCCGCCGGCACGCTCTGCCCGCCCTTGCCGCATACGCCGACGCCTTCGTCGAGCGCGAGGTCGTTGCCGATCCCCTTGACGCGGGTAAGGACCGTAGGTCCGTCACCAATCAGCGTCGCGCCCTTGACCGGCTCGGCGAGCTTGCCGCCCCGGATGCGGTAGGCCTCGGTGCAGGAGAAGACGAACTTGCCGCTGGTGATATCGACCTGGCCGCCGCCGAAGCTCTTGGCGTAAATGCCGTCCTTGACCCGTTCGACCAGCTCGCCGGGATGATCGGTGCCGCCGAGCATGAAGGTGTTGGTCATGCGCGGCATCGGGGCATGCGCGAAGCTTTCCCGTCGGCCATTGCCGGTCGGCTCGACGCCCATCAGCCGGGCGTTGAGCCGGTCCTGGATATAGCCCTTGAGGATGCCGTCCTCGATCAGCACATTGCGGCGCGTCGGCGTGCCCTCGTCATCGATCGTCAGCGAACCCCGGCGGCGCTCGATCGAGCCGTCGTCAATGACCGTGACGCCGGGGGCCGCGACCCGTTCACCAAGGCGACCGGAGAAGGCAGATGTGCCCTTGCGGTTGAAGTCCCCTTCGAGGCCATGGCCGACCGCTTCGTGGAGCAGCACGCCGGGCCAGCCCGGGCCGAGCACGACCTCCATCTCCCCGGCCGGCGCCGCCACGCTGTCGAGATTGGTCAGCGCCTGGGCGAGCGCGATGTCGACGGCTCGCGACCAGGCCGCCTCTCGAACAAATTGTCGTAGAGATAGCGGCCGCCCAGACCGTGCGTTCCGGTTTCCCGACGGCCATTGTGCTCAGCAACGATCGGCACGCCAAGCCGGACCAATGGGCGCACATCCGACGCCGAAGCCGTCCGCCCGAACGATATCGATCACGTTCCAGCTCGCCGCGAGGTTCACCCCGACCTGAACTACGCGAGGATCGCGGGCGCGCGCCACGGCGTCGATCTTCTGGCACAACGCGACCTTGTCGGCGAATGGGATCAGGCTGAGCGGATCGTCGGCCCCATACATTGCCTGGTTGGTGCGCAATGGAGACCTGGCGGGCCCCCCTTTCGTGGATCAAGCAGCTGAAGCGTCGCGGCGGCGCGTTCGATTGCCGCCTCGCTGATCTCATTGGCGTGGGCGAAGGCGGTCATTTCGCCCGACACTCCACGCAGCCCGAAGCCCGACGTCGTGTGGTAATCGGCGGTCTTCAGCCGCCCGTCGTCAAAGCCGAACGCCTCGCTGGCACTATATTGAAGATACAGCTCACCATCGTCATGGGCGGTCAGATGCCTCGTGGCGAGCCGCTTGGCGCAGTCGGGATCGAGCTCGCGATAGAGAAACCGGCGGGGATCGGGCACGGTCATGCAGCGTTACCGTCCGCCGGTCCGCCTTCGAGGACAAAACGGCGGTCGCAATAGCCGCATTCGACGAAACCGAGCTCTTCGTCGATCCGCAGGAAAACGCGGGGGTGGCCAAGCGCGGGCGAACCTCGCCGGAACCGTCGCAAGCGACCTGCAATGTCGAGATTCGGATGACTTCAGGCGGAGGCTGGACTGACATGGGGCGAGGTAGCAACGCGCTCGCCCCGCTTCAACCGGATCAGGGATATTGGACGGTCACGTCGAAGGTGCCGACGTAGGTCCCCTCGGCCTGGTTGGCCGCGACATTAAGCGTCCCTCCGACGCGGAAGGTGAAGCTTTGGGCCTTGGCGAGGGTGCGCTTGTTCTGGCCTTGGAGCGTGAAGTTGCTGACGGTCATCGTCTCAGTGCCGCCGACCCGGGTGAGGGTACTCGGTTTGGCCGGGATCTTGATGTTGACGACTGCGGAATCTTTCGAAGAGCCGACGAATTTTGCGGAATGTGGCGCACCGCCAACGGGAGTGACGCCGCCGGAGGTGCTGAAGGCGTCGGCATTGGGCTCGAGCACGGCGGTGCCCGCGGTGGTCACGGAGAGGAAGCCGAAATCCATGTCCTCGAGCTTGGTGACGGTGACCGGATAAATGATGGCCGCACTGACGTCGGCGGTCGCCGGAGCGTCCGCACGCGCGTTTCCCGCCGGCGCGACAAGCGCCAGCGCCGCAGCCGACAGACCGACCCCGCGGAGCTCACCAATCATGCCGTTTGACGTACACGGTTAACGTCAAGGCCCGTCTAGCAATTAAGGTAAAGAGGGCGTTTACCAGTCGCGCGCTTGTGGCGGGTCAATGCGGCTCTTATGCCACCGCTGCCATGGACGAACCCGCGATCCGCATCCAATCCTTGTCGAAAACCTACGCAGCGGGAAAGGGCGCCGCGCCCAAGCCCGCGCTCAATGACGTCAGCTTCGACGTTCCGCGGGGCCAGATCTTCGGGCTGCTCGGTCCCAATGGCGCCGGCAAATCGACTCTCATCAACATCCTTGCCGGCCTGGTGGTGAAGACGAGCGGCGACGTGTCGATCTGGGGCTTTGACATCGACGAGCACCCGCGTAACGCGAAGCGCTCCATTGGTGTGGTGCCGCAGGAAATCATCTTCGATCCCTTCTTCACGCCGCGCGAAACGCTGGAGATCCAGGCGGGACTGTACGGGATCCCGCCGGCCGACCGGCGCAGCGACGCGCTGCTCGCGGCAATGCATCTGAGCGACAAGGCCAATGCTTATTCGCGGACGCTATCGGGCGGCATGAAGCGGCGACTGCTGGTCGCCAAAGCCATGACCCATTCGCCCCCGATCCTGGTGTTGGACGAACCCACCGCCGGCGTCGACGTCGAGCTTCGCCGGCAGCTGTGGGACTATGTTCGCCAGCTCAATGCGCAGGGCGTCACCGTCGTGCTAACCACCCATTATCTGGAGGAAGCGGAGGAGCTGTGCGATCGTATCGCGATCATCAATCACGGACGGGTCATCGCGAACGAGCCGACGCGCGAGCTGGTCTCAAAGGCGCAGGAAAAAGCGGTGGTCGTCACTTTCGACCGCGACATTGCGCAGGTGCCGACCAACGCCGCGTTCCAGAACATCTCGCTGGTCGATGAGCGGACGCTGGAGATCACCTATCGCAAGGATCACACCAACGCGGGACAGGTGCTTGGCGCACTGACCGCGGACGGCCTGTCGATTGTCGATGTGTCGACACGCGATCCGGATCCTCGAGGACGTGTTCCTCAGCCTGACCGCGGCCACTCAGGACGCTTCATGAAGACGACCGCCGACGTTCTCATCGTCGGCTCCGGAGCGGCGGGCCTGACGGCAGCGCTCAACCTCGCCGAAACGCACAAAGTCGCGGTGATCGCCAAGGGCGCGCTTGGCGAAGGCGCGACCAGCTGGGCGCAAGGCGGGATCGCGGCCGTGCTCGAGGCAGGCGACAGCTTCGAGGCGCACGTCAACGATACGATGATCGCTGGCGCTGGCCTCAACGACCGCGGCGTGGTCGAACATGTCGTCGAACACGCGCCGGCGGCGATCGCCCGGCTGATCGAGCTCGGCGTCCCCTTCGCAAGCGAGAACGGGGCGCCGCACCTGACCCGCGAGGGTGGGCACAGCCACCGCCGGATCGTCCACGTCGCCGATGCGACCGGTTTTGCGATCCAGCAGGCACTGGAAACGGCAGCCGCGAAACACCCGAACATCAAGCTCGTGCCGGACATGGTTGCAGTGGACCTAGTCACCGGCCGCCACGCCACGCACTTTTCGACCAGCGGCGCGGTCCATGGGCTGTACGCCTACAACCGCAAGAAAAAGCGGGTTGAAACGCTGACCGGCAAGGCGACGATCCTGGCGTCAGGCGGCGCTGGCCGGGCCTATCTCTATTCGACGGCGCCGCGCGGCGCGACGGGGGACGGGATCGCGATGGCGTGGCGCGCGGGGTGCCGCATCTCCAACATGGAATTCATGCAGTTCCACCCGACCTGCCTCTATAATCTGCAGGTCAAGAATTTCCTGATCACCGAGGCGGTGCGCGGCGAAGGCGGGCAGCTCAAGCTGCCGACGACCGGCGAACGGTTCATGCCCAGGTTCGATGAGCGGGCGGAGTTGGCACCTCGCGACATCGTTGCCCGCGCGATCGACCATGAGATCAAGCGCCTCGGACTCGACTACGTGCACCTGGAGATTTCGCACCGCGACCCGGACTTCGTAAAGGCGCACTTCCCCAACATCTACGAGAAGCTGCTAGGCCTCGGCATCGACATCACGCGGGAGCCGATTCCGGTCGTCCCGGCGCAGCATTACACCTGCGGCGGCGTGGTGGTGGACCTCGACGGCTGCACCGATGCGCCGGGGCTCTACGCAGCCGGCGAAGTCACCCAGTCGGGTTTGCACGGCGCGAACCGCCTCGCCTCCAACAGCCTGCTCGAATGCCTCGTGTTCGGCGAGGCCGCAGCCCAGCACATCGTCGCCAATTACGCCGACCTGCCCGACGTGCCCGAGATTCGCGGCTGGGACGAAAGCCGGGTCACGGATAGCGATGAGGAGGTCGTGATCGCGCAGACCTGGGGCGAGATTCGCCGCTTCATGTGGAATTATGTCGGCATCGTCCGAACCACCAAGCGGCTGGAGCGCGCCAGACACCGGATCGACATGCTGCGCCGGGAGGTGCGCGATTATTACGCCCATTTCCGCGTCACGCCCGACCTCATCGAGCTGCGCAACCTGGTTGAAGTCGCTGACCTGATCATCCGCTCGGCCTTGTCGCGACACGAGAGCCGAGGGCTTCACTACGTCCTCGATTATCCGAACCTGCTGCCGGATGCGAGGGACACCATCCTGGTCCCTTAGGTCCACCGCTCCCCGCTCTTCACATAATTGCGCCAGACCCAGCCCCAGGGAATGACCAGCGGCATCAGGATCACCCCGAGCGCTATGTTGAACATGTCGTCCGCGAAGGTCGGTGGCTGCTGGCCGGAAAGCCATTGCGGTAGTCCAAAGGCGAACAGCCAGACGGCTTTCCACGCCAATTCGAACATGAGCAGCGGAACCATCCGCAACGGCTGAATCAGGCCAATGAACGCCAATATCCAAACGCCGCAGAGAAGGCTCGGAATGACCCCCCGTGCGCTCGGTTCATGACTGAGAACCACCGGCACGATCATGGCGCCCAGGCCGATAATCAGAAGGAGGTACGTTGCGCGCAGCAAGTGCAGGCGCCACCAGGGAACATCCTCATCGTGCAGCCGAGCGGGAACGGGCGTTGCGGTGGTTGCGGCGGAAGTCATTGTCAAAGTCTCCTATGCGGCGCGGGATTTTTCGGCGGTTTCGCCGGTGGGTCGATATTCGAGCAAATCGCCAGGCTGGCAGCCGAGGACGTGGCAGATTGCTTCAAGCGTTGAGAAGCGGATCGCGCGCGCCTTCCCGGTTTTCAGGATCGACAGGTTCGGGAGCGTGAGATCGATTTGTTCCGCAAGTTCGGTCAGCGTCATCCGCCGTTCGTGCAAAAGGTCGTCAAGCTTGATGGCAATCGCCATGTCACACTGTCCCTTCGAGGTCTTCGCGCATCAGAGCACCCTCTGCGAACACACGCGCCAGGACGAACGTCATGATGACGGCGAGCCACCCCGCCGGGGAAAATCCGGCATCGAGATGCAGGGGATGCGCAGGGGTGGAGACCAACTTGCCAACCGCCCAAACGGCAAGGCCGATAAACTGGAGCGCAAGCAGCACCCAGCCTATCGCCTGCAGGCGATAGGCGTTGGCCACAACGAACGGATCACCGGCACGAACCGTGTGGACCATGTCGACCATCCGCTTGAGCATCGCGAGATGGAGCGGGACCGTGATCACGCCCAGCAAGGCGATCGTCCGAATGCCGTTGGCCAGCCCGGCAGTTTGATCGGCAACGGGGACGCCGAGCGCCCTCAACGTCCACTGCTGGTTGGAAAGCGAGGCGACCACAATTCCAATGAGCACCGCGCCATAAGCCCAGTTGAGCACAATCAGCGTGCGAAGGACGACGTAGGCGATGGGCAAGGCTGTACTTTTGGCGCGGGGCATTTTGGCGATACTCCAATATGTTGATTTATCGATAAACGATATCATTCTTATCGTCTATCGGCAAGCCCATTCTGTATATTCGCACGTTCCGCTCTGGCGACGTCGGCTCTATCAGGGGTGGCGGAGGCTATTTCGCCAAGGGAATTATGCGTGACGAAGGGCGTGAACAAGAAGCAGACGATCGGGGTGAGGCTGGGCAAGAAGCTGCGCGCGCCGTTCGACCGGTTGTTCGAGCGGCGGTCGCTGGTTCCCAACGGCCGTTTTTCTCGATCCGGCGCTGTTTCCGTGGGCGAAGAACCTTCAGCAGGGCTGGAAAGACGTGCAGGCCGAGCTCGACGGGATCATCGGCGAACGCGACAGTTTGCCCGACCTCGCCAAGGTCTCGCCTGACCATCGCCGGATCGCGGCGGGCGGCAAATGGAAGAGCTTCTTTTTTCAGGCTTACGGCTATCGCGTGGGCCCGAATATTGCGCGTTGTCCAAAGACCGCCGCACTAATCGACGGCATCCCCGAAGTCATGGTCGCCTTTCTATTCGGTGATGGAGCCCGGCATCCGCGTTCCGCGGCACCGCGGACTGACCAAAGCGGTGCTGAACGTCCACCTCGGCCTGCGCATCCCCGCCGGCCCGACCGGTGCGGAATTTGCGTCGGCGGAGAAGTTCGCGGCTGGACCGAGGGCGAGGTGCTGATCCTGGACGACACCTATCATCACGAAGTGTGGAACGACACCGATCGCCCGCGCGCGGTGCTGTTCCTGCAAATTCGGCGGCCGGTCCGCCCGCTTGGAAAGCTGCTCGGCGATGCCTTTCTCGGCGTCGTGCGCTAACACCAATTATGTTCAGGAGGGTCGCCGCTTGCTCGAGGCATGAGCGACCATGGGGGAGGAATGAAGAATGGCTGTCGAACTCAAGATCCTGGCGCTCGGCGCGGTGCTGCTGTTCATCCATATTTTCATCGCGACGCGCTTCAAGACCGCCCAATATGGCCGCAAGTGGAACGTCGGCGCCCGCGACGAGGAGTTGCCGCCGCCCCATCCGATGGCGGGCCGACTGATGCGGGCGCAGGCCAATTTCGAGGAAACTCTTCCGATCGCGATCATTGCCTTGCTGGGCGTGGTCATCGCCGGCCGCACGAACCAGTGGACGGCAATCGGCGGCTGGACCTGGCTTGGGGCCCGGCTGATTTATCTGCCGATTTATGCGGCCGGAATCCCGGTGGTGCGCACAATTGTGAAGGAGACATTAGCGCCACCGGATGCCGGCCGCATAAATCGGCAGATAAATCAGCCGGGCGCCAAGCCAGGTCCAGCCGCCGATTGCCGTCCACTGGTTCGTGCGGCCGGCGATCACCACGCCCAGCAAGGCAATGATCGCGATTGGAAGAGTTTCCTCGAAATTGGCCTGCGCCCGCATCAGGCGGCCCGCCATCGGATTGGGCGGCGGCAACTCCTCATCGCGGGCGCTGACGTTCCACTTGCGGCCATATTGGGCGGTCTTGAAGCGCGTCGCCGTGAAGATGTGGATGAACAGCAGCACCGCGCCGAGCGCCAGGATCTTGAGTTCGACGGCCATTCTTCATTCCTCCCCCATGGTCGCTCATGCCTCGAGCAAGCGGCGACCTTCCTGAACATAATTGGTGTAGCGCACGACGCCGAGAAAGGCATCGCCGAGCAGCTTTCCAAGCGGCCGGACCGGCCGCCGGATTTGCAGGAACAGCACCGCGCGCGGGCGATCGGTGTCGTTCCACACCTCGTGATGATAGGTGTCGTCCAGGATCAGCACCTCGCCCTCGGTCCAGCCGCGAACTTCCCCGCCGACGCAAATTCCGCACCGGTCCGGGCCAGCGGGGATGCGCAGGCCGAGGTGGACGTTCAGCACCGCTTTGGTCAGTCCGCGGTGACGCGGAACGCGGATGCCGGGCTCCATCACCGAATAGAAAGCGACCATGACTCCGGGGATGCCGTCGATCATTGCGGCGGTCTTTGGACAGCGCGCAATATTCGGGCCCACGCGATAGCCATAAGCCTGAAAAAAGAAGCTCTTCCATTTGCCGCCCGCCGCGATCCGGCGATGGTCAGGCGAGACCTTGGCGAGGTCGGGCAAGCTGTCGCGCTCGCCCATGATCCCGTCGAGCTCGGCCTGCACGTCTTTCCAGCCCTGCTGAAGGTTCTTCGCCCATGGAAACAGCGCCGGATCGAGAAAACGGCCGTTGGGAACCAGCGACTGCCGCTCGAACAACCGGTCGAACGGCGCGCGCAGCTTCTTGCCCAGCCTCACCCCGATCGTCTGCTTCTTGTTCACGCCCTTCGTCACGCATGATTCCCTTGGCGAAGTAGCCTCCGCCACCCCTGATAGAGCCGACGTCGCCAGAGCGGAACGTGCGAATATACAGAATGGGCTTGCCGATAGACGATAAGAATGATATCGTTTATCGATAAATCAACATATTGGAGTATCGCCAAAATGCCCCGCGCCAAAAGTACAGCCTTGCCCATCGCCTACGTCGTCCTTCGCACGCTGATTGTGCTCAACTGGGCTTATGGCGCGGTGCTCATTGGAATTGTGGTCGCCTCGCTTTCCAACCAGCAGTGGACGTTGAGGGCGCTCGGCGTCCCCGTTGCCGATCAAACTGCCGGGCTGGCCAACGGCATTCGGACGATCGCCTTGCTGGGCGTGATCACGGTCCCGCTCCATCTCGCGATGCTCAAGCGGATGGTCGACATGGTCCACACGGTTCGTGCCGGTGATCCGTTCGTTGTGGCCAACGCCTATCGCCTGCAGGCGATCGGCTGGGTGCTGCTCGCGCTCCAGTTTATCGGCCTTGCCGTTTGGGCAGTTGGCAAGCTGGTCTCCACCCCTGCGCATCCCCTGCATCTCGATGCCGGATTTTCGCCCGGCGGGATGGCTCGCCGTCATCATGACGTTCGTCCTGGCGCGTGTGTTCGCAGAGGGTGCGCTGATGCGCGAAGACCTCGAAGGGACGGTGTGACATGGCGATTGCCATCAAGCTTGACGACCTTCTGCACGAACGACGGATGACGCTGACCGAACTTGCGGAACAAATCGATCTCACGCTCCCGAACCTGTCGATCCTGAAAACCGGGAAGGCGCGCGCGATCCGCTTCTCAACGCTTGAAGCAATCTGCCACGTCCTCGGCTGCCAGCCTGGCGATTTGCTGGAATATCGACCCACCGGCGAAACCGCCGAAAAATCCCGCGCCGCATAGGGGACTTTGACAATGACTTCCGCCGCAACCACCGCAACGCCCGTTCCCGCTCGGCTGCACGATGAGGATGTTCCCCTGTGGCGCCTGCACTTGCTGCGCGCGACCTACCTCCTTCTGATTATCGGCCTGGGCGCCATGATCGTGCCGGTGGTTCTCAGTCATGAACCGAACGCACGGGGGGTCATTCCGAGCCTTCTCTGCGGCGTCTGGATATTGGCGTTCATTGGCCTGGTTCAGCCGTTGCGGATGGTTCCGCTGCTCATGTTCGAATTGGCGTGGAAAGCCGTCTGGCTGTTCGCCTTTGGACTGCCTCAATGGCTTTCCGGCCAGCAGCCACCGACTTCGCGGACGACATGTTCAACATAGCGCTCGGGGTGATCCTGATGCCGCTGGTCATTCCCTGGGGCTGGGTCTGGCGCAATTATGTGAAGAGCGGGGAGCGGTGGACCTAAGAGGACCAGGATGGTGTCCCTGGTCCGGGCGGCCAGTTCGGTAGATCGAGTACGTAGTGAAGGCCTCGGCCCTCGTGTCGCGACAAGGCCGAGCGGACGATCAGGTCAGCGACTTCAACCAGGTTGCGCAGCTCGATGAGGTCGGGCGTGACGCGGAAATCGGCGTAATAATCGCGCACCTCCCGGCCAGCATGTCGATCCGGTGTCCGGCGCGCTCCAGCCGCTTGGTGGTTCGGACGATGCCGACATAATTCCACATGAAGCGGCGAATCTTGCTCCAGGTCTGCGCGATCACGACCTCCTCATCGCTATCCGTGACCCGGCTTTCGTCCCAGCCGCGGATCTCGGGCACGTCGGGCAGGTCGGCGTAATTGGCAACGATGTGCTGGGCCGCAGCCTCGCCGAACACGAGGCATTCGAGCAGGCTGTTGGAGGCAAGGCGGTTCCGCCGTGCAAACCCGACTGGGTGACTTCGCCGGCCGCGTAGAGCCCGGCGCATCGGTGCAGCCGTCGAGGTCCACCACACGCCGCCGCAGGTGTAATGCTGCGCCGGGACGACCGGAATGGGCTCCCGCGTGATGTCGATGCCGAGGCCTAGCAGCTTCTCGTAGATGTTGGGGAAGTGCGCCTTTACGAAGTCCGGGTCGCGGTGGAAATCTCGAGGTGCACGTAGTCGAGCCCGAGGCGCTTGATCTCATGGTCGATCGCGCGGGCAACGATGTCGCGGGGTGCCAACTCCGCCCGCTCATCGAACCTGGGCATGAACCGTTCGCCGGTCGTCGGCAGCTTGAGCTGCCCGCCTTCGCCGCGCACCGCCTCGGTGATCAGGAATTTCTTGACCTGCAGATTATAGAGGCAGGTCGGGTGGAACTGCATCATTTCCATGTTGGAGATGCGGCACCCCGCGCGCCACGCCATCGCGATCCCGTCCCCCGTCGCGCCGCGCGGCGCCGTCGAATAGAGATAGGCCCGGCCAGCGCCGCCTGACGCCAGGATCGTCGCCTTGCCGGTCAGCGTTTCAACCCGCTTTTTCTTGCGGTTGTAGGCATACAGCCCATGGACCGCGCCGCTGGTCGAAAAGTGCGTGGCGTGGCGGCCGGTGACTAGGTCCACTGCAACCATGTCCGGCACGAGCTTGATGTTCGGGTGACTCGCGGCTGCCGTTTCCAGTGCCTGCTGGATCGCAAAACCGGTCGCATCGGCGACGTGGACGATCCGGCGGTGGCTGTGCCCACCCTCGCGGGTCAGGTGCAGCGCCCCGTTCTCGCTTGCGAAGGGGACGCCGAGCTCGATCCGCCGGGCGATCGCACGCCGGCGCGTGTTCGACGACATGTTCGACCACGCCGCGGTCGTTGAGGCCAGCGCCAGCGATCATCGTATCGTTGACGTGCGCCTCGAAGCTGTCGCCTGCCTCGAGCACGGCCGCGATCCCGCCTTGCGCCCCGCTGGTCGCGCCTTCGCCAAGCGCGCCCTTGGCGATCACCGCGACTTTGTGCGTCTCGGCGAGGTTGAGCGCCGCCGTCAGGCCCGCCGCGCCGGAGCCGACGACGAGGACGTCGGCCGTCGTCTTCATGCAGCGTCCTGAGTGGCCGCGGTCAGGCTCGAGGAACACATCCGAGATCCGGATCGCGCGTCGAGACGTCGACGATGCCGAGAGCCCTGCCCCTGAATGAGGGTGGTATGACCAGTCGCCAGCAGTGGCGCAGGTCCTTCATCTCGGTAAACGGCGAGAATACGATCCCCGACCTTCTCGACTTCCCCGAACACGGTCATGATGCGGCAGGACCGACACGTCCCGGTCCACCGTCACCTCGACCACCTTCTCCTGCGCCATATCCACCAGCTCACGTGTCGGCTTGTCGGTAATGACCCGTGCCATGATTGATGATCGCGATACGGTCGCAGAGCTCCTTCGGCCTCTTCGAGATAGTGGGTCGTGAGGACGATAGGTAACGCCGCCCTCGTTGAGCTCGCGCACATAGGCCCAGAGTTGCTGGCGCAGCTCGACATCGACGCCGACGATCGGCTCGTCGAGTACAAGGATCGGCGGCGAGTGGACCATCGCCTTGGCGACCATCAGGCGCCGCTTCATACCGCCGGAGAGCGAACGCGAATAGGCATCGGCCTTATCTCTCGAGGTGGACGGCAGCGCAGCAGCTCCATCGTCCGCCGCTGATCCTTTGGCCGGACGCCATAAAATCGCCGGCCTGGATCTCCAGCGTCTCGAACGGGGTCCAGATGGGATCGAACAGGATCTCCTGCGGCACCACGCCGATGGAGCGCTTCGCGTTGCGCGGATGCTCGTCGATGTCGAAGCCCCAGATCGTCACGCTCGCCGCCGCTCTTCACCACCAGCGCCGGCGAGGATGTTGATGAGCGTCGATTTGCCGGCGCCGTTCGGACCGAGCAGCCCGAAAATCTGGCCGCGCGGAACGTCGAAGCTGACGTCATTGAGCGCGGCGCTTGGCGCCGCGCCTCTCCCGCTGCGTAGGTCTTCGACAAGGATTGGACGCGGATCGCGGGCTCGTCCATGGCAGCGGTGGCATAAGAGCCGCATTGACCCGCCACAAGCGCGCGACTGGTAAACGCCCTCTTTACCTTAATCGCTAGACGGGCCTTGACGTTAACCGTGTACGTCAAACGGCATGATTGGTGAGCTCCGCGGGGTCGGTCTGTCGGCTGCGGCGCTGGCGCTTGTCGCGCCGGCGGGAAACGCGCGTGCGGACGCTCCGGCGACCGCCGACGTCAGTGCGGCCATCATTTATCCGGTCACCGTCGACCGAGCTCGAGGACATGGATTTCGGCTTCCTCTCCGTGACCACCGCGGGCACCGCCGTGCTCGAGCTTGACGAGCGAGATCGGTGCCGTCGAAGCGGCTATCGCATCGACACTTCGTCGCCCGAAGTGCACCCGACGCCCGAAGTCCGCCTGACAGTACCAGCGCCGCGACGCCGCTCTGCGACGCCTGGTTGGCGCCAGGGTCGACCGGCGCTCGTGCTACCTCCGCATGGCGTAGCGGCCGGACCGATGCCCGACGCCGCTTGCGTCGAATGCGGCTATTGCGACCGCCGCTTCGTGCTTCATCGGCGGACCAGCCGACAGCCAGGCGGCATGAGCAACCCGATCCCCGCCGCTTCCTCTACCGCAGCCTCGATCCCGACGCGCGCCCACCGCCTCACCGCCAGGCACCTCGCCGGCTGCGACGACGGCGAGCTCTATCTCCAATATAGCGCCAGCGAGGCGTTCGGCTTCGACGACGGCCGGCTGAAAACCGCGGATTTCACACCAAGTCGGGCTTCGGCCTGCGCGGCGTGACCGGCGAGACGACCGCCTTCGCCCACGCCAATGAGATCACCGAAGCCGCGATCCACCGCGCCGCGGCGACGATGAAGCTGCTCGATCCCGGCAAGGGGCGCCCCGCGCCGCCGCCGCCGCGCGGACCAACCAGGCGATCTACACCGCCGACGATCCGCTCAGCCTCGTCCCGTTCGCCGGCAAGGTCGCGCTCTGCCAGCGGATCGATGCCGCCGCGCGGGCCCGCGATCCGCGCGTCGTCCAGGTCTCGGTGGCGCTGGCCGCCAGCTGGAGGGTGATCGACATCGTCCGCGCCGACGGCTTCGTCGCCTCCGACATCCGGCCGCTGGTCCGGCTCAACGTCCAGATCGTCGCCGAGCAGAACGGCCGGCGGGAGACCGGCTATCATGGCCTTGGCGGCCGCTATCTCTACGACCGGCTGTTCGACGAAGCGCGATGGAACCGGGCGATCGACATCGCTCTCGCCCAGGCGCTGGTCAACCTCGAATTCGGTCGCCGCGCCGGCCGGCGAGATGCCGGTGGTGCTCGGCCCGGGCTGGCCCGGCGTGCTGCTGCACGAGGCGATCGGCCACGGCCTCGAAGGCGACTTCAACCGCAAGGGCACTTCGGCTTTTTCCGGCCGGATCGGCGAGCGGGTCGCGGCGCCCGGCGTCACCGTCGTCGACGACGGCTCGATCGCGCAGCGCCGCGGCTCGCTGACCATCGACGACGAGGGCACGCCGACCGGCCGCACCGTGCCTGATCGAGGACGGCATCCTCAAGGGCTATCTGCAGGACCGGCTCAACGCCCGGCTGATGGGCGTGGAGCCGACCGGCAACGGCCGCCGCGAAAGCTTCGCCCACGCGCCGATGCCGCGCATGACCAACACCTTCATGCTCGCCGGCAAGGATGATCCGGGCGAGCTGGTCGGCCGCGTCGAAGGACGGCATCTACGCCAAGAGCTTCGGCGGCGGCCAGGTCGACATCACCAGCGGCAAGTTCGTCTTCTCCTGCACCGAGGCCTATCGGATCGAGGCGGCAAGATCGCCGAGCCGGTCAAGGGCGCGACCCTGATCGGCGACGGCCCGACCGTGCTGACCCGGGTCAAGGGCATCGGCAACGACATGGCGCTCGACGAAGGCGTCGGCGTTTGCGGCAAGGGCGGCCAGTCGTTCCCGCCGGCGTTGGCCAGCCGACCCTGCTGATCGATGGCCTGACGGTCGGCGGCACGCGCGGACCTTGAGCGGCGACTGGCGCGCCGAGGTCCTCGGCTTCTGGTTCGGGCTCGATCCCGAAGCAATGGTGGCGAGGCGGCGCCGACCTGGACCACCGGATCAAGCGAGCGCTTTCTCAGCTTGGGAGGAGAAGCGCCAGCTTCCGGTCGAGGCCTTTCTCGACGCCCCGCTGACTGCGCTTGCCGCCGTATCCTGTTCGACCAGTTTCCGCGCAACATGTTCCGCGGCCATGCCGACCAATTCTCGACCGATCAGCTGGCGCTGGCGATCGCAAGCGCGGCGGTCGACGAGGCTTCGACGATCAGCTCGAGCCGCGAGAGCGCGGTTTCCTGTACATGCCATTCCAGCACAGCGAGGATCTGGCCGACCAGAACCGTTCGCTACTGCTGTTCACCGCGCTCGGCGATGCCGATCAGCTCGGCTACGCGCAAAAGCACCATGACGTCATCGCCCGCTTCGGCCGGTTTCCCCACCGGAACAAGATGTTAGGCCGAACACCGCGCCCGACGGAGCTGGCCGCCGGCGACGTCGTCCCCTGGTGATTCGCTCGTCGAAGCATTTTTTTTTTTTTTTTTTTTTTTTTTTTTTTTTTTTTTTTTTTTTTTTTTTAAAAAAAAAAAAAAAAAAAAAAAAAAAAAAAATTTTTTTTTTTTTTTTTTTTTAAAAAAATAGAGCAAATGCGCGATCGGGCCGGAGTCGAACCCGGCCTCCGCCAGACAGCGGTGGATGTCTTCCGGCGCCTCACCCCGCTCGCGCTTCGCCAGCGCCAGCGCCAGCGCCGACCGCGTCCCCGACCGGCAGAAGGCCAGTAGCTGGCCGCCCTCCGCTTCGCGCAAGGCATCCTGCATCGCCGCCACATCGGCCGGCCCGATGCCGCGCATGATCGGCACGTGGTGATAGGCGATGCCCGCCGCTTCGGCGGCGATTCGATCTCATGGGCTTGCGGCTGGTCTGGCTCCTCGCCGTCCGGCCGGTTGTTGACCAGCACCGTGACGCCTTGCGCGGCCAGGCCCGCCACTTCCTGTGGCAAGACCTGACCGCAAACGGACGCTTGCTGGTCGAGCGCGGATCACTGACCGCGCTCGGTCTTGTTCGACGTCGCAGGCGGCGGCGGAACGGTCGCTGCCGCGGTGCCCGGAGCGAGTCGCGAGTCCAGCCCGTAATAGTCAAGATAGGGCTGGATCTGCGGGTCGTGCCCGGCCCAGCCGCGATACATCGCCGCCAGGTCCTGCGTATTGCCGCGGGACAGCACCATGTCGCGGAAGCGCTGGCCGTTGGCGCGGGTCAGGCCGCCATTCTGCTCGAACGTCGCAAACGCATCCTGGCCGAGCATCCGCGTCCAGGCATAGGCGTAGTAAGCCGCCGAATAGCCATTGGCCCAGATGTGCAGGAAGTAGCTCGACCGGTAGCGCGGCGGCACGTCCTTGGTGTCGAACCCGCCGCTGGCCAGCGCCTGCGCCTCGAACTTGTCGACGTCCTGCCGCGGCGCGGTCGCCGGCAGCGAGTGCCAGTCGAGGTCCAGCCGCGCCGCTTCGAGCGCCTCGCCGACTTCGTAACCCTGATTGAAGGTCCGTGCCTTCATGATCTTCTGGACGAGGTCGGCCGGGATCGTCTGTCCGGTCTGATAATGGACGGCATAGTGCGGCAGGATCTTGGGATCGAGCGCCCAATTCTCATTGAATTGCGACGGGAACTCGACGAAGTCGCGCGCCACGCTCGTACCCGAGAGCGTCGGATAGGTCTGCGCGGCGAACATGCCGTGAAGCGCGTGGCCGAACTCGTGGAACATCGTCGTCACGTCGTCCCAGCTGATCAGCGCGGGTTGACCCGGGGCCGGCTTGGAGAAGTTCTCGACATTGAAGATGACCGGCTTGGTGCCGCGCAGCGTCGACTGGTTGACCAGGTTCGACATCCACGCGCCGCCGTTCTTGTTGTCGCGCTTCCACGGGTCGATCATGAAGATCGCCAACTGTTGGCCGTTCGCGTCATTGACCTGGAACACGCGCATGTCGGCGTTCCAGGTCGGGATATCCTTCCGCTCGGTGAAGCTCAGCCCATAGAGCTGGTTCGCAGCATAAAAGACGCCGTCGGTCAGCACCTTGTTGAACTCGAAATAGGGCTTCAGATCGTCATTGTTGAGCGCGTAGCGCTG
>CAVVKB010000020.1:0-59382 GCA_963748685.1 uncultured Pseudomonadota bacterium | reverse complement strand
ACAGGAAATTATACCCGGAAACGATGTACTTCTTGTTCGCCAGGTTCTTGCCGTGCAGGCCGAGCTCGAAGCGATTGCCCTGCGAACGCCAAAGCAGGTTGGCGTCCCACAACGCGAAACCACCTTGGTCGAGCCCGGGGATCGCCGTTTCAAACTGCTGGCTCTTGCTGCGGTATGATACGGTCGAATTCAGGTTCAGCCGGCCGCCGGCCAATGGCGTATCGTAATCGATCGATCCGCTGAGCGTCCATTTCGGCGTGTTCTGGATCTTCCGGAACTTGGCGAGATCGACCTGCGTCGCTGGAATCACCGCGCCGTTGATGTCGCGCGTGACGACGGTCAGGAAGCTTAGATATTTCGCGTCCAGATAGCCCATGCTGCCGGAGAAATTGAGCCGGTCGCCGGCTGTGGCGAGGTCGTTGGCAGCCCGCAGGCTGGCCTCCAGTTCCGCGCCCCGGAAACGCGCTTTGCCGGCATTGGTGGTGATGCCCACGAACGTCGGAACGCCGCTTGCGGTCACTCCTCCGGCAGAACCCGGAACCTGTACATCCTTATACTCGGCGTCGAAGAGCGCCGCAGCGAACTGCAGCCGCCGGTTGAACAGCGATGCCTTCCAACCGAGCTCGTAGCTGTCGACCTTTTCCGGATCGAACGCCATGAAGTCGTAGATCTGGTCAGCCGTCGGTGGAACCGTCGGGCTGGTGCGCGGCGTCTGAGTGGTAAGCCCGCGCGGATCGAACCCGCCTCCTTTGAAGCCACGCGAGTAGCTGAGATAGATGTTGTTGTTCTTGTTGGGCTTGAAGTTGACCGACGCGCGCGGCGTGAACGCCTTGTCGGTCCGTCGGCCGTCGAAGCTCGAAGTCGCGAGGCCCAGCTGCGTGCCGACCCCGAATCCGGACGAACCTCCAAGCTCCGGTGCCCCGCCGCCCAGCAAGTTCGCGCGGAACACCTGCGCATGTCGCTTGTCGTTGGTGTAGCGCCCGCCGAGCGAGACGCTCCATTGCGGCGTGAAGTCATAGGTGAAGTCGCCGAAGATGGCCCAGGTCTTGGTGCCGACATCGCCGCGCGTCGTCGCGGTCAGGCCGGGTAAGGGGATGACGCAGCCGGGCAGGGGAACCGTCGGGCAGGTGGTGTACAGGCGGACGTCAAACACGTCCGCGGCCTTGGCGTTGAGATAATAAGCGCCGAGCACGCCCTGCAGCGGACCGCGATCCGCGACCAACTGGAATTCCTGGCTGAACTGGCGGTTTCGATAGATTGCCGGAACATCGACATCGACATAGGGCGTCGCGTCGAAGTCGATCGGCGTTCGGCTATTGTCCTTGCGATAGCCGGTGATGGACCGGAACTTCAGCCAATCGTTGAGGCCCGCTTCACCCCAGACCGAAAAGCCGCCGGCGCGAACTCGCTGACGCGGATCGTTCAGTGCGCCCTGCGTATCGAATACGCTGCCGGGTGCCGCGATTGCACCGTTGCAGGCGAAGGCCGTCAACGACTGCGTGCAAAGGTTGGGAATCAGGCGATGACCGCCGCGGGGATTGCTGTCGTCCCACGTATAATCACCCGACAATCGGACGAACACGCTGTCCGATGGCACGAACTCGATCGTCCCGCGCGTTGCGAGTACGTCCTTGTTGTAGTTTCGCAGGCCCGTGGTGAGGTTTTTGCCGAATCCATTGTTGCTCAGCCGAGCCGCAGCAACGCTGACCAGCAGGCCTTTGGTCAAGGGACTCGACGCTGAAACGATGAGATCGGCCTGGTGGTGCGTACCGAGATTTGTTCTCGCGCTGAAATGCGGGCCGTCGCTGGGGATCCGCCGGGTCACATATTTGATCGCCCCGCCGATCGTGTTGCGGCCATAGAGCGTGCCCTGCGGACCGCGCAGTACTTCGATGCGCTCGACATCGTAGATGTCGAGCACCGCCGCCTGCGGGCGATTTAGGTAAACGTCGTCGAGATAGAGACCGACACCCTGCTCGAAACCCGCGACGGGATCCTGCTGGCCGATACCGCGAATGAAAGGGCTAAGCGTCGAGTTGGTGCCGCGGCTAACCTCGAGCGTGACGTTCGGCGTCGTGTCGGCGATGTCGGTAATGTCGAGCGCACCTTGCCGGTTGAGCTGCTCGCCCGAATAGGCCGTGACCGCAACGGGAACGTCGAGCAGAAGCTCGTTCCGGCGGCGGGCCGTTACCACGATGCCCTGATCGGTCCCGGTCGCGGCCTGTGCTTGGGTCTGCGCATTGCTGGCAGTCGATGGGCTAGTGTTCGGATTTTCCTGCGGCACGGCGTTGGCCGGAGTTCGCGAAGAACGCCGCGGCGGCAACACTGCCGAGCAATGCGGCGCGTGTCGAAATAACGCGCATAAGATTTCTCCCCCTGCCAGACGACGTTGCGTCCGAAGTCAGAATCATGGCATACTGAAAGTTGAACCGGGTTTCAACTTGCGAATGCGAGCCGCCGCGGTAGGGGGAATGAATGGGGGTCGACGTCGAGGATAAGACGCAGCTTGGCGCGACTGGCACGGCCAAGACTCCACGGACCGCTCGCGGCGAGCGGACGCTGCGCAAGATCCTCGATGCTGCCCGCGACGAGTTCGGCGATCGCGGATTTTCCGATAGCTCGATCGTCGGAATCACGCAGCGCGCCGGCGTCGCCCTCGGCACGTTCTACACCTATTTCGATTCCAAGGAGTCGCTGTTCCAGGCGTTGGTCCGCGACATGTCGAATCAGGTTCGCGACAGCGTCGGGCCTTCGCTCGCGGGCGGCAAGGACGGGCTCGACGGGGAACGGCGCGCGCTGGAAACCTTCCTCGAGTTCGCCCGTGAGCACCGCGACATCTACCGCATCATCGACCAGTCGGAGTTCGTCGACCCGGCCGCCTATCGCGAGCATTATGAAACGACCGCGACGCGCATTGCCGCACGCCTTGTCACCGCCCGCGACAAGGGGGAGATCGCCGATAGCTTCAGCGACCAGGATTTCCAGGTGATCGCTTGGGGGATGATGGGGGCCAACGTTTTTCTGGGGCTTCGCTTCGCGGTGTGGGACGACGCCGATGCCGGCCGCGTCGCCGAGGCCATGAGCCGGGTCTGGCGGCAGGGATTCGCCGCATGACTACGGAGACGGCGCCACCCAACCAGCGTTACGAGGACCGCTATTTCGTCGTTCGCGATGGCTTGCGGCTGCACTACCGCGACTATGCAGGGTCAGCTGATCGGCCGCCGATCCTCTGCCTGCACGGGCTCACCCGGAACGCGCGCGATTTTGCCGAATTCGCGGAGCGCCATTCGCCGGCGTTCCGCATTCTTGCGCTCGACTTCCGGGGGCGGGGAGGTAGTCAGTACGATCCGCAGCCGATGCGGTACAACCCGCTGACCTATGCGGCTGACATAATCGAACTGCTTGACGCACTGCAAATCGATCAGGCGATTTTCGTCGGGACCTCGCTCGGCGGATTGGTGACGATGACCGTCGCCGCCAAGGCGCCACGGCGGATTGCCGCAACCGTGCTCAACGACATCGGTCCCGACGTCGATCCGGCGGGGATCGATCGCATCCTGTCCTACGTCGGCAATGACGTGCGGTTCAACAGCTGGGATCAGGCGGCGCAGGCGATCGCCGCCAATTACGGCGCCGCATTCGATCGCTACACCCACGAAGACTGGGCGAAGATGGCGCGGCGCAATTGTCGCGAGGAGGCTGGCGAAATCCGCTTCGATTACGACATGGCCATTGCCGAGCCGTTCAAGACGACAGGACCGACACCGCACGTCGATCTCTGGCCCTTGATCGACGTGCTGGCGGGCAAGCCCTTGCTGGTGATCCGCGGCGCGAAGAGCGATTTGCTAACCGCCACGACGCTTGCAGGAATGCAGACGCGGGGTTCTGATGTGAAGTTCGCGGTAGTCGAGGGAGTCGGCCACGCTCCGGAGCTCAACGAGCCCGAGGCCGTCAGCCGCGATCGATGCTTTTCTGGAATCGCTCGCCATATAAGCCCCGATAAGGAGCAGCCATGCCGATCCGCGATTTCCACGCTCACATCTATTTCGATCCCGAAGAGGCCGAGCAGGCTCGACTGCTCGGCGCTGGTGCTCGCGAGCAATTCGACGTGCCGGAGGGCCATTACCACCTGAAGCCGGTTGGCCCGCATCCGCGCGGCAGCTGCCAGCTCACGGTGCCGGCGGCGCAGTTCGGCGAGGTTGCGCAGTGGCTGGTGCTAAACCGCGGTGCGCTGACGATCTTCGCCCATGCCAATACCGGCGATGACCTCGCCGACCACACGCAGCATGTTATCTGGTTCGGCAAGAGCGAGCCGCTCGACCTGTCGATCTTCCGCTAACAAAAAGGGCGACCCCGTGGGGCCGCCCTTCCTGTTTCCAGCAAAAGCTGCGGAAGCTTACTTGAGCTCGACGGTGCCGCCGGCTTCCTCGATCTGCTTCTTGATCTTCTCGGCTTCCGCCTTGTTGATGCCTTCCTTGACGGCCTTCGGAGCGCCTTCGACCAGCGCCTTGGCTTCGCCGAGGCCAAGACCGGTGATCGCGCGCACTTCCTTGATCACGTTGATCTTCTTGCCACCGTCGCCGGTCAGGATGACGTCGAATTCGGTCTTCTCTTCCTCGGCCGGAGCGGCAGCGCCGCCGCCGGCGGGACCGGCAACCGCAACCGCAGCGGCTGCGGAAACGCCCCACTTCTCTTCGAGCGCCTTGGCGAGGTCCGCGGCTTCGAGGACGGTCAGTTCGGAAAGCTGGTCGACCAGCTTGGTGATGTCAGCCATTTGATACTCCTTGAGGGGACTTCAGCCCCGATTGTCGTGCGTTGATGAAACTATGCGGCTTATGCAGCTTCCTTGGCGGCATAAGCGCCGAAGACCCGAGCCAGCTGGGCACCCGGCTCATTGATCGTGCGGGCGATCTTGGTCGCGGGTGCCTGGATGAGGCCCACGATGGTCGCACGCAATTGATCGAGCGAGGGAAGCGCAGCAAGCGCCTTGATCCCGTTCACGTCGAGGACCGTGTCGCCCATTGCTCCGCCGACGATTTCGAGCTTGTCGTTCGTCTTGGCGAAATCGACCGCTACCTTGGCGGCCGCAACGGGGTCTCCGGACGTCGCAAGCGCGGTGGGGCCCTTGAGCAGGTCGCCGATCGGCTTGTAGCGCGTGTCCTCGAGCGCAATCAGGGCAAGACTGTTCTTCGCAACTTTATACTGGGCGCCAGCATCGCGCATCTTCAGGCGCAAGTCCGTGGACTGCGCCACCGTCAGACCGTGGTTGCGAGTGATCACAACCACGCTCGTCTCGGTGAAGACGTTCTTCAGCTCGGCGACCAGATCGGTTTTTTGCGAACGATCCATGCCAACTCCAAAAATCGTTCGGATCGCTCCGAACGAGTTTAACAAAAGCCCGGGCGCCAAGCGCCTGAGCACAAATGTCCGTGGGGCGTTGGATCGATGGCGGCGCGGAAAGCTTTCCCGGCAACGCACGACGAAGCGGCAAGCCGCTCCGAATGATTCCTGTCCCCGTCTCGGCTGCGGATTAAGCCCTTCGCTTGACGCTCAGGACAGCAGCTGTCTCGGACGGCTGCACCATCAGGGTAAACCCTGCCGGTGCGAGCGCGGGCCTATATAGATTTTGCATCCGCAATCAAGCAGGTCTGGCCCAGTGCGTCGGTCGCGCCTCTTTGCGCGTCGCCGGGGTTGCGGTATCGACCGATCCAATGGACGCCTCGTGATGATGCCACACGTCAGCCGCCGCGCGCTGGCCCTCGCTGCTGGTTCGTTGGCTATCGCGGCGAAATTGCCGGGGGCATCATCGGGACCCCGAAGCCGACTATCCTGCTCGGTACCAAAGGCGGTCCCACGCCGTCGAGAAACCGTGCGCCCGCTGCCAACCTGCTCGTCATCGACGGCAAACCCTATGTCGTGGACTGCCCCGACGGAACGAGCCGCCAGATCGTTCTTGCCGGAGTCCGGCTGCCGACCATCGGCCCGATTTTCGTGACCCACCTTCATTCCGACCACATGGCCGGCCTGGGCGCTCTGCTGCTGGTTGCCTGGGGCGCCGGTCTCCAGACGCCAGTCACGGTTTTCGGGCCTCCCGGATTGTCGAAGGTGGTCGAGGCCGAGCTTGCTGCCGGCACTCCCGACATCGAATATAGGATGCGGGAGGAAGGCCGGCCCGACCTTCGTAAATTGGTGCGCACCATAGAGATTTGCGAATGCCGGGCCATTCTTGATGGCACCGCCAGTCACAGTGCGGTGCGCATGGGTTAGCCACTACACGGTGCCGACGCTCGCCTATCGCTTCGACACGCCGGAGCGTTCCTTCGTCTTCTCCGGCGACACGGCGCCTAGCCAGGCACTGATCGATCTCGCCAAGGGCGCCGATGTGCTGGTGCACGAAGCTATGTTGGAGAGTGCGATCGACCGGATCGCCGACCTCAATGCGACAACGCTTAGGAATCATTTGCTCAAGAGCCACACAACCACCGAGGAACTTGGGCGGATCGCCGCGGCTGCGGGCGTCAGGACGCTGGTCATTAGCCACTCTCGTGCCGGCCTTTCCCGATCTCACCGACGATCAGTGGATCGCCGGCGTCCGGCGTCACTTCAAAGGCAGGATCGTCGTTGGCCGCGACCTGATGGAGCTTTAGCCGCCGCTGGGAGCGGCATGCGTCGCCAGCCATGCAGCGGTCTCGGCTCGGATCCGCGCCGTCTGCGAGGCTTCCGATCGGATGCGGTCGATGGCGCGTTGAACCGGCTTGCGATCGCTCTCAGCCAGGTTCGCCTTCGCATAGGCTTCAAGGATCGGGATGAGTGCCGGATCGCTGCTCGAAGCCGCGAGCCGCTGCATGAATCGCGAACGTCCTGAAATGTCGATCAGCTCGATTGACCTGTGACAGGTGCGAAAGCACGAAGTCGATGGCGAGCCTGGGGTGCCGCTCGGCGACCGAGGTGATCATTCCGGAGCTGATCGTTTTGCCCGGTTCGTTTGTCAGCGACAGGTCGAGTGCGCGGCGAGCGAGGGCCTCATCCTTGGCGCGTGCCCAGCAATCGGTAGAGAGATGCGCGCTCGATCGCGCTGCTGGCCGATCGAGCGCGATCGTGAATGGCGTCCCAGGTCGCGGCATCGGCATTGCGGGCAATGACGCCGAGCCAGGTCGATTTGAGCGAGCCCGGGATCGCGTCGGGGTTCGAGCGCCAGGCCGCGAACAAGCGGGTCGCTTCGGCCAACACCTGCGGATCCCGATATTTGCCGAGCGTGCCGATCAGCGTCGGCCGCAGGGTTGCATCGACTGCTGGCTCGTGAGCGCGTGGCGCGAAACCGAGTTGCTGGAGCCGAGGGCGGAAGGTTCGCTCGGCGCGCGCCGCGATGGCGGCCTGCGTCGCCGGATCACCGTCGAGGCGGTCGTAGAGGTCGTCCCACGCGTTTACCGTCCGCTGGACGACCTTGGCGTTGCCGTTGCCGGGCACGGCGCCGAGAAAGTCGAGGCTGACCTGCATCGGCTGGTAGCCGGTCAGCGACAGCTCGCCGGAATCGGCGATGAGGCCGGCTTGATCGACGGGGCCGAGTTGGGTCAGTCGCGAAGCAAGCGCCGCTGCCTGCTGCGGCGTATAGAGCGTTCGGTAATAGCCCTTTTGTCCCGCGTTCAGGAGCAGCGGCCCGCAACCCGGGACGGTGACTGATGTCGTCGGGCCAGCGGTCACGAGGGACGTCGTTGCAGCGCCGGCGCTGGCCTTGATCGGGACATGCCAGGCTAGCGGCCGCGCCGCGGCTTCTTCCTTGCGGTCGGCGGAGAACTGGCCCTGGGTCAGCATCACAGTCGTCGCACCGTTGACGCATTGCGCCGGCCCGACGGTGATCAGCGGGATCCCCGGCTGGGTGGTGAAGTCCCTGGCGATGACCGAGAGGCCCTTCGCCCCGGCGGCTTCCTGCGCCGCCCAGAGGTCGGTCGTGCGGCTGTTCTGATAGGCGTGGGCGGCGACGTAGCGGCGGATGCCGTCGCGCCACACGTCGGGGCCGCGCATAATCCTCGAGCATGGCGATGACCGACTCGCCCTTCGAATAAGCGATGGAGTCGAACGCCTGGTTCGCCTGCTCGACCGTCGCACCTGCTGCACCACCGGGTGGGTCGAATTCAGCGAGTCGAGCGCCATTGCGCCTTCGCGGGCGCCGACGCGGTCGATGTCCGCGCCCCAGTCGGGGTGGAAATGCTCGGTCGTCTTGCTTTCCATCCAGCTCGCGAAGCCTTCGTTGAGCCAGAGGTCGTCCCACCACGCCATGGTGACGAGGTCACCAAACCATTGGTGCGCCATTTCGTGCGCTTCGGTGGTGAAGATGTTGTGGCGCTGCGCCTCGGTGGTGATCGCGGGATCATCGAGGATCGCATATTCGAAGGTGAAGATGGCGCCCCAATTCTCCATCGCCGAGAAGAATTGCGACTGGCCGGGCCCAGCGACGTTATCGAGCTTGGGCAGCGGGTAGGGCGTCCCGAAATAGTCGTTGTAATAGGGCAGGATCTGCGCCTCGTCGTCGAGCGCGGGTGGGCCTTGTCGGCATTGCCGCGGCTCATCACGATGCCGACCTCGCGGCCGCCGGCGGGCTTGGCGATCCGCTCGAAGTCGCCGAGCGCGAAGAAGAGCAGGTAGGACGACATGGTCGGCGTCGTCTGGAAGCGGACTTCCTTGAGGCCGCCGGCGATCGCCTTGCTCGATGCCGCGGGCATGTTGCCGACCGCCATCTGGTTCGCCGGAACGCGCACCGTCAGGTCGAAGCTCGCCTTGTAATCGGGCTCATCCCAGCTGGGGACGAAGCGGCGCGCGTCGGCGGCTTCGAACTGGGTGAACAAGGAGCGGGCGTCCTTGCCTTCCTTGTTCTTGTAGTCGAGCGCGAACAGGCCGTTGGCCTGGGTATTGATCTTGCCCGAATAGGCCAGCGTCAGCTGATAGCTGCCGGTGGTCAGCGAGCGGGGAAAGCTGATGGTCGCGGTCTGGTGATCGGCATCGATCGAGACTCGGCCGGCGAGCGCAGCGCCGCCTTTTGCCGGTCGCACCGAGGCGGAGGCGAACTTGAGGTCGGCGGCGTTGAGGGTCAGGCTCGTCGTCGGCTTGATGACGTCGAGGTCGATGGCGACGCGGCCGGCGAAGGTCAGGGCCTGCGCGTTCGGCGTGATGCTCACCGCATAATGGTGCGGGATCGCGGTGCGCGGAAGCTGGGTCGGCAGGCTGGCATCGACGGTGTCGAGCTGGCGCGGCGCCTGGGCAAGGGACGGCGAGGCACCCGCGACGAACGCGGCGGATGCCAGGAACAAAACTGCAGACTTCATCGGATTTCCTTCCGGGCGCGGCGGACACAGCGGCGAACCGCTAGCGCCCGCCGCGCCTGAAAGAAAGAGCGTGGCTCCTAACCTTCGTTAGGCGCCGGCGACTTCCGTCAAGTCGATCTTCACGCCCGGGCCCATCGAGGAGCTGAGCGAGGCCTTGTGGACGAACTTGCCCTTGGCGCCGGTCGGCTTGTTGCGGACGATGGCGTCCATGAACGCGGTGAAGTTTTCCTTGAGGTCGTCGGCCGAGAACGAGGCCTTGCCGATGCCGGCGTGGACGATCCCGGCCTTCTCGACGCGGAACTCGACCTGGCCCGACTTGGCGTCGGTGACCGCCTTGGCGACGTCCATGGTGACCGTGCCGAGCTTCGGGTTCGGCATCAGGCCCTTGGGCCCGAGCACCTTACCCAAGCGGCCGACGACGCCCATCATGTCCGGGGTCGCGATCACGCGGTCGAAGTCGATCTGGCCGCCCTGGATGCTCTCCATCAGGTCCTCGGCACCGATCACGTCGGCGCCGGCTTCCTTGGCCTCGTCGGCCTTGGCGCCCTTGGCGAAGACGGCGACGCGGACGGTCTTGCCGGTCCCCTTGGGCAGGTTGACGACGCCACGGACCATCTGGTCGGCGTGGCGCGGATCGACGCCGAGGTTGAGCGCGATCTCGACCGTCTCGTCGAACTTCGCGGTCGCGTTGGTCTTGACCAGCGCCACCGCCTCATCGACGCCGTAGAACTTCTCGCGGTCGACCGCGGTGAAGGCCTTCTGCTTCTTGCTGAGCTTCGCCATGGTTAGCCCTCCACCACGTTGAGGCCCATCGCGCGGGCGGAACCTTCGATGATCTTGGTCGCCGCGTCGAGGTCGTTGGCGTTCAGATCCTTCATCTTCACCTCGGCGATCTCGCGCAGCTGCGAGCGGCGGATGTTGCCCGCGCTGGTCTTGCCCGGCTCCGACGATCCCGACTTCAGCTTCGCCGCTTTCTTCAGCAGGAAGGAGGCGGGCGGGGTCTTGGTCGCGAACGAGAAGCTGCGGTCGGCATAGACCGTGATCACGGTCGGGATCGGCGAGCCGCGCTCCATCTCCTGCGTGGCGGCGTTGAACGCCTTGGTGAATTCCATGATGTTGACGCCGCGCTGGCCGAGCGCGGGGCCGATCGGCGGGGCAGGGGTTGCGGCGCCCGCGGGCACCTGCAGCTTGATATAGCCGGTGATTTTCTTTGCCATCTTCTCACTCTGTAGTGGGCGGGCGGCCCCGCGCCCGGTTCAAGTTTAGCGGTACAAGCGGATGCCGAGCATCCTCCCGCAATTTTCCAACTGAATTGGAAGGCGCGGCCATTAGCCGAACTGCCGGGCGGCCGCAACATGTGCTACCTGAGTCGTCCGAAGGTACGAACAGGGAGAGCTCCATGAGGACAATGATGTTGCTTGCCGTGACTGCGCTCGCGGTTGCCGGCGCCCCGGCGCAGGCCAAGGGCATGAAATGGATGGACGGCACCGGCGCCGGGCTTCCGGCGGGAGCGCAGTTGGCGGTGGTCAAGGGCGATCCCAGCAAGGCCGGCGACTTCGCGATCCGGATCAAGATGCCAGCAAACTACACGATCCCGCCGCACAAGCATCCGGGCGACGAAACGGTCCGGGTGATGGGGGCCGGCACGCTGTCCTACGGCATGGGCGACAAGCTCGACAAAGCCAACGTCGGCTCGCTGACCAAAGGCTATCATGTCACCATGGCGGCGGGGATGAACCATTATGCGTTCACCACCGACCCGGTCGAAATCCAGGTCACCGGCGCGGGTCCGTTCGCGATCACCTACGCCAATCCGGCCGACGACCCGCGCACCGCGAAGTAGGCCCGACGCCGCTTAACGTCACTAAAGTCACGGAGAGCGGCGCTTTTCGTGTGACGTTAGCGGGCAGAGGGAAAGGCCGGTCGGCAGGGTCGACGATGGGAAAGAGCGGCGCGCTCGGAGACGTGGGCGGTGAGGGTCGCACGATTGGCCGCGTGTAGGACAGCGGTTTTGGCTAAGCGCTTCGTTCGACTGCCTTCATGGCCTCGGTGATCTTCACCGTTTCCAGGCTGACCGTGATCACCCGCGCCAGCAGCTCGATCATCTGTTCCTTGTAATCGGCGAAGCGATAGGTGTTGAACTTGGCGCGAACGGTCGGGTCGCGCGGGGTCTTTTCCTTGTGTTGGTCGAGCACCCAGTCGATCGCCGAGCGGTTGCCGAGCCGATAGACCCACGCCTCGCGCGGGATGCCGGTGAGCTGCGTGTCCTCGTCGACAATGACGACGCCCTTGTCGGGATCGCTCTTGAGCTTGGGTTTCGGGTGCGAGCCCTTGGCGCGCTTCGGGTTGGGCGTGTCGATGCGGGTGAAGTTGAACGGCTTCGCCTTCTCATAGCCGATGTGTAGGTCGAGCAGCTGCTGGCCCCATCCGGCCCACTTGGCGAAGTCGTCGTAGAAGGGGATGCGCGGGAACTCGCGCTTGAGGTTCAGCGCATATTTCTCGCGGTAGATGGGATCGTGGAGAACGGCGTAGCAGTAAGCGAAGATCGCATCCTTGGTGACGCCGGCTTTCTTGCCGTAGTGCGCGATGAACTTGTTGAGCGCCCAATCTGTGATGTTGTCGATTCGCTCGCCAGATGGGTTGTAGCGATAGCGCGGCAGGCACTGGGCAGGGTCTAGCGAGTATAGCGCGTAGTTCGGCAGATCCTCTCCGGCCAGACATGCGAACGGTAGGCGGCTCCCGGCAACGATCGAAATGCATGGGTTTGTGTCAGCGCTGTTCTGAAAAAGTCTATTGAGCTGATACTGCATCTCGTTGAGTCCGGACCAGAAATGCAATCTCAGCTTTGTAAACGGGCGGTATAGCGAAGCCCGATTGTGCGAGGCGTCGAAAGCGTAAGGAACGTTTGCCGCTAGGTCGTTCTTTAGGGCCCTGCTGAGCTTTATTTCCGTTTCTCGAATGGCCTCGCGGCGTTTACGTCGATCGAGCGGCGCAAGCCTCGCCCGCTCAACTTCATAACGGTCGATAAGCCACGGGATTTTGCTGCTTAGCGCAGCGTCGCTTCGATCATAAACCCAGTCGTCTCGGGCAGTGACGACCCCGAGCGAGTAGAGTTTGAATATAGCCTTCTCATTTCGGCGTCGACTGAGATGATTTCGTCGCAGCGTTCGCCGCAGACAAAAGGGAGTGCAAAATCATTTTCTTCATCGCGAAGCCAAGTACCTTCGGCGTCCGGTGAATTGCGTCGAATGTGACAGCTTCTAGCCTGGCACTCCCAAGCCAAGATAGTTTGTCTTCGGCAGTGTCGAGCTCCGGTCTTCGGGCATAATGATATTGTCGACCCTTGCGTCGGTTTTCGTGCGAACCAGAAATGCGATCGCCACGCCAGTCTGGATGCCGAATACGTTGTTCTTCGTGCCCGACAGTTTCGGATTCGCTCGCACATCCCCACCGAGATCAACTATCCAAATTCAGTGAAATCTCGCGCAACCGTTTTGCGAAATCCGTCGAAGTGCGACTTTCGATGAAGCTGCGATTCGTGATGAACGCGACGATTCCTTCGTCGCTCAGCCGATCGCTCGCCCAGCGAAAGAAGCGCGCATACATGTCGTAGACTTTCGTTTTCTGGGCGGTGCTCGCCTTGATGTAGGTCTGCTTGATGCGCTCATCGATCGCGCGTGATAAGCGCGGTTCTTGTTGTTTTGATTCTCGTTCTGCTGGTTGGCGTTGTACGGCGGGTTGCCGATGATGACGCTGATCTTGCGGCGGTTCTGGCGCTTGATGCGCTCGGCATTCTCGTCGGCGATGGCGCCGAGCAGATCGTGCTGGTGGCCTGAGTAAATTCCGAGCGCGTCGACATTGTCGAGCGTGTCGACGAACACCAGGCCGGGGAACTCGGCGAACTGGCCGGTGATGGCGTGATAGGTCGCCTCGATGTTGAGATTGGCGACATAGTACGGGAGGATCGCCACTTCGTTGGCGTGAAGCTCCTCCTTGTACTTGTAGGCGAGCTTCTCGCGGTTGCCGCGGAAATGCTCGAGCAGCTCGACGATGAAGGTGCCGGTGCCGGTCGCCGGATCGAGAATTTCGACGCCGCGATCGTCGAGGCCCTTGCCGAAATGCTTGTGGCACAGCCAGTCGGCCGAGCGGATCATGAAGCGGACGATCTCGCCCGGCGTATAGACGACGCCGAGCCGGTCGGCGGCGAGCGGGTTATAGACCTTGTAGAAATTCTCGTAGAGGCCCTTGAGGAAGCCCTGCTTTTCGAATGGCCCTCGATCACCGACGCGGTGGATTCGATCGCCGACATAATAAGGCCGGAGCGCCGCCAGCAGCTTCGACTTCTCGCCATAGCCGAACAGCTTCTCCTCAAGCTCGTAGAGCGCGGCGGCGACATTGTTCTTGCGGTGGAATTCGGGGTTGTCGAACACCTTGGCGAAAATGTCTTCGGTCAGGACGTGCTGGATCAGCATTTCCTGCACGTCTTCCTCGGTCACCGCCGGATTGATCGCCTCGCGGGCGTGGTCGAGGAACTTGCGCTCGGCGCGAGCGAAGTCGCTGCTGGCGGCGCGCTTTTCGGCGATGATCTCGCGCAGGCGCTGGAGCACGGCCGGCAGATCCGCGGCGAACTGCTTCACCGCCTTGCGGAAGTCGGCGACCTCCGACCGTTCGTAGGCGAAGAACAGCTCCAGCAGGTGGAACAACGCGTCGGTGTCGTCCATCGGCGCGCGAGCGACCTCGCGCTTGTTCTGGATCAGGACCGCCTGGCGCGTGTCCTCGTAGATGATGTTGTCGCGCGGGTAGCCGATGGCCGTCTTCTTGCGGATTTCCTCGTCGAGGTCGTCGTTGGTGTCCTTGGCTTCCCAATAGCCGAACGGCACGCGGATCGAGTGGACCAGCGCGCCGTCGATGTAGCGGCGGTCGGCGGTCGGCGTCAGATATTCATGCTCGGCGAGGAAGATCAGGTCGCGCGACTTGCCCCAGCGCTTGAGCAAATCCTTGAACGCTTCGCGAACGACGCTCTCGCGCTTGCTGCCCGACGCCGCATGGATGCGATCCAGCTCGCTTCGATATTCGGTAATTAGCTGCCGGCTCACCCGCTCTCCCTCCGCGGCCATTCCATCGAGCCTGTCAGCTCGACGGAGCCTCAAGGGCCGCTCCGCCCACCCGAGCGGCGTCACCTTGACCGTGCACTCAACAAAAGAAAAGGGCCGCCCTTCGACAGGCTCAGGACGAGCGCGCAGGAAAAAGGGTCGCCGGGGCGGCCCTTCGCAGGTGGATCCCGGCTCAGGTCCAGGATGACGAAAGAGGGGAAGATGGTCACGCGAGTGAATCGCGTGACCTCGTCGGACGGGTTCAGCTCGCTTTAGGCTCGCCGCCCCGCCGGCCGGGTCAATGACGGCTCTTCGACGCTGCTAACGATTGCTACGCAATCGCTTCGCTGCGCTCGGCGTCATTTCACCCGTTCGACCTGCTCGAACTCCAGCTCGACCGGGGTCGCGCGGCCGAAGATGCGACACGCTGACCTTGACCCGGCCGCGGTCGAAGTCGAGCTCTTCGACGGTGCCGTTGAAGGTCGCGAAGGGGCCGTCGAGGACCTTGACCGCGTCGCCGATCTCGTAATCGACGCTGATCTTCTGCTTGGGCGCCGGCGGCGGCGGCTTCGTCCTTGGTGTCGAGCATGCGCGCGGCCTGGGCGTCGGGGATCGGCTGGGGCTTGCCGCCGGGGCCGAGGAAGCCGGTGACCTTCGGCGTGTTCTTGACGAGGTGATAGACCTGGTCGTTCATCTCGAGCTTGGCGAGGACGTAGCCGGGCATGAACTTGCGCTCGGCCTGGACCTTCTTGCCGCGCTTGACCTCGGTGATGGTCTCGGTCGGGACCTCGATCTGCTCGACGAACGGTTCGAGCTGGAGGCGCTTGGCCTCGCTGTTGATCGCGTCGCGGACCTTGTTCTCGAACCCGGAATAAGCGTGGATGATGTACCAGCGGGACATTGTTGTTCTTACCTTTGTAACCCCTCTCCCCAACCCCTCTCCCGCAAGGGGGAGAGGGGCTAGAGGAGCGCTAGCCGAGCAGGCTCAGCAGATATTTGACGACGGTCGAGAAGAAGGCGTCGACGCCGAAGAAGAAGAACGCGAGCACGAGCGTCATGATCATCACCATGATGCCGGTGGCGACGGTTTCCTTGCGGGTCGGCCAATGGACCTTGCCGGTCTCGACGCGGACCTGACGGATGAATTCGCCGGGGGAGACTTTCGCCACTTTTTGCCCTGCTCTCTTGCGGATAGAAAAGCGCCCCGCGGACCTTTCGGGCCGGCGGGGCTGGGGCTCACTTAGCGGGGGTTGGGCCGAGTCTTCAAGGTTCGATGCGGATGGCAGGGGCAGAGGGACTCGAACCCACGACCCTCGGTTTTGGAGACCGATGCTCTACCAACTGAGCTATACCCCTAGGCCGCCGCGCGAGGTAGCCAGCGCTGGACGCCGCGCGCAAGCTCACTTGATGACGGGAAGGCCGATCCACGTGCCGTCGGTGCCGGTGAAAACGCTCTGAGTTGCGGGGCGGTAGTCGCCGGGCCTGGCGAAGAAGATGTTGGGGACGAAGGTCTGCGGGTTGCGGTCGTACAGGGGGAACCAGCTCGACTGGACCTGGACCATCAGGCGGTGGCCGGGCTGGACGACATAATTCACCGCCGGCAGCGCGAATTCGTAGGCAAGGGGCGCGTTCGGCGTCAGTGCGGCGGGGTGCGCCGGATCGGTGCGATAGCGGCCGCGCATGACGTCCATGGCGATGGCGAGCTGATAGCCGCCGAGCTCGGGCTTTTGCGGATATTGGTCGGGATAGACGTCGATCAGCTTGACCACCCAATCGCTGTCGCTGCCGCTGGTCGAAGCGACGAGGTGGACCAGCGGCGTGCCGGCGAGCTTGAGCGGCTGGGTCAGCGGCGCGGCTCGGCATAAGTCAGGACGTCGGGGCGGCCCTCGGCGAAGCGCTGGTCGTCCTCCAGCCAGGTGCGCCAGGTCGAGCCGTGTGGCCCACGGCGAGAGGTTGGGGCGGGCGCGGTAGGTGACGGGCTTGGCGGGGTCGGAGACGTAGGCTGTCGGCGGCGCGGCCGGCGGGGGCGTCGAAGCCGAGGCTGGAGCCGGGCGCGAGATAGAGCGGGGTGAGGTTGGCGGGGCAGCCGCTCATGCACGCCTGGGGCCAGTCGGTGAGCCGCTGCCATTGGTTGGCGCCGGCCTCGAATGCGGTCACCCGGGCGATGCCGGCGGGCGGCCCGCCTTTCAGATGCTCGTCGAGGAAGGGCAGCAACACATTCTGGCGGAACCACTTGCCGGTGTCGCCGCCCCAGTCGAGCGGGCCGAGCGTCGAGGCCGGGCCGTTGGCCTGGCCGTGGTGCCAGGGGCCGAGCACGAGGTGGGCATTTCCGTTGTCGGTTGCCTTGACGGCGTTGAAGACGGCCGGCGCGCCGTAAATGTCCTCCTGGTCCCACAGGCTGTCGATCAGCAGCGTCGGGACGGTGAGCGGCCGCGCGGCCGAGGATCCTGTCGACCGCCTGGAGCTGCCAGAATTCGTCATAGGCGGGATGCTGGCTGAGTCGGTTCCAGAAGGGCAACTGCTCCATGCCCATCGCCTGACCGTAGGCGCCTGCCGAGCCGTAGCGGAGGTAGGTCGCATAATCGTCGTAGCTGCCGGAGAACCAGTCTTCGTCGGACTTCTTCGTCGCGGTCTGGCCGTAGACGTAGCTGATCATCTCCTGCCGGAACGCGCCGTTGTGGAACCAGTCGTCGCCTTTCCACACGTCGACCATGGGATTGATTGGAACGCTGGCCTTGAGCGCCGGGTGGGGGTTCACCAGGGTCATCAGGGCGGTGAAGCCGTCGTAGCTGGTGCCGATCGAGCCGACGCGGCCATTGCTTTCGGGGACGTGCTTCACCAGCCAATCGATGGTGTCGTAAGCGTCGGTCGAATGGTCGACGGCGGTCGGGTTGAGCGGGCCGCGGATCGGGCGGTTCATCACATAGTCGCCCTCCGACTTATATTTGCCGCGCACGTCCTCGAACGCGACGATGTAGCCGGCGCGAACCAGCTCGGCGGAGAGCGGCGACAGGATGTTTTCGGGCCACGGGCCGAAGCCGCCGCGCGACGGTTGCCTTGTCCGCCGAATAAGGCGTGCGGTCGAGCATGATCGGGAACGGGCCGCGACCTTTGGGGATGATCAGCACGGTGTAGAGCTTCGCGCCGTCGCGCATCGGGATCATCAATTCACGCCGGACGTACTGGAAGTCGCCGCGCGCGGGCGTGAAGCTTCGCGGGATGTCGCCGCTTTTGGGCAGTGGCGCGGCAAGCGGATGGAAGGAACGCGGGATGTCGCCGCCGGGCTGAACGGCGGGTTCGACGTGGGTTTCGGCGACGACCGGCGCGGCCAGCGCGAATGCCGCCGCAAGCAACGCAAACTTCTTCAAGCCCATGCGACTCTGTCTCCGCGAACGGTCATGGCATGCGCGCTGGCCGAGCGGCAAGCGGCCGACATTGACTCCATGTAATTCGCCCTGTGGCGCGTGAGCGGCTAGGCCGCTGCCTTGGTTGTGCATCCGGGAGGGACAATGGCCGGCTTTCTAACGATTCTCATGGCGGCTGCCGCCTCGGCGTCCCCGCAATATCATGTCGCCGCGCAAATCCCCGCCGGCGACGGTGGGTGGGACCTTGCCAGCGTTTCGTCCGCCGATCGCCGCGCCTATGTCGCCCGAACCGATGGGGTGACGGCCATCGACCTGGTTACCGGCACGGCGACCGACAGGATCGTTGCCGGCGAGCGGGTCCACGCGGCCCTGGCAATTCCCGGGACTCACGAAGTGTTGTCGACCAATGGCGCGACGAACAACGCGTTGCTGTTCGATGGGCGCACCGGGAAGGTTCGAGCGACCATAAAGACCGGGACAAAGCCCGACGCAGCCGCCTACGATCCGGCGACCCGCACATTGTGGATCATGAATCCCGGAAGCGGCGATGTGACAGTGGTCGACCCGGTCTCAGCCAAGGTGCTGGCAACGGTTCCGGTCGGCGGGTCGCTCGAGCTCGCCGCCGCGGACGGCAAGGGTCGATTGTTCGTCAATATCGAAGACAAGAACCAGGTTGCGGTGCTCGACACCAGGGCCCGCCGGCTGTTGTCGCGCTTCCCGCTTGCCGGCTGCGACGGTCCGACCGGCATCGCTTATGATGCGTCGTCGGGCGAAATCCTTTCGGCGTGCGCCAATGGGATCGCCGTCGTGTCGGCGCCAGACGGACGGCAGATTGCGCAGCTTGCGATTGGCAAGGGCGCGGATGGCGCAGCGTTCGATGCCAAGCGGCACATCGCGATCGTACCGGCGGGGCGCGACGGCAATGTGACACTAATCCGCCTCGGGCCGGTCCCGAAGGTTATCGGACAGATCCCGACGGCAGTCAGCGCTCGCACCATCGCGCTCGATCCCGCGACCGGACGCGCTTATTTGCCATCTGCGAGCCTGGCGCCAGCGGTTGGGAGCGAGCGCCCCAAGGCGATCCCGGGCAGCTTCCGGGTGATCGTCCTCGAACCTTAAAAGTTAAGCCCGAGCGCGGCGTAGAAGCGATAGCTCGTCTGGTGATCGGCGAAGGTCGGTCCGCCGGACAAGAGCAAGGCATAACGGTCATCGAGCTGGACGATGGTTCCGACGCCGAGGCGCGTTTGCGCGGTGCCGCCGATGGTGTCGCGACCCTGCCTTGCGACCTCGGCACCGACCGACACTTTCTTGCTCACGTCGTGCGTGGCGGCGATGGCCGCTTGCCAGAAGTCGTGGTTCCCGGTGCCCGGATTGATGGTGTAACCGCCGCCGCCGAAAACACTGGTGCCGCCGGCGAAATCCTTTTGCAGCCACAGCGGAAGCAGGAAGCGCGTTTTCTCGCCTACTCGCGAGAAGCCGTCGGGAGAATAACGCGGGGAAAGATCGCGGCCGAAAAGCCCGAGCTTTCATCGTTTACGAAGCGATATTTGACCGCCAGCTCGACGTCACCAATGCCGCTGCGCCAGCCATCCAAGGGATCGTGGGAGAAGCTCGCCGGCAGCGTTGCAGTGAGCTGGACGCCTTTGAGCGCGCCGTAATTAAGATCCACGCCGGCGTCCGCGTCGACGGTCGAGCGACGTCCCTCCGCCGTCGTGAATGCGTAGATTTCCCAGTGGCCGCGATCCGTCGGCGCCGGGTCATCCGTAAGGTAGGGCGGCCCGGCAAGTGACGGGCTCGCCGTGAGCGCGGCGAGCAGCGCGACCCAACGAAGGGATTTCATCGTGCGTCCGCTGATCCGGGATGCTCTCCGGGCCGTTGCGGGAGAAAGAAGATCAGCGCGACGATCACGATCGCTAGAACGGCCGAGGCAAGCGGGCGGCTGAGCTCGAGCCCACCCTTGCCGAGCGGCTTGTCGAGCCAGTCGCCGACCGTGGCCCCGAGCGGGCGGGTGAGGATGAACGCCGCCCAGAACAAGAAGACGCGCGAGACCCTGGTGGTAAAATAGAGTGTCGCGAGCACGGCGAGCCCGGCGCCGAAGACCAGCGCGCCGCCCGAATAGCCCAAGCCCCAGCCGCCTTCGCTGAGCGGATCGGCGCTCCAGTCGCCCAGCGCGGTGCCAAGCGTCTGTGAGAAGGTGATGGTGAGCCAATAGAAGCTTTCCTCGCGCGGGCTCGAAACGGTGTTGACGTTGATGGTGCCGAGCGTTTGCCACCAGGCGACCAGCGAGGCGAGCACGCACGCAAGGAGAAGGAGAGAGCCGCCCGGATAGCCGATGCCGAGCGAGCGGTCGGCGAAGTCGGCGAGCGTCGTGCCGCACGTGGTCGAAGCGACGATCGTTGCCCAGTAGAGCCAAGGGTTAAACCGGCGTGCGCGTATCTGCGCGATCACGAAACCGACCAGCAGCACGCCGAAGATCGCGGTGCCGATGAGATAACCGTTCGGCACCGGGTGGGCGGTGGTCTCGCCGAGCCAGGTCATGGTGACGGTATCGCCGCCGGTCTCGCCGAGGGTGGTGGCGAGTATTTTGACGATCCAGAAGCCGAGCGTGACGGCGGGCACTTTACTCAGGATATCGCGGCGAAGATCGCTGTCAGTCATTCGCGCGCCATTAGAGCGCCGGCGCGGGCGAGCCAACGCCATAGACTCGATTATTGCAAACGACTTGCAATAAGCAGCAGCGCCGGTAGGCCGCGATCATGACCGACCGAACCGCATTCGATACCGCCACGCGCATCGCCGCTGGCGACGACGGCACCACTTATGATGGCGTTGCGATCGCGCTGCACTGGGCGACGGCGTTCCTCGTCATCGCCAATTTCGCGTTGGCGCAAACGTGGGACTGGTTCGCCAAGCCGACGCGCGGGGTGATGGAGGACACGCACATGTCCTTCGGCGTACTGCTGACCGCGGCCATCGTCGCGCGGATCGCCTGGCGCCTGCTCCCTGGCCACCAGGTGTCGTCGGTCGAAGCTGGGTGGGTGAAGCTGGCGTCGAAGGCGACCCATTATCTTCTCTATTTCCTGCTCGTTGCCGAGGCAGCCCTGGGCTTCGCCTTTCGCTGGGGCGCGGGACGGCCGATGGCATTCTTCGGGACCAAGATCCCGCCGTTGACCGGCGCGATCGCCAAGCCGCTAACGCGCGAGCTGCGCGAATTTCACGAGTGGATCGGCTGGGGCATCATCATCCTGGCGCTGCTCCATGCGCTCGCGGCTTTGTATCATCATTATGTGCTGAAGGACCGCGTATTGCGGCGGATGCTCCCGCGCGGTTCGACGTCGGCGGGGCTCTAGGAAGCCTCGTCCTCGCTCAGGAATTTGGCGCCGGCACTGTCCATCAGGGCCCAGCGGATCTGGGCGCGGAGCCTGCCCAGTTGCGGGATTTCGATGATCAGCCGCTCGCCGATCGCAAGATGCACGTCGCCTTCAATCCGGCAGCCTTCCTCGGACATGTCGGACAGGTTGACCGGGCACGTGCTTCCGTCGGCGCGATGAAGCACCGCCTCCACGGAAACGGGAAGGCGATCCTTGCGCCCGATCCAGCCATGCATTCGATCCACAACGCCACCCCCGTTGGGAACTTGAAGAGCCGAGGATAGCCGGTGAACCGAGGTTTAACAATCAAGTGAAGACACTTGTGCCGAAGCCGCGGCGGTCGGTGATTCAGGCGGCAATATCGTAGGGCTGAATTTCGCCAGATAGATAAAGATTGCGCGCCTTGGTGCGGGAGAGCTTGCCCGAGCTGGTGCGCGGCAGTGTGCGCGGTGGAACGAGCTCGACCACCGGGGTTATGCCGGTGATGGCGCGGACGCGCTCGCGGATTTCGTCGCGGAGGCGGCCGCGTTCTTCATTGCCGGAGATGCGGCAGTGGACGAGAACCGCAGGCGTTTCCTCGCCGCTCGGGCCGGTGATCGCGAAGGCGGCGATGTCCCCGGACTTGAAGCCAGGCAATTGCTCGACCGCCCATTCGATGTCCTGCGGCCAGTGGTTGCGGCCGTTGATGATGATCATGTCCTTGGCGCGGCCGACGATGAAGATGTAGCCCGACGACAAATAGCCCATGTCGCCGGTGTCGAGCCAACCATCCTGGCTTAGACAGGCGCCCGTCGATTCCGGGTCGCGGAAATAGCTGTGCATGACGCTCGCGCCGCGGACGAAAACCTTGCCAATGCCGCGATCCGCAAGCAGCTCGCCATCGGCCCCGCGCACTTCGACCTCCATGCCGGCGACCGGCTTGCCGCAATTGACGACGGCGCGGTAGCGGCGCGGGCGATTGTGATCCTCTGGCAGACCGCCGGACAATTCATTCTCCTCGACCAGCTCGAGCCGAATGCCTTCGCCCGGCGGCATCAGCGACACCGCGAGGGTTGCTTCGGCAAGCCCGTAGCTCGGGCAAAAAGCACTGGCCTTGAAGCCAGCGGCGTCGAAGCTGTCGACGAACGCCTGCATGACGTCGGGCCGGATCATGTCGGCGCCGTTGCCGGCAATGCGCCAGCGCGACAGGTCGAAACGATCCTCGGCGCGGGTCTGCGAACTCATCCGGCGCGAGCAGATGTCATAGCCGAAGGTCGGCGAGTAGCTGATGGTGTTGCCGGGATTGCGCGTGATCAGGTCCAGCCAGGCGAGCGGCCGGCGCGGAAATCCTCGGTCTTCAAGAAATCGACGGACATCTGCATCGCGATCGGCGACAGCAAGCAGCCGACCAGGCCCATATCATGATACCAGGGGAGCCAGGAAATCACCCGGTCGTCGTATGACGCCTCCAACCCCACCCCATGCGAATGGAGATTATCGAGCAGCGCGTGATGGGTGACGGCAACGCCGTGCGGGAAGCGCGTCGAGCCGCTCGAATATTGGAGATAAGCGATGTCGTCGGGACTAACGCTCGGCAGATCGCCCGACGCCGGCTCGACGGTATCGAGCGTATCCCAGCTACGCGACGCGACATCGGCCTGAGCCGCTGCCTGCGCGCAGAAATCGGCGAGCTCCGGCGGGTAAAGGAGAAGTTTGGGATCGCAGCTTTTGAGCTGGATGGCGAGCTGGCCCACGTAAGCCTCACGCCCGCCAAAGCTGGTCGGCAGCGGCAGAGGCACCGGCCAGGCACCGGCATAGACCGCGCCGAAAAAGGTGGCGGCGAACTCGACGCCAGTCTCGGCGACCAATGCGATACGATCGCCCGGCTCAATGCCGATGGCAACGAACCGGCGCGCGGCGACGAGCGCGTCGTCGCGCAGTTCCGAGAAGGGATAAGGGCGTGTCAGCGTGCCGCGGGCATCGTGAAAATTGAGGCCCCGATCGCCAGTCGCCGCATAATCGAGGGCGTCGCCGATCGTCGCGAAATCGGCGAGACGTCGAGGGAGTTGGTCGACCGTCGGCGTGGCGCCTGGCGGCGCAAGGTCTTCAGTCATCGAGGCATTTCGCTCGAGCACGGATTCCATTCCTTGATTTCCATTCGTGTCCGGGCCGCGCCACGGCTCTCCCACGTTTCCCTTGGCGAGGGAGTGTGGCACAAATCAGGCGCGAATTCACGCAACCGGCCGCGGCGGGCGCCAATCCCGCTCTCGGAAATCAAGCTTCGAGACCTCGCGCTGCGCTATGTCGGCAAATATGCGACGACCCGCGCAAAGCTTCGAACCTATCTCGCGCGGAAGCTTTGGGAACGGGGCTGGGCCGAGGAGCGGCAACCCGACCTCGAAGAATTGACGAGCCGGTTCGCCGAGCTCGGTTATGTCGATGACGCCTCCTACGCGCTTGGCCAGTCGCGATCGTTGACGGCGCGCGGTTACGGCCAGCGCCGGCTCGCGGACAAGCTCCGCCTCGCGGGGGTTGAGGAGTCCGACGGTACGGCGGCAACCGCTTATGCGAACCAGGAAGCCGTCGCGGCCGCGCTCCGCTTCGCGGAACGGCGGCGGCTGGGGCCGTTCGCGAACGCCATTGCCGATCCACCGCAGCGCCAGAAATGGATCGCTGCAATGCTGCGCGCCGGACACTCGTTCAGCCTGTCCCGAGAAGTCTGCAACATGGTTCCGGGCCAGGAAGTTAACCTTGATCAACTGAACGAGCTGGCTCCGTCTGTCGATCAGTAAAGTCGGTTTGCCGACACAATCACAAATGTTAATGGGGGCATGACATGGTGCGTAACGCCCTACAGTTGGCCGAAGGGGGGAATCGGGCCGAAATGGAGTCCGAGGACAACCCGACTCAGGCCGAGATGGAGCCGATCACCGGGCGCGTGAAATGGTTCGACGCGACGCGAGGGTTCGGCTTTCTCGTCAGCGATGAGCTGGACGGTGACATCCTGCTGCATTTCAGCGTGCTTCGCGACCATGGCCGCCGCAGCGTGCCCGAGGGCGCGATCATCGAATGCGTGCCGGTCCGGCTTGACCGCGGCCTGCAGGCGAAGCGGGTATTGTCGATCGATATGTCCGCGGCCTTGCCGCAGCAGCCGCGCTCGTCCATGCCATCGGGCGAACGCGCTGACCGCAAGGCGCTTGCCGACAATGCGGGGACGTTCGAGCCGGTGGAGGTCAAATGGTTCAACCGCGTTCGCGGCTACGGCTTCGTCAAGCGTCCCGACAGTTCGGGCGGGGAGGACGTGTTCGTCCACATGGAGACGGTCCGGACGGCGCATCTCCCCGAGCTTCAACCGGGGCAATGGCTGGAGGCGCGCATCGCGCCGAGCGCCAAGGGCCTGACCGCGATCGAGCTGCGCGAATCCGACGGAGCGCAATCCTAGCAGCAGGACTGGTCGCGGTGCTGGCTTGCAGCCCGCAGGCGCCAGCCCAGAACAGTCCCGCCGAAAGGGTCGATCCCCGCGCCCAGACAGGACTTCGCGAAGTGCCGCTGACGATCAAATCGAAGACCGGCGTCCATCGTTTCACGGTCGAGGTCGCGGCCACGGCGGAGCAACAGGAAATGGGCCTCATGTTCCGCCGGTCCTGGCCGGCGACCGCGGCATGATTTTCCCCTACGACCCGCCGCAGGAAGTCGCGTTCTGGATGAAGAACACGCTGATCCCGCTCGACATCATCTACGCCCGCGGCGACGGCACGATCGTCCGGATCGTCAATGCCGAGGCGATGGACCTGACGCCCTTGCCGTCGGGTGAGCCGATTGCAACGGTGCTCGAGATTCGTGGCGGCCGAGCAGCCGAGCTCGGGATCAAGGAAGGCGATATCGTCAGCTGGAAGCCTAGCTTGCCTCGCCCCGAGCGGGAGGGCTAAGGCGCGTCGCCATGGGTTTCTGGTCGAAAATCTTCACCTGGTGGAATGGCGCGACGGTCGGCACGTCGCTGTTCACGCGCCGCTTCGGCAACGAAGTCGGGCGCGATGACGAAGGCAATCTCTATTACCAGTCAACGAAGGCTCCGAGCCGGCGCTGGGTGATCTATGCCGGCAACAATGACGGCAGCCTGGTGCCCCCCGTTTGGCAAGCCTGGCTCCGGGGAACGATCGCTGACTTGCCGGAAAAGGCGATGCCGCCGATCCGCAAATTCCAGCAGAAGCCGACCGGCAATTTGACCGGCACGATGGCTGCTTTCCGGCCCGACGGCGCGCTGGGATCGGGCAAACTTCGCCCGGCCTCGACCGGCGATTACGAACCCTGGATTCCGAATAAGCGTGCGACCGGTCGCGGCATCGCTGCTGATCGCGCTCGCGCTTGGAGCGTGCGGGAAGAAGGGCGAACAGAACGTGCCGTTGCCACCGGCACGGCAGGTCGCTTCGACCGCAGGCGGCGAGGGCGGGGTGACGCCGATGGCGCAGCGGGTCGCGGTGCTGGGTATCCTCAACAAGCGCAACGGCATCGTCCAGAATATCGCGCTTCACCCCGGCCAGTCGACCCGCTGGAAGGATCTCATCGTCCGGCTCCGCGCCTGCGAAACCACCGCGCCGTGGGAAGAGGAAAAGCTGACCGGCGCCTTCGTCCAGCTCGACGTCCAGCAGCCCGACAAGAATGGCGCCGCGTTTTCTCGGGCTGGCTTTACAAGGAATCGCCGTCGCTGAACGTCGTCGAGCACCCGGTCTACGACGTCTGGCCCAAGAGCTGCGAGATGACATACCCGGCCGGTCCGCCGGCGCCGGCCGCGCCGGCAAGCTCAAGCAACCTATCGAGCGCCAGGAAATCGGGAGCGGCGGCCCCGCCAACGCTGGCGCCGAGCGCCGCCGAATGCGGTCGCCGCCCGCCGCCGCCGCCGCCGAGCGCTGCGGACAACCAAGCCGACATAGGTGTCGCGGGGAACGCTGACCGCGCCCAGCGAGGCGAGATGGTCGGTCATGAACTGGCAGTCGAGCAGCGTGAAATTGCCGACCTTGAGCCGAGCGACGAGCCAGGCCAGCGCGACCTTCGATGCATCCGTCGCGCGGCTGAACATGCTTTCGCCGAAAAAGGCCCGGCCGAGCCTGACCCCGTAAAGGCCGCCCACGAGCGCGTGTCGCTGTCCAGCACCTCGATCGAATGGGCATGGCCCGAGGCGTGCAGCGCCAGCATCGCGGCCTCGAGCTCGGCGTTGATCCAGGTCTCCTCGCGCTCGGCGCAGGCGCTGATCACCTGGTGGAACGCGCGGTCGAGGGTGACCGCGAAGCGGCCCGAACGGAGCGTTCGGCGAAGCGAACGCGACACATGGAAGCGGTCGAGCGGGATCATCGCGCGGTTGCGCGGCTCGACCCAGAACAGATGTCGCCGCGCGTCGCGGCTGTCGGCCATCGGGAAGATGCCGGTGGCGTAGCCCTGGAGCAACAGGCGCGGGTCGAGCCGACTCTATGCGTCAGAAAATTAGAGGATTTCGCGGACCGTGTCCTGCGGCCTGCAGAGGCGAACGCCATTGGGCGTTTCCACCAGCGGCCGCTCGATCAGGATCGGGTTGGCTACCATGGCGTCGAGCACTTCATCGTCGGTCACGTCGGGGCGCGTCAGGCCGAGCTCGGCGGCGAGGGGTTCCTTGGCGCGAAGCCCTTCGCGCGGGCTGATCCCCGCGCGCTTGTAGAGGCTGTTCAAGTTCGGAGCGGGTCGGCGGCGTTCTTCAGATATTCCTGGATCCAAATGTCGCAGCCCGAGTCGCGCAGGATTTCGAGCGTCTTTCGGGACGTGCCGCACATCGGATTGTGAAAAATCGTCGCTTTCATCGAACTCGGTTCCTGGCGTTAGATTCAGTCGGTTAAATCCGGATTTAACGCGCCGTTCCGCGAAAGCTGGTTTCCTGCATTGTCCCGCAGGCGGAACGATGACGCTGCCTCGTCGTTCCAGCGCTTGTAACATGTACCGTCGCCGGCGGAAGGCGGCGGCGTGCGCATGTTCGAGCAGCTCAATAAGAACGGGAGAAAGAGCGATGCGTAAGTCTATTTTAGCCCTGGCACTTGGAAGCACCGCAATGCTTGGTGCGTGCGCGCAAAATCCGCGCATCGCGCAGGATGCCGGCGATCGGCGCCCTCGGCGGCGCGGCGGTTGGCGCAGTGGTTCCGGGCGTCAGCGTGATCGAGGGCGCGGCGGTTGGCGCGGCTATCGGCGGCCTTGCCGGTGCGGTCTGGTCCGACACCAACAATGACGGCTATGTCGACGGCTATACCTACAATGGCCAATATTATGCGGGCTCGCCGCAGGGCTATGACCCGTCAAGCACAGCGTCCTTGCCAGCGCGGCGACGGGCGCTCTTGGCGGTGCGGCGCTTGGTGCGGTTGCCGGCGCGGTCATTCCGGGCGTCAGCGTCCTTCAGGGCGCCGTGATCGGCGCGGCGGTTGGCGGTCTCGCCGGCGCGGTGTGGGCCGATCGCGACAACGATGGCCGGGTGGACGGCTACGTCTACAACGGGCAATATTATGCCGGTGGCCCGGCTACGGCCGCTCCGATGCCGGCTCCGATGCCGGCGCCGGCGCCAATGCGCAGCGGTGAACGCGGCTAAGATCGGACCCCGTCAAAGCGGGTCTTTGGTGGGAATTTGATTGGAGAATGCGTGAATAGTTTGCGTGACGAGTGCACCGGCCGTCGGCCGGTGCACTTTTTTCAGGAAATCTGCGCTGGCCGCGGCGGTCGCGGCTCACTGCGCCGCCGAGCACGGCCGCGGCTGCGGCCACGCCGCGACAGCCCGGCCGCCGCCGGTGCCGGGCAGAGCATTGCCGATTTCTATCGCGCTGCGGAACGGCTATCCGCTGTGGCTTTCGCCGACTGCGGGCGATGCGCCGCAGCAACTGATCACCCTGCTGTCCAGCGCGAATCTCGATGGTCTTTACCCCGACAAATATCATGTCGCCGGGCTCCAGCAGGCGCTCGACGCCGCGCGCAAGCTCGGCAAGCGAAGGATGTCGATCAGGCCGAGCAGCAGCTGTCGGACGCCTTTGTCGCTTATGTCGGCGACCTGATGCGCGATCCGAACATCGGCACCATCTATGTCGATGCGCAACTGCGGCCCAAGCCGCCGTCGCCGCTCGCCGCGCTGCTCAATGCCGCGCCGCGCCGTCGCTCGGCGATTATCTGCGCGACATGGGTTGGATGCATCCTTTCTATGCGCAGCTTCGCGAGGCGCTTGCCGACCACCAGTATGCCAACGACCATCAGCGCGAGCTGCTGAGCTCAACCTCGAGCGCGCCCGCGCGCTGCCGGCCGGCAAGCAGCGCTACGTGATCGTCAATGCCGCGCAGCAGCGGCTCTACATGTACGAGAACGGCAAGCCCGTCGATTCGATGGTCGTGGTCGTCGGCAAGCCCAAATATCCGACGCCGATGATCACCGCCTTTATGCGCTTCGCCAGCCTCAATCCTTATTGGTACGTGCCGCCCGACCTCGCCGCCGAGCGGATCGCGCCCAACGTCGTCAAGCGCGGCCTCAAATATCTCGACGAGCTCGGCTATCAGGTCGCTGTCCGACTGGGACGACAACCCGACCGATCATCGATCCCAAGACGATCGACTGGAAAGGCGGTTGCCGACGGCAAGGTCGAGGTCCGCATCCGGCAGCTGCCCGGGCCCCACAATTCGATGGGCCGGATGAAGTTCATGTTCCCCAACGAGGCCGGGGTCTATCTCCACGACAATCCCGAGCGCGAGCTCTTCACCGAAGCGTCGCGCCTGTACAGCGGCGGCTGCGTGCGGCTCGAGGATGCGGCGCGGCTCGGCCGCTGGCTGTTCGGCTACGACCTCGATTGGGAATGCGCCGGGACCGAGCAGCGGGTGCCGCTGCCGCCCGGTGCCGGTCTACATCACCTACCTGACCGCGATGCCCGACGGCGCGTCGATCGCTTATTATGACGACGTTTACGGCCGCGATGCGGCGCGGCTCGCGGCAATGAGCAGCAGCGGCGACGCCGGCGCGGCCGCGCCGCGCAGTAGCGCTAGGGCCTCCACCAATTGGGGAAGAAAGTGATGTCCTGCGCGACCGGCATGCCCGGAGCGGTCGCGCGCCGGATCGAAGCGGATGTAGCGCAGCGTCAACTGGCACATCAGCCCGTCGATCGAGCCGTCGCCGCTCGACCGCGCTACCCGGCAATTGGACACGCTTCCGTCGGTATTGACCCTGACCGTCACGCCGACGCTGCCGCTGGCGATGCCGGTCGAGGACAGCAAGCGGTATTCGTTGTCGGGGATGCGGGTCACGCGCCGGGCCGGCGTGAAGCCCGAGAAATCGCCGCCTCCGCCCGGGCCGTTGCCGGCACCGCCGGCGCCGGTCCCGCTGCCGGCGTTGGCCGCGCCTGAGGCAGGGGAGCTGCCGGTGCCGGCAACCCTGGCCGCGGGGATCGGCGACGGGACGGGGAGCTTCGGCTGCGGTGCAACCACCGGCGTCGGTTCGGCCTTCTTCGCCGGCGCGCCTCCGGCTTCCTTAGCGCCTGGGGTTGAGCGGCGGGCTTCGGCGGCGTCTGGACCGGTGGCGGTGGCAAAGGTCGCCGATGTCGATGGTCGTCAGCCGTTCCACCGCCTGCCGCGCCATCTCGACGTTGAGTCCGACAGGATGACAAACGCGAGCGCGACGTGGACAGCTACGACCGCGGCGATTGCCTTCGCCTGATCGGGCCGGTCGCGGTTCCGCGATAGTTCGGCACGCGCTTTGGATCCTCCTTGCGACAAACGCTATCACACTCGAAAAGTTGTGAGGACGCGAGCCGCCCGTTGTCGCCGTGTCTCAAGCTTTACGAAAGTTAATGGAACAACCCGAATGGGGGTGGAGTTGCCGGGGAACCACGCAAGGAGAGCAAGATGAGGATTTCAATTACGCTCGGTCTCGCCTCGGTACTGGCGATCGCCGCGGCTGCGCCGGCTGAAGCCCGCCAGGGCTGCGGGCCGGGCATGCATCGGGCCCGCAACGGCATTTGCGTCGTCAACCGCGGACGCCAGCAGGTCTTTGTCGTCGGTCGCTTTTATTCGGGCCGCGGCTATTGGTACAACAACCGCTGGTACCAGCACCGCATGCGCTGGCACCGCGGCTGGCGCTACCGCTGAGTTACGAAGCGGATTCCGAGTTCTTCGCCAGCCATTGTTCGAGCCATTTGATCGTATAGTCGCCGGCGAGGAATTCGGGGTCGCGGACCAGCTTCTGGTGCAGGGGGATGGTGGTCTTCATCCCTTCAACCACGAACTCCTCGAGCGCGCGCTTGAGGCGCCGGATGCAGCTGTCGCGGTTGGAGCCGTAGACGATCAGCTTGCCGATCATGCTGTCGTAATAAGGCGGCACCCGGTAGCCGGTGTAAAGGCCGCTATCGACGCGCACGTGCATGCCGCCCGGCGCAACGTAATTCTTCACCAGGCCCGGCGACGGCGCGAAGGTTTCCGGGTCCTCGGCATTGATCCGGCACTCGATCGCGTGGCCGTGCAGGCGGACGTCCTCCTGGCGGCATGACAGGCCCTCGCCGCAGGCGATGCGGATTTGCTCGCGCACGAGGTCGATGCCGCTGATCATCTCGGTCACCGGATGCTCGACCTGGAGCCGGGTGTTCATCTCGATGAAGTAGAATTCGCCATCCTCGTAGAGGAATTCGATCGTGCCGGCGCCGCGATAGCTCATCTCGGCCATGGCATTGGCAACCGTCGTGCCCATGGCAAAACGCTGCTGCGGAGTAATCACCGGCGACGGCGCTTCCTCCAGCACCTTCTGGTGCCGCCGCTGCAGCGAGCAGTCACGTTCGCCGAGATGGATCGCCCGCCCCTCGCCGTCACCGAACACCTGGAATTCGATGTGGCGCGGGTCGGCGAGGTACTTCTCCATGTAGACCGTGTCGTCGCCAAATGCGGACCGCGCTTCGGATGCGGCCTGGCTAATCAGGCTTTCGAGCTGGTCCTCGTCGGGCACCACTTTCATGCCGCGCCCGCCGCCTCCAGAAGCGGCCTTGATCAGGACCGGGTAGCCGATCTCGGCGGCGAGCTTCTTCGCTTGTCCGACGCTGACGATCGGGCCGTCGGAGCCGGGGACCAGCGGCAGGCCGAGCTTGGCCGCGGTGCGCTTGGCCTCGATCTTGTCACCCATCGTTCGGATATGCTCGGGCTTGGGCCCGACCCACAGGATGTCGTGGGATTCGACGATCTCGGCGAACTGCGCGTTTTCGCTCAGGAAACCGTAGCCGGGGTGGATCGCGTCGGCGTGGACGATCTCGGCCGCCGAGATGATGTTCGGGATGTTGAGGTAGGATTGGTTGCCGGCGGCGGGCCGATGCACACCGTCTCATCGGCGAGGCGGACGTGCATCGCGTCGGTATCGGCGGTCGAGTGGACCGCGACCGTCTTGATTCCCATTTCATGGCAGGCGCGATGAATTCGAAGCGCGATTTCGCCGCGATTGGCGATCAGCAGCTTGTTGATCTGCACGGTGATCGGCCTAGCCAATCACCAGCAGCGGCTGGTCGAACTCGACCGGCTGGGCGTCGGCAACCATGATCTTCTTGATGACGCCGCCCTCCGGTGCGGTGATCGGATTCATCACCTTCATTGCTTCCACGATCAGCAGGGTGTCGCCGGCCTTCACCGTATCGCCGACCTCGACGAACACCTTCGCGCCCGGCTCCGCCGAGAGGAAGGCGGTGCCGACCATCGGCGATTTGACAGTGGTGCCGCCGACGTCCTCGGCCGGCGTTTCGCCGATGTCTTCCTTGCCGCGCACCGGGGGCGCGCTGAGCGCCGGCGCGGCCGCTGAAGCGGCGGCGGGCGCGGCGCCAATCACGGCGGCGGGTTCGCGGCAGACCTTGATCCGGCGCTCGCCGTCGGCGACCTCGATCTCGGTCAGCTCGTTGGCAGTCAGGAGCTCGGCAAGCTCACGCACCAGCTTGGAATCGATGCGCATTGCGCCTCCACTGCTGGAGCGCTCGCCGGAGCCGCTGGGATCCTTCGGTTGAGCCATCTGCTTTCCTGTATCCGGGTTTGGCGGGAGCATCTGTCAGACGGGCGCGCATCCGTCCACCCTCAACAGACTTGGCGCGCCTTGCGGTGCCTCCTATGGGCAGCCGCGATGAGCCTCGATGGAAGCCTTGGGATCCGGGTCAATGGCGAGCACCGGCGCGTGCCCGGCGGAATCAGCATCGCCGGGATGCTGAAAGAGCTCGGTCTCGACCCCTTGCGGGTGGCGGTCGAAAGAAATCTCGAGATTGTCCCGCGGTCGTCGGTGGACGAAATCCGGGTCGAGGACGGCGATGATTATGAGATCGTGCATTTTGTCGGAGGCGGGTGAGTGAACGCGCCGAACTCAGTTCAAGCCGATTGCTGGACCGTCGCCGGGCGCAGTTTCACCTCGCGGCTGATCGTCGGCACCGGCAAATACAAAAGCCTCGAGGAGAACGCCGCCGCGGTCGAGGCGTCGGGCGCCGAGATCGTCACCGTCGCAGTGCGTCGGGTCAACATCTCCGACCCCCGCCAGCCACGGCTCACCGACTTTATCGACCCCGAAAAGGTCACTTATCTGCCCAATACCGCCGGCTGCTTCACCGCCGAGGAAGCGATCCGCACGCTTCGGCTGGCGCGCGAGGCGGGCGGCTGGAACCTCGTCAAGCTGGAGGTGCTGGGCGAGGCCAAGACGCTCTATCCCGACATGCGCGAGACGCTGCGCGCGACCGAGGTTCTGGTGCAGGAGGACTTCGAGCCGATGGTCTATTGCGTCGATGATCCCATCGCCGCGAAGCAGCTCGAGGAAGCGGGCGCGGTGGCGATCATGCCGCTGGGCGCGCCGATCGGATCGGGACTCGGCATCCAGAACCGGGTGACGATCCGCCTGATCGTCGAAGGCGCCGGCGTGCCAGTGCTGGTCGACGCTGGCGTCGGCACGGCGAGCGACGCCGCGCAGGCGATGGAATTGGGCTGCGACGGCGTGCTGATGAACACCGCGATCGCCGAGGCGAAGGATCCGCTGCTGATGGCGCGGGCGATGAAGGCTGCGGTCGAGGCGGGACGGCTCGCCTATCTCGCCGGCCGGATGCAGAAGCGCCGCTACGCCGACCCGTCGAGCCCGCTAGCCGGTCTCATTTAGTCGCGGTGACGATATGCGCCGACATCGGCGCTTCGAACCCGTTTAGCCCATCGAACTTTCTCGCCGATTTTGAGAGCGTGAAGAAAACGTCGTCGAGCGCGCTTGCGCCATATTCTTCGAGCTCGATGCGCATCGGTGAACCGCAGCAGAGCCCGCGCGCGGCTTCGTCGGAGGAGGTCGCGCGGCTGCGGCAGCTTGACAGTGTCGATCCCGATCTTGTCGAACCCGGCGGCCGTGAGGTCGCGTTCGATCCATTCGGGGTCGTGATAGCTGAATGGTCCGCGCTTCATGAACATGGGCGGATTGTCCGGGAATTGTTCGACCATTGTCTGATGAGCGAGGTCGCTCATCGGGTTGCGCTCGATGGCGTCCCAAATGGCGAGCAGGTAATGGCCGCCGTCGCGCAGCACGCGCCGCGCCTCCGCGTTGCCCTTGACCTTGTCGGGGTAGAACATCGCTCCGAACTGGCACACGACCAGGTCGAACTCGTCCTCGTCGAAGGGCAGGTCGAGCGCATCGGCCGCCGGAACGAGACATGGCGATGAGTCGACCCGCTCGCGGCAACGTCGAGCATCGCCTGGTTGAGGTCGGTCGCGACGATTTCGGCTTCCGGCAGCGCGCGGCAGCGCATCGGTCACGACCCCGGTCCCGGCCGCCGTTTCGAGAATCCGCTTGGGAGCAAATGCGCTCGTGCGCTGGGCGAGCAGCTCAGCGTAAGGCCGGAACAACAAAGGCACCAGATATTGCTCGTAATTCGCCGGCACCGAGCCCGAGAATCTGACATCGATCGACGCCATGGGAACGCCCCCTTCCGCGTAGTGGTTGTTAGGCGAAGAGACGCGTCATGACAGACTTTGCGAGCGAGCGCGAGGCGATGGTCGAGCGGCAGTTCAAGCGCCGCGGGATCCGCGAGCCGGAGATCCTCGACGCCTTCCGCGCAGTGCCGCGCGAAGCGTTTGTCGGCGCCAGTCTCGCGCATCTTGCCTATGGCGATCACCCGCTGCCGATCGAGGCCGGACAGACGATCTCGCAGCCCTATATCGTCGCGCTGATGATCCAGGCGGCGGCGATCAAGGCCGGGCGACACGGTGCTCGAGGTCGGGGCCGGGTCGGGCTATGCGGCGGCGGTGATCGGCCGCATCGCGGCGCGCGTGATCGGCATCGAGCGCCAGCGCGATTTGGTCGAGGTCGCGCGCGAGCGGCTGCGCGGCTCGGCTACGACAATGTCGAGATCGTCGAGGGCGATGGCACCAGGGCTGGCCGGCGAGCGCGCCGTACGACGCGATCCTCGCCGCCGCGAGCGGAAGCCATGTGCCCGCAGCCGCTGATCGAGCAACTCGCGCCCGGGGCCGGCTGGTCATGCCGCTCGGCGATCCCGGCTGGGCGCAGCGGCTGGTCAAGATCACCAAGATCAGGACGGCAGCTGGTCAGCGAGAACCTTGGCGCGGTGCGTTTCGTGCCGCTGATCGGCGAGGAAGGATGGAAGAGTTGTACGAACCCGCGTCGGAACTGCTGTCAGACCGAATGGCGGGCGGCCCGGAGCGAACGTCCATGCGGCTAGATCGGCAGCGCAGAACGTGCCGCACGGTAGAGGCAGCTTCAGAAGATTGGAACGTCTGCTGACGCACCTCGCGACATAGGAGACGCTGCCGGCTCGGACGACCACATTCGGTCAAACGCGAAGCCGGACGTGCCCGATCGCGTGACATCCGCGACGCGCAATTCGACTTTCGCAGCCTGATCAGCCGGCGCGCTTCGCGCGAGTTCGAAATCGTCGTCGCGTTGCTGATCTGCTCGACGTCGGTCTTGCAGTGGAGCAGGCGGATGCCCTTGCGCTTTAGCGCCTCGTCGAGCGCGGGCGCGAAATCGCGGTCGTTTCGACCGTCTCCGCCCAGCCGCCGAAGGCGCGGGCCAGCGCGGCGAAATCGGGGTTGCTGAGCTCGGTCGCGCTGATACGCGCTCGGGATATTCGCGCTCCTGGTGCATGCGGATGGTGCCGTAGCTGCCGTTGTCGACCAGGATGACCAGCAGGTCGGCGCCATATTGCGCCGCGGTCGCCAGCTCCTGCCCGTTCATCAGGAAGTCGCCGTCGCCGGCGACGCACACCACCGGCCGGTCCTTGAAGCGGAGCGCGGCGGCGACCGCGGCGGGCACGCCATAGCCCATCGTCCCGCTGGTCGGCGCGAGCTGGGTCGGCATCGGCCCGTAGCGCCAGTAGCGGTGCCACCAGCCGGAGAAATTGCCGGCGCCGTTGCAGATGATGGTGTTGTCGGGGAGCCGCTCGCGCATCGCCGCGACGCACGGGCCGAGGTCGAGCTTCACGCCGTCGCGCGGCTTCGGCTCGGACCATTCGAGCCATTCCTTGTGCGCCTCCTCGCCGGCGGAGAAGCGCACGAGCTCGGGGTCGCTCCATTCGTCGACCATCTCGGCGAACTCGCCCATGTCGGCGCAGATCGGCAAATCGGCGTGATAGACGCGGCCGAGCTCGTTGGGGTCGGGGTGGACGTGGACGAGCGTCTGGCCGGGATGGTCGGGCGTGACGAGCGTGTAGCCGTCGGTGGTCGCCTCGCCGAGCCGCGGGCCGACGGCGAGGATCAGGTCGGCGTCGCGGATGCGCTGCTGGAGCTTGGGGTTGGGGCCGTAGCCGAGCTGGCCGGCATAGACCCCGCAGCTGTTGCAGATCGCGTCCTGGCGGCGGAAGGCGGCGGCGACGGGGATGCCGTAGCGGAAGGCGAAGTTGGCGAAATGGTGCGCCGCGCGCGGGCTCCAGTCGGCGCCGCCGACGATCGCGACCGGGTTGGTCGCGTCCTTCAGCAGCTCGAACATCGCCTGGACCGCGCCGGGGTCGGGCGCTTCGGCGAGCGGCGGGACGCACGGGCGGTCGAGCGACTTCGACCTCGTCGCGCAGCATGTCCTCGGGCAGCGCGAGCACGACCGGGCCGGGCCGGCCGGCGGTCGCGACGCGGTAGGCGCGGGCGACATATTCGGGGATGCGCCGCGCGTCCTCGATCCGCGCCGCCCATTTGGCGATGGGCGCGAAGAAGGCGGGGAAGTCGATCTCCTGGAAGCCCTCGCGGTCGCGGTCGCCGCGCGCGACGTCGCCGATGAACAGGATCATCGGGGTCGAATCCTGGAAGGCGACGTGGACGCCCGCGCTGGCGTTGGTCGCGCCGGGGCCGCGGGTGACGAAGGCGACGCCCGGGCGGCCGGTCATCTTGCCGTCGGCGTCGGCCATGTAGGCGACCCCGCCTTCCTGCCGGCAGACGATGGTGTCGATCTCGGGCGTGTCGTGGAGCGCGTCGAGCACCGCGAGGAAGCTTTCGCCCGGCACGGTGAAGATGCGGTCGCAGCCCTGGATCCTGAGCTGGTCGACGAGGATGCGGCCGCCGGTGCGCTTGGTCATGGGCGGGCGTCTAGCCTGCCGCGATTGCGCCGTCACCTGGTTCGCCGGCCATCTCAGCTCGCGTCGCGTCATCCCAGGCTAAGTGCCAAACGGTTGAAGCGACGTCAGCTATCGCGGCGATCGACTGCCGTGCCGCACTCCTCAAGGTCTCGCGAGGTGACCGGGCTCGGATTCTGCGGCCGTCGCGCGGTGACGAAGGACCGCTGGGTCGCGCTTGCGGTTGCGACACGATCGGCTGCGGCCTCGAGCCGGGCGGCAGCTGGTCGTCAAGACGACCATCTGCGACGAGATCCGCAGCCGAAAGCCGGTGGTCATCGATCGGGTCAGCGCCGACCGGATGCAGCGACCATCCGACGCCAAGTTACGGGTTCGAAAGCTATATTTCGGCGCCGATCATCCTTCGCAACGGCGATTCGTCGGCCTTGTGCGCGATCGATCCCGCGCCCGCAAGGTCAGTGGGCGGCCAGATCAAGACGTTCGAACTGTTTGCCGACTGATCGCGATGCATCGCGAAAACGCGAGAACGTTACCAGGCCACGGTGCGTTGCTTGACGAACGGCGACAGCCGAGATGCGAGCAGTTCATCGCTGGTCGCTCGGCCACGACCTTCGCAATCCGTTGGCCGCAATCCAGGCCGGGACGACGCTTCTTGGCCGCCGCGACCCGATGGTCGGCGGTAAGTGGTCCGCCTGATGCAGGAAAGCTGCAAGCGCATGGCTGACCTTACGACCGACATCGCTCGACTTTGCGCGGGGCAAGCTCGGCGGCGTCGTGCCGCTGCGCTCGGTCGATGATCCCAATCTTGGAGCGACCGTGGCGCAGGTGATCGAGGAGCACGCCATCGTCCATCCGGAACGGTCGATCGATGTGCAGCTGGATGTCGGGGATATCCGTGAACTGCGGTCTCAGCGCGTTGGCTGCAGTCGATGATGCTCGCCCGCGCTGACGTACTGGCGCCGCGATCGTCCGGGTGGCGTTGTCGTTCAGGATGATGGAACCTGCTCTCCATCGAGGTCAGCACGCCGGCAATCCGATCCGCTGAGCGCCGCCTCGGACGATTGCAGCCGTTCTGAGCGGGGATCCGACACCAGCCAGGACGGTTCGGCTCGGCCAATGCGCCGAGATCGCCAAGGCCCACGGCGGGACGTTGACCGTCGATTCAGTTGGGCGCGCCTTCCGCGCGGAGCCAGTCGTCGCTGTGCAGGCCGAGGCTGCCGCTCACGCTTGATGGATCGCCTTTACGACCTGGTAGCTCTCCAGCCCTTCCTTGCCGCCCTCGCTGCCGAAGCCTGAATCCTTGACCCCGCCGAACGGCGTGTCGGCGCCGCGAGATGGCGAAGGTGTTGATTCCGACCATGCCGCTTTCGACGAGGTCGCCGATGAGGTTGGCGCGGCGGCCGTTCTCGGTGAAGGCGAAGGCGGCGAGGCCGTAGGGCAGGCGGTTGGCCTCACCGATCGCTTCCTCGAACGTATCGAACGGGCGCGACTACCGCGACCGGGCCGAACGGCTCGTCGTTCATGATGTTCGCGCTATTGGGGACGTCGGCGAGCAAGCGTCGGCTGGAAGAAGAAGCCGCCGTCGCCGCGCTCTCCGCCGGCCATCACCCGCGCGCCCTTGGCCTTGGCGTCCTGGACCAGCGTTTCGATCGCGTCCGGGCGGCGCGCGTTGGCGAGCGGGCCCATCTTGATGCCGTCCTCGAGCCCGTTGCCGACCTTCACCTTGGCGGTGCGCTCCGCGAAGCCCTTGATGAAGGCGTCGTAGATGCCGCGCTGGACGTAGAAGCGGGTCGGCGAGACGCACACCTGGCCGGCGTTCCGGAATTTCTGCGGCACGACCATGTCGAGCGTCTTCTCGAGGTCGCAATCGTCGAAGATCAGCACCGGCGCGTGGCCGCCCAGTTCCATCGTCACGCGGGTCATGCTGTCGGCGCACAGCTTCATCAGATGCTTGCCGACATTGGTCGAGCCGGTGAAGCTGACCTTGCGGATGACTCGGCTGGCGATCAGCGTCTCGCTGATCAGGCCGGCTGTCGCCGTGGACGAGCTGCGCGACGCCCGCGGGAATGCCGGCGTCGGCGAGCGCGCGGAACAGCTCGGTGCGCAGCCCGGCGTTTCGTGCGGCGGGCGCGAGATCACCGTGCAGCCGGCGGCGAGCGCGGCGCTGACCTTCTTGGCCAGCAGATAGATCGGGAAATTCCACGGCGTGAAGGTCGCGGCCGGGCCGACCGGCTGGCGGATCACGCGGCTGAGCTGGCCGGCCGGACGGACCAGCGTGCGGCCGTAGTCGCGCTTGGCGTCCTCGGCATACCAGTCGAACAATTGCGCGGAGGCGAGCACTTCGAGCTTGGCTTCGGTGAGCGGCTTGCCCTGCTCCTGGGTCATGGTCCGGGCGATGAGGTCGGCGCGCTCGCGCAGCAGGTCCGCGGCCTTGTGGAGGATCGCGCCGCGCTTCTCGACGTCGGTCGCGCGCCATTCGGGCCAGGCACGCTCGGACGCGGCGAGCGCCTCGTCGAGGTCGGCCTTGGTGGCGTAGGGCAAATCGGCGATCGGCTGCGCGTCGACCGGATTGATGACGTCGTGGCAATCGCGGCCTTCGCCGGTTTTCCACACGCCGTCGATGAAGAGCTTGAGGTCTGTTTCGTATCCCATGGCGGCGCCAGATAGGCTCCGCTTGATGCGCCCGCAACGGGCCGCTAGCCGCTACTGACAAAGGAGAAAGCAAGCGATGACCAAGCAGGAACTGGTCGCGAGGATGCAGGAGGGCAGGCGTGGATGCCGGGCAAGCGCGTGAAGATCGACTTCGGCGACGACAGGGCGCGGTGATGCTCGACGGCGCGGCGAGCCAGGTCAGCGAGGACGATGGCGCGGCCGACACGACGATCAAGGTCGGCTGGGACGATTGGCAGCAGCTCGCGGCCGGGCAACTCGACGGCATGACCGCTTCATGATGGGCAAGCTCAAGGTCGAGGGCGACATGTCCAACGCGATGCAGCTCCAGGGCGTGCTGGCGAAGCTGAAAAGCTGATCGGTGGCCGCCGAGCGCGACCTCGAGACGCTGGTTCGGACGCTCGATCCGCATCCTTTCGCCGACCCGCTACGTTCGCGGTTGCGACGGCGCGATGCTCGATCCCGGCATATTCGCGCTGATCCGTGAAGACGAAGGCGTAACCGTGATCCGGGCCGACGCGGGCGGCGTGGGCACGCATCAGCCGGGGTCCAGTCAAGCCTGGAGGCGGTCGGACTGACGGCGGCTTTGTCGGCGCGCTTGCCCGGGCGGGTATCAGCGCCAACGTCATCGCCGGTCTTCACCACGATCACATCTTCGTTCCGTGGGATCGGCGCGACGAGGCCCTGGCGGCGCTAAAGTCTGTCGCACGACGCACGATAAGGCCGCCATCTCTGCCGGCATAAGCGGCCTTGATCGGTCGCCGCGCACATTTGATTGGCCGATCCGTCGACGATGTTGAAAGTGCGTGGCGTTGCCGGGAGGTCAGATGCTGAAATTTTTCTATTCACCGGGCGCCTGCTCGATCGTCCCACACATCGCGCTCGAGGAAGCCGGAGCCGATTTCGAGCCGGTGAAAGTGGTCCTGGCCGAAGGTCAGCACCTCCAGCCGGAGTACCTTGCGATCAATCCGCACGCCCGCGTGCCGGCGCTGGGCACCGACCGCGGCGTGATCACCGAGAACGTCGCCGGAACTTCATCGCCGACCGCATGGAGCACCGGGGTCGGTGCCGCGCGGCGATGCTTATGCGACCGCGCGCTGCAACGGCTCTCGGCTGGTTCAGCTCGACGGTCCACATCAGCTTCGCCGAAATATGGCGCGGCAGCCGTTTTACCGACGACGAGAGTGTGTGGCCGATCCTTGAGCAGGGCGGACGCGGATCGAGCAGCAGTTCGCGGAGATTGAGCAGCTCGGGCGAAGCCTGGCTTGTCGGCGACGAGTTCAGCGCCGCCGACAGCTACGCGCTGATCTTCTTCCGCTGGGGGAAGAGAATTGGAACGGATATGGGCGGCTATCCGCGCTGGGCGGCGCTGAATGAGCGGACGCTCGCCCGTCCGGCGGTGCAAGCCGTGCTCAAACGCGAGGGCTGGGAGACGGTGGACTTCCGCGCCGGTTGACCCTCCGCGCCCGCGACCGTAGCGGAGCGAGCGCATGCAGAAAATCTATGCCAATGCTGAGAGCGCGCTCGAAGGCCTGCTGTTCGACGGCATGACCATCGCCGCGGGCGGGTTCGGGCTGTGCGGAATTCCCGAACGGCTGATCGATGCGGTCCAGGCGAGCGGGGTCAAGGATCTGACCATCGCCTCGAACAATGCCGGGATCGACAATGAGGGGCTCGGCAAGCTGCTGCGCACGCGGCAGGTGAAGAAGATGATTTCGTCCTACGTCGGCGAGAACAAGGAGTTCGAGCGGCAATATTTGGCGCACGAGCTCGAGGTCGAATTCTGCCCGCAAGGGACGCTCGCCGAGCGGATGCGCGCGGGCGGCGCGGGCATTCCCGGCTTCTACACCAGGACGGGCGTCGGCACGCAGGTCGCCGAGGGCAAGGAGGTCAAGGAGTTCGACGGCGAGGAATATATCCTCGAACGCGGCATCCGCGCCGACCTCGCGATCATCAAGGGCTGGAAGGCCGACGAGAGCGGCAACCTCATGTTCCGCAAGACCGCGCGCAATTTCAACCTGCCCGCCGCGACCTGCGGCAAGGTCTGCGTCGCCGAGGTCGAGGAAATCGTGCCGGTCGGCAGCCTCGACCCCGACTGCATCCATTTGCCGTCGATTTACGTGAACCGCCTGATCCTCGGCGCGCCCTATGACAAGAAGATCGAATTCCGGACGCGTCCGGCAGCGGGAGACGGCATGATGGCGACGCAGGTCGAAACCGAAAGGCTGGACCCGCGATCAGATGGCCGCACGCGCGGCGAAGGAGCTGCAGGACGGCTTCTACGTCAACCTTGGAATCGGCATTCCGACGCTGGTCGCGAACAATATCCCGGCCGGCATGACGGTGACGCTGCAAAGTGAGAACGGGATGCTCGGCATCGGGCCGTTTCCGTTCGACGACGAGGTCGACCCCGACCTCATCAACGCCGGCAAGCAGACCATCAGCGAGCTTCCGCAGTCGAGCTATTTTGACAGTGCGCAGAGCTTCGCGATGATCCGCGGCGGGCATATCGATCTTGCGGTGCTCGGCGGCATGGAAGTCAGCGAGAACGGCGACCTCGCCAACTGGATGGTGCCGGGCAAGATGATCAAGGGCATGGGCGGGGCGATGGACCTCGTCGCCGGGGTCAAGAAGATCATCGTCGTGATGGAGCATGTGTCGAAGGACGGCAATCCCAAGTTCATCCCGAGTGCACCCTACCGCTGACCGGCAGGAACGTCGTCGACATGATCATCACCGACCTCGCGGTGTTCCAGCGTCTCGACCCACATGAGCCCGTTCCGGCTGGTCGAACTGGCGCCCGGCGTCAGCGCCGAGGAAGTGCGCGAGAAAACCACGGCGAGCTACGAGGAATAGCGCCGGTCGATGGACTTGATTTGTTATGTCTCGCGCGATTGGGAGCCGCGTATTCGCCCAGCGGTCGCCAGGCGTGATTGTGATGGACGGTACACCGCAGGCTTACGCCAATCGTTGTCTGCCGCTCAACATCGCCAACAGTTACGGTTGGGAATCCTGTCGCCGGTTTCGTTCAGCGCCGTATGGCGCGGAGGCGATGAGGCTGGCTCGCTCGAGATTGATTTGTCCGAAGTCAAACAGGACGCCTACGTCCCGATCAGTCTATTTGGGTCCGGTGTGCTGACCTTCCATATTGAAGCATTGTTCAAGACGCCGCCGGGGTGGGGATTGTGGGTTACCGGACCGGCCAATGCCCTCAAGGATGGGATCGCACCCTTGTCGGGATTAGTGGAGACGGATTCGGTCGCCCTACACCTTCACGATGAACTGGAAGCTTACCCGCCCGGACCACCCGATCCGGTTCGAGGAAGATGAACCGATGTGCCAGATCTTTCCGGTGAATTACGCCGGGATTGAGAAGTTCGAGCCGCGGATGGCCCAATTGTCCGAGAGTCCCGAACTTGAGAAGGAGTTCGGCGCCTGGGCCGACTCCCGGCTGGCCTTCCATCGCGAAATGGAGCGCAGTTCCCCGCCCAACCCAGGTGATCGATGGCAAAAGCTCTACTATCGCGGCGTTACGCCCGACGATCAGCCGGCTTCCTGCCCGCACAAGGTGAAGTTGCGGATCAAGCCCTTCAGTGGGCAGAAGAATCGCCGCATGAAGGCCCTGTTGAGCGACGCGGCAGGTGGACCCGAGACGCTTCAGCTACGCGACGTATCGGACCCCCAGCCCGGTCAGAATGAACTAGCTGGTTCGCGTCCGCGCCTGCTCGATCAACTTCCCCGACGTGCTGATCATCGAGGACAAGTATCAGTTGAAGCCGCAACGGCCGTTCGCGCCGGGCGGCGAGATCGCCGGTGAGGTCGTCGGGCTTGGCGACGGCGTGAGCGGCTGGGCGGCCGGGCGACCGGCTGATCGCCGCGCTCGGCTTCGGCGGGCTTGCCGAGCAGGCCATCGTGCCTGCCGAGCGCGCGATCCCGCTGCCGCCCGAGCGCAGCTTCGAGGAAGGCTCGGCGCTGCTGATGACCTATGCGACCGCGATCCACGCGCTGTCCGACCGCGGCAAGCTCAGGCGGGCAGACCCTGCTCGTGCTCGGCGCCGCCGGCGGCGTCGGCATTGCGGCGGTCGAAATCGGCAAGGCGCTTGGCGCGCGCGTGATCGCGGCGGTCTCGTCGGACGCCAAGGCGCAGGCGGCGCGGGAGGCGGGCGCGGATCAGGCCATCGTCTATCCCGCCGGCCGATTCGATCGCGACGCCCAAAAGGCGCTTGCGCAGCAGTTCAAGGACGCGGTCGGGCCGGCCGGCGCCGATGTCATCCTCGATCCGGTCGGCGGCGACTATAGCCGAGGCGGCGCTGCGCAGCATCGCCTGGGAAGGCCGCTTCCTGGTGGTCGGCTTCCCGGCGGGGATCGCGAAGCTCCCGCTCAACCTGACGCTGCTCAAGAGCTGCGACGTGTGCGGCGTATTCTGGGGCGCGTTCGCGGCGCGCGACCCCGAGGCCAATGCGGCGCACGTCGAGCAGCTGTTCCGCTGGTGGGACGAGGGCAAGATCGCGCCGAGGATCAGCGCGACTTATCCGCTCGAGCGCGCCGGCGAGGCGATCGCGGCGCTGCGCGACCGCAAGGCGGTCGGCAAGCTGGTGGTGACGCTTTGAAGCTCGCCGAATGGCGCGCCAGCCGGACGGCGCGCGCTGTCTTCTGGGCCGCGGCCTGCTTCGCGTTCGTGATGGCGATCCTGCCGCACCCGCCCGAGGTGCCGGGCGAGCCCAACGACAAGGTTCAGCACATTGCCGCTTTCGCGACGCTCGCGCTGCTCGGGCAGCTTCGCCTACCCGCGAACGAGCGCTGTTCGAAGCTGCTCGCCGGGCTTTCGATCTTCGGTGCGCTGATCGAAGTGCGTGCAGGCGATCCCGGCGCTTCAGCGCGACAGCGACGTGCTCGACTGGCTCGCCGATACGCGTCGGCGGTCGCGGTCGTCTTGCTGCTCGTGCGCTGGTGGCGCGGTCGCGCTGCCTAGCGTTGCGCGGGGCGCACCGCCCCCTATCTGCGCCACAAACGCACAAGGGGAACGCATGACCCAATTCGACGACCGCGAGCGCGCGTTCGAAGCCAAGTTCGCGCATGACGAGGAGATGCAGTTCCGCATCATCGCGCGGCGCAACCGGCTGCTCGGAGAGTGGGCGGCGCGGCAGATGGGTCTCAGCGAGGCGGAGGCGGAAGCCTATGCCAAGGACGTCGTCCGCTCCGACTTCGAGGAAGCCGGCGAGCATGACGTGATCCGCAAGGTGCTTGGCGACCTTACCGCCGCCGGCGTCGACTGCGACGAGGAGAAGGTGCGCGAGGCGCTGCGCAACAAGGAAATCGAGGCCGGCGTCAGATCATCGAGGCGAGCAACCTCTGATGGCGATGGCCGCGCGACGACATCGAGGCGTCTGATCAAGGCGGGAATTCCCGACGCCGAGGTGACGATCCGCGACCTTGCCGGCGACGGCGACCATTATGCCGCGCGGGTCGTCAGCCGCAGCTTTGACGGCTTGAGCCGCATCAAGCAGCACCAGGCGGTCTATGCCGCGCTCGGGGGACGAGTTGGGGGTGAGCTTCACGCACTGCAGCTCGAAACCGCAGTGCCGAATCGGAGAAGACCAGTGACTGACGCCCGACGACCCGCATCGCCGACATCGTCGGAAGAACGACATCGTGCTGTTCATGAAGGGCACGGCGCTGTTCCCGCAGTGTGGCTTTTCGAGCCGCGCGATCGCGATCCTCGACCGGCTCGGCGCGACTTATGAAACGGTCGACGTGCTCCAGGACCCGGAGATCCGCCAGGGCATCAAGGAATATTCCGACTGGCCGACGGTCCCGCAGCTGTACGTGAAGGGCGAGTTCGTCGGCGGATCGGACATCATGATGGAGATGTTCGAGAGCGGCGAGCTGCAGCAACTGATCGGCGCGCCGGCGTGACCGCCAAAGCCTGAAATGGAGAAGGGGCGGTGCAGCTGGACCAGAGAACCGCTGCACCGCCCCTTCGTGGCGTGGAACCAAGTGGACGGCGATTATAGTAGCAATCGGCGTGCCAATTTGAAAAAATGGCGTATTTCCGCGATTTTTTGTCGAAGATGGGAAAGGCCGACGCGGCCTTGCGTAAAGTTTTCCGACAGAATTCGGTGCTTCGGCACGGCCGATGGCACTTTGCCGCCGGTGCGTGGTTGGGTGGGCGAGTGAGCCGGCACGATCCCGACCTCGCCCGCCGCGGCGGGCCGCAAGCTGTTCTGCGACCTGACCCAGAGCTGGTCCGAAGTCGGCGGCGGCGTGCGCACCTATCTGCTGCACAAACGGCGCCACATCCTCGATTCGACCCCGCACAGCCATTTGATGATCATCCCCGGCGCGCGCGACGAAGTGATCGAGGAGGAGCGCGCGATCACCGTCACGATCGCTTCGCCGCACGTTCCCGGCAGCCCGCATTACCGGCTGATGCTGCGCAATGGCGCCGTGCGCGCCGCGCTCGAACATTTCCGGCCCGACCTCATCGAGTGCCAGGACGCCTACAATCTGCCGTGGGCCGCGATCGCGCACCGCCGCCGCCATCCCGAGACGGCGCTGATCGCCGCCTACATGACCGATTTCCCGACGGTCTATGTCGAGCGGCCGTTCGCGCAGGTTCGTCGGCCAGGCCGCGTCGGCGAGCCTCTGCAGCCGCCTCTGCTATTCTTATTGCGGCGCGCTCTACCGGCGCTTCGATTCCGTCTTCTCGCTCAGCGAGAACGGCGGCGCGGCCAAGCTGCGCGCGCTCGGGATCGAGCCGGTCGAAGTCGTGCCGCTGGGGGTCGAGGTCGGCGAATTCGGTCCCGACCAAACGCGATCCGCGGTTGCGGCGCAGGCTCGGCCTCGCCGACGATCAGCCGCTGCTGATCTATGTCGGCCGGCTCGACGGCGAGAAGAAGCCCGACGTGGTCGTCGACGCCTTCCGCCGCCTGCCCGAAGGCGCTCGGCGCGCAAGCTGGTCCTGCTTGGCGAGGGCCCGCTCAAGAGCGAGATCGCGGCGCTGGGCGATGACCGCATCATCATGCCGGGCTATGTCCGCGAGCCGGGCCGAGCTCGCCGGCTGGCTTGCCAGCGCCGACATCTATGCCTCGGGCATGGCCGACGAGACCTTCGGGATCTCGATCATCGAAGCGCAGGCGTCGGGCCTGCCGGTAGTCGGCGTGGCGGCGGGGCGATGATCGATCGGGTGACCGATGCGACGGGCCGGCTGGGGCCGGTCGGCGATGCCGAAGCGATGGCGAGCAATATCCTCGCCGTGCTGGGACGGCGACCGCGCGGCGATGCGCGAGGCGGCGCGCGAGCATGCGCTGCAGTTCAGCTGGGACAGCAGCATGGAGGCCTTGTTCGGACGCGTGTATCCGGCCGCGTTCGAGCGCCGCGCGCAGCACCGAGGCGGTCGCCGGAGCCGCGGTCGCCGCGGCATGACGGTTCAAGGCGGGTTCACTCGGCCGGGCGCGAAATCGGTAGCATGAGACGGGGGCGCAGTCCCGTCTGAGCGGCGCATCGCCTTGCTCGGCGGCCCGCCCGTCAGCCGGCGCGCGCCGGCGAAGCGCCGCCCGCGCCGCCGGCGGCAAGCCGCGGCGTCCAGATTGCGATGCGCACAAGTTCGAGACCACGATCCAGCTGACGGTCCGACGGCAAGCCGACGCAAATCCAAGGTCAAGATGTGCGGGTCGAGGGGCAGAGCGATGCCGACTGGATCCGCACGCTTCAGGATGCGGTCGAGCGAAGACCGAGCGAGCACGCAGATGCCGCTGCGCGGCGAAGGAGCAGATCATCGCCGCGGTCAACGCCGGAGATCGAGCGTCTGCGCCATCCAGCGCTGCAACTGCCGGCGGGACGCGACATCGCGAAGCTGCCGCGAGCCTCGGCGAGCCGCTGCTGGCCTGACGCGCCGCGCCGCTGTCGCGCGACTTGGCGTCGTTGCGCGCCGCTCCCGGCGGCGCCGCAACGTGCCACCGCCGCACGCTGATCGGGCCCGCGGCGTCGCTGGGCCGCCGCGGCTGACGTTGCGGCTGCGCTTCGCCGGCGACGAGCGACCGGCCCGGCGATTGCGACACGATCGACCAGGAACACCGTCCTGGTCGTGCGCGCCGACGACGCACTTCCCGCGCGGAGTCGAAATGCGCTTCGTTCGCCACGGCGATCCACGCGCGCGAGCTCGACCTTGCCGGCACTGCGCGCAGGCCAGACGGCGCACGCTTCGCGCTGCCGCTCGCGGTTGCCGCGGGCGTCGGCGCGGAGCAAGGTCGAGATCCAGGCGCTCGCGGCGCGCTGCGCCCAGCGGGACCGCTGCCGGCGCCGATCGGCCGAATACGACCTGCGCTGCTAGCAAGCGCGCGCGCGGCGTGGCAGAGCGCCGCAGCCGTGGATGCGCCCTACGCCAAACTGGAGCAGCTGGAGCCGGGCATCGCGCGGGTGCTGGCGCACAATCCGTCGGCCTTCACTTATTACGGCACGCAGACCTATCTGATCGGCGACCGACGAGGTCGCGGTGATCGATCCCGGTCCCGACCTGCCCGAGCATCTCGATGCGCTCGAGAAAGCGATCGGCGGGCGGCAGGTCGCGGCGATCATGTGCACCCACACCCACCGCGACCACAGTCCGGCGGCGCGGCCGCTCGCCGAGCGGACCGGCGCGCCGATCATCGGCTGCGCGCCGCTCGCGCTGGAAACGGTCGGCCCGCGCGCCGATGCCGTCGTTCGACGGCGATTATGCCGCCGGACCGCGTGCTGGCCGACGGCGACACGCTCGAGATCGACGGCGAAGCCGGTGACCGCCGTCGCGACGCCCGGCCACACCTCGAACCATCTCTGCTTCGCCTATCGCGGCGCGCTTGTTCAGCGGCGACCATGTGATGGGCTGGTCGACGACCGTGGTCGTTCCGCCCGACGGCGACATGGCCGCCTACATGGCGAGCCTCGACAAGCTGCGGCAGCGCGACGATCGGGTCTATTATCCGGCGCACGGGCCCGCCGGTCACCAACCCGCAGCAATATGTGCGGCACCTGGTCGGCCACCGGATGCAGCGCGAGAAGCAGATCCTGAGGCTGGTCGGCGAGACAGCCGCGGACGATCGCCGGATATCGTCGCCAACGCTTATCCCGGCCTCGACCCGCGGCTGGTGATCGCCGCGGGCGGGTCGGTCTTCGCGCATTTGCTGGACCTTGAGCGGCGCGGGCTCGTTCGATCGCGGCGGAGACGCATGGACAGCCGCCTGAACAACGACCGCTCGTGTTCGCGATGGTCGGCGTCGCGCTGGTCCTCGGCGTGCTGGTCGGGATCTCGACCGGCATCGCCGACCGCATCTTCGGCGGACCGGATCCCGAAGACGATCGCCAGCGCGAGCCTCGAATCGATGCGCGCGCAGAACCGGCTGATCGCGTTCGTCGCGCGCTATGTGTCGGTGACGACCAGCGACAACGAGCCGCACTCGGCTTTTCAGCCGAAGCGGACGCTGATCCTGCCCGGGGACGTGCGCTACGAGCTCGACCTGTCCAAGCTGCAGCCCAAGGACGTGAGCTGGGACGGGTCGACCCAGACCCTCAGGGTCCAGCTGCCCGAGATCGAGATCGCCGGCCCCGACGTCGATCTCGCCAGCGCGCAGGAATATGGCGAGGGCGGGGTCCTGTCGGCGCTGACCAATGCCAGCCAGCAGCTCGATTCCGCCAACCGCGCCAAGGCGGTCGCCGACCTTCGGAAGCAGGCGCAGGGGCGCGGTGCAGATGCGGCTGGCGCACCAGGCGGCGCGCGCGGCGATCGAGCGCAGCTTCGCGATGCCGCTGGTGGCGGCGGGCTTCAAGGACGCGAAAGTGGTCGCGCGCTTCCCGACCGAAGGCAGCGACGACGCTTCCTATCTCGACCTGTCCACCCCATATGACGAAGCGATCAAGGAAGCGGAGCGCCGCCGCGCGGCAGAGGCGAAGAAATGACGGTTCAGAACGCACCAGCCTCAAAGGCCTCGACCTGCTCGCGGAGATCGATCGGCTGAAACGCGAGCGCAACGCGGTCATCCTCGCCCATTATTACCAGAAGCCGGAGATCCAGGACCTCGCCGATTTCGTCGGCGACAGCCTCGATCTGTCGCGCAAGGCGGCGGCGACCGACGCCGACGGTGATCGCTTTTTGCGGCGTCCGCTTCATGGCCGAGACGGCGAAGATCCTGTCGCCCCGAAAAGACCGTGATCCTGCCCGACATGGATGCCGGCTGCAGCCTCGAGGACAGCTGCCCGCCCGACCAGTTCGCGGCGTTCCGCGCCGCGCATCCCGGACCATATCGCGCTGACCTACATCAACTGCTCGGCGGCGGTGAAAGCGCTGAGCGACATCATCGTCACCAGCTCAGCAGCGCGCACGATCATCCTCGACCAGATTCCGAAGGACCAGAAGATCATCTTCGGCCCCGACCGGCACCTCGGCGGCTATCTCGCGCGCAAGACCGGGCGCGACATGCTGCTGTGGCCGGGCATCTGCATCGTCCACCAGGCGTTCAGCGAGACCGAGCTCCTGAAGCTCAAGGCCGAGCATCCCGATGCGCCGGTGGCGGCGCATCCCGAATGCCCGCCGCACATCATCGACCATGCCGATCACGTCGGCTCGACCAGGTCGATCCTCGATTTCGCGCTGAGCAGCCCCGCGCAAGACGATCCTGGTCGCGACCGAGCCGCACATCATCCACCAGATGGAAAAGGCGGCGCCGGACAAGACCTTCATCGGGGTCCCCGGCGGCGACGGCAACTGCAACTGCAACATGTGCCCGTACATGGCGCTCAACACGCTCGAGAAGCTCTACGTCGCGCTGCGCGACCTCGAGCCGAGGATCGAGCTGTCGGCCGAGGTCATGGAGCGCGCCCGCGTCCCGCTCGAGCGGATGCTCGAGATGGCCGGCCGGACGGTTGGCCAGGGCGACGTCGGCAAGCCCGATCATCGATCATCCCGAAGAAATCGATCCCGCGATCAGCGGCGACTGAGATCGCGTTAAGCACCTGTTTCCGGCCCATGATTTACGACGAGCCGAGTCAGCGCATCGGCCGTGCGGGTCACGGTCAGAGCCGGCCCAATGCATCGCGACTAGCTTGGTCGCGGGATTCTGGGGAGGGGTCTTGTCAGTTTCGTGTTCCTGGCGCTGCTTGTCGCGGCTGGCACCGGCGCAGCCGCGGCGCAGTCGAGCTTCGCAGCGCAATTTCCCGCCGCGCATCCTCGCCGCGCATAATGCCGAGCGCGCGCGGGCCGGCGTGCCGCCGTTGGCATGGGATAATGCACTCGGCAGCGACGGCCGCGGCTTATGCGCAGCAAATGGCGTTGACCGGCGCGCTTCGCGCATTCCGACCGCAAGACGCGCCGCGGCATCGGCGAGAATCTGTGGATGGGCTCGCGCGGCGCCTTCAGTATCGAGGCGATGGTCGGCGGCTGGGCGTCGGAGAGGCGCTGGTTCGCGCCGGGCGTTTTCCCCAATGTCAGCCGCACCGGCAATTGGGCGGACGTCGGCCATTATACGCAGATGATCTGGCCGGCGACGACACCGCGTCGGCTGCGCGCTCGCGTCGACCGCGCGTATCGATTATCTGGTCTGCCGCTATGCGAACGCGGGGAATATCGACGGCCGCCCGGTTGGAATGCGCTGATCGCGGAACGACTGGCAGCGGTTTGCCGTTAATTGCGAGCCGTTTCGTCGCCGTGCGACGCTCCGCGCACACGGCTTGTCGTTACTTCGGCTCGTGGTGAAACATGCGCGCAGACATTCTGTTTAACGACGCGAAACAGAACGAGAGAGACTGGCACCATGAAGAAACTGATCAAAATCCTCGGCACGGCCGCGCTTGTCGCTACGACTGCGACGACGTTCGACGTGCCCGCCGAGCGCACGCACCCGCCACCATTATTATGGCCGCACGACCTACCGCGCAAATATTGCCGCCATTCGTGCGGCACGACCGGGCTGGTTGCCGGCGGCGTCGCCGGCGCCGTGGTCGGCAGCCAGTGATTGGCGGCGGCCTGCTCGGCGCGGCGGCGGGTGCCGTCGGCGGCGTCGTCGCCGGCGGCGCGGTCGACCGCAGCTGACCGCAAATCGCCGCTGCTACTACAGCGCTAAGCGCTGAGGCGGGCGCTGGCATGCCCGCTTACGCGAGCCATCGGACATCGTCCGGCCGCGGGAGCGCGTCGGCGCTTGCCGCGGTCGTGCTCGTTCAGCTGGCGCTCGGCTTCGCCTTGCTGCAGCGGGCTTCCAGTGTCGATGTCACGCGGCCGGCGCGATGTCGTCCAGCGCCTGATCGAGGTCACGCTGGCAAAACCGCCGCCTCCGCCGCCGCCGGTCGAGCCACCGCCAGGCCCGAGCAACGGCAGGCAGCGGCGCCCAAGGCCGCGCCGGACCAGCCCGGCGGCTCACCCGGGCCGCAGCCCGCGCACGCGCCGCCTTCGGTCACGCCGATCGTCGCCGTCAAGCCGACGGCAGCGCCGTCGGGCGGCGGCACCGGCACCGGCCCGGCGCTCGGTTCGCGGCGCCGGCGGCGGCACCGGCGGCAACGGCTACTGGCGATGGCGATGGCGGCACCGATCTCGAGCAGATCGCCGGCGAGATCACGCCGCGCGATTATCCCCGCGACCTGCGCGACGCGGGCGTCGGCGGGCGCGTCGGGTTCGTCTTCACGGTCGAGCCCAATGGCCGCGTCAGCCGTTGCACGGTCACCCGGTCGAGCGGCGTGCCGGAACTCGATGCCCTGACCTGCCGCCTGATCCAGCAGCGCTTCGTCTATCGGCCCGAGCACCGACCGCTACGGCCGGCCGATCGCCGACGAGGTCGACGGCGAGCACGACTGGATCGCCGCACGGCGCTAGCGGCGGCGCGTCGACCTCGCCCTCGATCGTCGCGCGTCTCCGGCATGATGCTTGTCGAGGTGACGCTTGATCATCCGCAGATTGCGGGTGTTCGAGCGGAAGAAGAAGTCGGGGATGGCGCCGACCCACGGGATCAGCCCGAGCAGCCAGTCGAACCCGACATTGCCGGCCATGCGCGCCATCTGCCACTTCGACATGCCGAGGTTGCGCGCTTCCCAGACGATGTAGGCGCCAAGCGCGGCGGCGGCGATGTCGCCGACGACCGGAACCAGATCGAGGATGACGTCGAGCCCGACCGGCCGGTTGATGCCGGGGACGACGAACAGCCGCTCGAGCAGCTTCTCCATCGCCTCGACGCGCTGCCGAACCGACTGCGGGTCGGTGCCGAGCCGGGAAGCGGCAGCTTCGTCGTCCTGCAATCGCCATCATCAGTCTCCTGCCGGGCTTGCTGTTCCAGGTCGGTGAGCGTGTGACGCGCGTAACGGTTCCCGGCGAAGCCCTGGATGCGGCCGGAGACCAGCGACCAGCGCACCGGCGCGGCGATCGGGATGAACAGCTGCGCATCGTCGATCCGCGCCGCCGCCTGGGCGAGCAGCGCATAGCGCTGCGCCGGGCACCGGCGTCTGGCGCGCGGCATCCATCAGCTCGTCGGCCTGCGGATCGCATACCGGCGACGGCGCCGCAGCGGAAGCGGCGGACGAACCAGGCCGGCGAAGACGACGGCGCCACCTCGTCGATCAGTGCGAAATCGGCGGCCGCCGCGTTGGCCGCGCGCTCGACGCTCAGACCGATCGCGCCCCAGTCGCGGCCAGCTCCTGGAACAGTAGGTCGGCGCCGGGGCCTCGGGAAGCGCGACCCGGATCGTCGGCTTCTGCTCTTGCCGAACAGGCGATCGGCCTCGGCGCGCAGCGCCGGCAGACGGTCGCCAACGGGCGCGCCGAACCATGCCGGCGCGACCGGCGCCGGGACTCCGTCGAGCCCGGGCTCGAGCAACGTCGCCCGCGCCGTGAGCCCGGGAACGCCGAGCGCGGCGATCAAATTGTCGCGGTCGAGCGCCTGCGCGAGCAGGTGGCGGACGTCGGGCTTGTCGAGCGCGCCGCCGGCGCGGACCGGGACCAGCCCGAACAGGCCCGACGCCGGATCGAAGCGCAGGCATCCGCGCGGCAGCTTGGCGCGCTGCGCGATCGGCAGGTCGGCGAACGTGCCGCCAAGCACCAGATCAGTCTTGTCGGCCGCGAAGCGCCTGACGGCCTCGCGCGCGGCGCGCCGCCGAGCAGCACCTCCTCGCGCTCGTGCGTCTCCTCGTCGTCGCTGAGCGCGATCTCGCGCGTCAGCCGCAGCTCGCCGCCGGCACCGCTCGGCGCGGCGCGTGAACGGGCCCGGTGCCGTCGCTGCCGCGAAGGATCGCGAGCTCGGGCTGGGCGAGCAGCGACAAGCAGGTTCGGGCCGCGGCGCGACGAGCTGGATCTCGATCACCCGGTCGGTCATCGCGACGATGTCGTCGACGCGCCCCGAGCGAATCCTTGAGCGGGTTGCGGCTGCGCGCCGCGAGCTGGCGCTTGAGCAGCCGCGCGACCTGCTGCGCGGTGATCTTCCGGCCGTCGGGCCATTCGGCCGACGCCAGCCGGAAGATGTAGCTGAGCCCGTCGTCGCTGACGTTCCAGCGCTCGGCGAGGCCGCGGACGATATTGCCGCCGGCATCGAAGCGGACGAGGCCCTGCGCGACATTTCCGAGCAGGACGGCGTCGGCGGCGGCAGCGGCGCCGAGCGCCGGGTCGCGCACCTTCGGCTCGCCGCCGATGACGACGACCTTGACCGCGCCCTGCGGTTGCTGGCGGCACGCGGCCGGCGCCAGCGCCAGGCCGGCGAGCAGCAGCAATGCGAGCGAGCGCCGCATCGCCGCCGCGTTTAACCGCAATGGCCCATTCAGCAAGCATCTGGATATATCGGCCCAGCTGTATTACTTGACGTAACGCAGTTGAAGCGAGTCCGGCGAGTGAAATGAGGGTGGCCGAGAGGGACGCAATCTGGACCCGCGACGGCGTGCCGGTCGAGGAGCTGCCCGATCCGTTCGCGCCCGAAGCGCCGTCGCCGGACCGACGACGCCGAGCCGAGCCCCGCAGCGCCGGCGGCGCTGGCCGCTCGTGTCTCTATTCGGTCGCCGGCGTTGATCCTCGCTGACCTTGCTGTGGCTGGTGATCACCGCGCCCTTGTCGCGCGCGCTCGAGCCGCTCGCCGACCCGGCGCTGCTGCTGCTGAGCGACGATGGCCATCCGATCGCGCTGCGCGGCGCGATCAAGGAAGCGCCGGTCGACGTCGACCAAGCTCAACCCGCTGACGCCCGCGGCATTCGTCGCGATCGAGGACCGCCGCTTCTACCGCCATTGGGGGATCGACCCGCGCGGGATCGGCCGCGCGCTGCTCGCCGACCTTCGCGGCGGCGGCGTCCGCGCAGGGCGGCAGCACGATCACCCAGCAGCTCGCCAAGACCAGCTTCCTGTCGGGCGACCGCACCATCAAGCGCAAGGCGCAGGAGGTGATCATCGCCTTCTGGCTCGAGGCCTGGCTGACCAAGCAGGAGATCCTCTCGCGCTACCTGTCGAGCGTCTATTTCGGCGACGGCGTCTATGGCCTGCGCGCCGCCGCGCATCATTATTTCGGCCGCGATCCGGAGCACCTCAGCCTCGCCCAGTCGGCGATGCTTGCCGGGCATGGTGCAGGCGCCGTCGCGGCTCGCGCCGACCCAGCACCTCGCCGCCGCGCAGAAGCGCAGCCGGCTGGTGCTTCGAGGCGATGGCCGACACCGGCGCGATCAGCGCTCGCGGGCGCGATCGACCGCCCGGCGCGGCCGGTCGCGCAGGAAGCCAAGCTGCCCGCCGGGACCTATTTTGCCGACTGGGTCGCGCCGTCGGCGCGCGCAGGCGTTCGAGTCCGACTTCGGCCAGGTCAGGGTCGAGACGACGCTCGACCGCGACCTCCAGCGGCTGGCCGTGCGCGCTGTCGGCCGCGCCCCTATCGGCGACGCGCAAGCGGCGCTGGTCGCGATGCGGCCCGACGGACGCGTCGTCGCCATGGTCGGCGGCAAGAATTACGCCGACTCGCCGTTCAACCGCGTCACCCAGGCGCGGCGGCAGCCCGGCTCGGCGTTCAAACTGTTCGTCTATCTCGCCGCGTTGCGCGCCGGCTGGACGCCCGACAGCATGATCGAGGACGTGCCGATCACGATCGACGGCTGGACCCCGGTCAACAGCGATCGCGTCTATCGCGGCCAGATCACGCTGCGCGAAGCTTTCGCGCGCTCGAGCAACGCGGCCACGGTCCGGCTGTCGCAGCAGGTCGGCCGCGCCAACGTGATCCGCGCCGCGCGCGATCTCGGCATCACGACGCCGCTGCCGGACAAGCCGAGCCTCGCGCTCGGCACGGCGGGCGTCAGCCTGCTCGAGCTGACCTCGGCTTATGCGGCGGTCGCCAGCGGGCGCTACCCGGTCGCCGCGCGCGGCCTTCCCGAGGAGCAGCCGCCGAGGGCCTCGCGGCTTCTTCCGCTGCGGCGGGCACGCTCGACCGGCAGCGCGACCGGGCGCCGATGCTCGACCTGCTCTACGCCGCGGCCAACGACGGGACCGGCCGCCGCGCCGCGCTCGCGGTGCCGACTTTCGGCAAGACCGGCACCACCCAGGAAAATCGCGACGCGTTGTTCATCGGCTTCGCCGGCAATCTCGTCGTCGGCGTGTGGGTCGGCCGCGACGACAACAAATCGCTCGGCAAGATCAGCGGCGGCACCGTTCCGGCGCGAGATCTGGCGCAGCTTCATGACCTCGGCGCTGGCGGTCGATCATGCAGCGCGGCCCGCCGCTGCCGGCCGAGTTCCGTCGCCGCCGCAGCCGAGCCCGAGCGTCAGCTCAAGAGCCCGCTGCCGCCCGAGTGGAGCAACCCGACCAAACCGTTGCGCGACATCGTGAAGCAGCTCGAGGAGCTCATCGGCGATCGCTGAACCGGCTTAACGAAAGTTCATGTTCGCCCTCACGATTTTAAGACTTTTTCAACCCAAACAGCGCCAAATTCCGCGCCGCCGACGCCGGGTACGGGTTGCGCAGGTGTGGGAGATATTTCCCGTTTCTGAAGCCATGTGGAGACCTGAGATGGCGAAGTTTCTGAAGCTGTTTAAGAACGAAAAAGGCGCGACGGCCATCGAATACGGCCTGATCGCGCGCTCATCGCCGTCGCGGCGATTGGCGCGATGCAGGGCATCGGCAACAAGCTGAACACGACGTTCAACAACGTTTCGAATTCGCTCGGCTAAGCCTTTTTCGAGGTTTGGCAAAAGGAAGCGGCGGCGCGTTTGGCGCCGCCGCTTTTCCTTTGCCCCGCAATTCCGCTCCAATCCCGATTGGCGGCACTCCCGCGCCGCTGTATCGTTGGATTTGCGGCGATGAGATGGATTCTGGCGACGGTAATATTGCCTGGTCTTGCCCGCATCGGCAGGCGATGCGCGGCGTCCGATCCTGCTACGACCCGGTCGCCCTCAACATTGGCGTTAATTGCCAATGGCAATCGCGCTGCATGGCCGATCAACGCCGGGCGATGAACCGCGCGCTGAGCTTCGTGGCGGCGACGCGTCCGCCGCAGTGGCGCGTCCAGCTGTGCAACCGCAACGCTGGGCGCGGCGGCTACCGCGTCGACTGGGTCGGCTTCGACCATTGCATCCGCAACAGCCTGCTGAGGCCGGCGGCGCTCAGGACGGTCAAGAGGCGGCCGACGCGATGATCGGGCTTACGCCAGCGAAGCCGACCTCGTCGCATTGCGGCTGAGATAGAGGAATGGTGGAGCCGAGGGGGATCGAACCCCTGACCTTCGCAATGCCATTGCGACGCTCTCCCAGCTGAGCTACGGCCCCACGTCCTTGGGCGCCCTTAGGCGAAACCTTCCCCGCTGGAAAAGGGGAAAATGGTTTCGGGCCGGGCGAAATCCCGTCGCTTCGATCGAGCCTAGCTTTCCTCTTCCTCGCCCGCGGTCTCGACGCCGAGGTCCGAATCGCCGGTCTCGAGGTCGACTTCCTCGTCGGGGCTGATTTCCTCGTCCTCGTCGATCGCCAGATCGTCGGCGGCGAGCTCCTTGTCGTCGGCGGGCTCCTTGGCTGCGACGGGGGCGGCTTCAAACGCCATCGGCTGTTTCGACTTCAACACCGGCTCGGGGACGAAATCGGTCCCGCATTCGATGCAATGGACCGGGTCGTCCTTGCCGAGGTCATAGAAACGGGTCGAGCACTTGGGGCAAGTGCGCTTGGCGCCCCATGCGGGCTTCACCATGAAAAGTCTCCAGTTCGATTTCTCGGGGCCGCCGCGGTCTCGCGGGCGGCGATAGGCGGGGCGCCTTGCCATAGGCATATGCCCCTGTCAAAGCGCGCGCCTTGGCCGACCAGAACGCATCGAACGACGCCGGACGGCGCGCGGGTGGAGGCGATCTCGTGATCGCCGTCGACGGCCCCGCGGCGAGCGGAAAAGGGACCATTGCGCGGGCGCTCGCGAAGCACTTCGGCTTGCCGCACATGGATACCGGCCTGCTCTACCGCGCGGTGGCGCTGAACCTGTGGCGCTGGGGCGGCGACCCCGGCAACGAATTCGCCGCCCTGCGCGCTTGCGACGACATCGGCGTCGAGCCCGACGATCCCGAGCTTAGAAGCGAGCCGGTGTCCAAGTCGCTTCGTTGATCTCGGCCTACCCGTCGGTCCGCGCGGCGCTGCTCAATCGGCAGCAAGACTTTGCCCGGCAGCCCGGCGGCGCCGTGCTCGACGGGCGCGACTCGGCACCGTGATCGCCCCCGATGCCGACGTGAAGCTGTTCGTCACCGCCCGTCCGGAGGCGCGCGCCGAGCGCCGCCTACGCGAGCTCGAGGGGCGGGGATGACCGCTCATTACGAAGACGTCCTGGCCGACATCCGCTCGCGCGACGAACGCGATTCGAACCGCGCAGTGGCGCCGCTCAAGCCTGCCCCCGATGCGCTTCTGCTCGACACAAGCGAGCGCGGCGCCCGAACAAGCGATCGCCGAGGCGCTGCGCCTGGCCGACGAGCGGCTGGCCCACGCTCACTCATAAAGAGTGGGTTTACCGTAAGGACAAAATTCACTTCTCTGCCGCATAGCGGTCCCGGGGCAAACAAGTGGACCGGACATTGGGGAAACCAAGGAGCAAGGCCGTGCGGATCGCGGCCAGCCACATCATCGCCAGCTGCGCGACGTTCGCCGCGCTGCTGCTGTTCGTGCTGCTCGGCAGCCAGGTCGTTCCCGCGGCGCTGCAAGGGGCATCGCTGCCGGATTCGGCCAACACGCTGCGCGTCGCTTTCCTCCTCAACATTGCGATCATCCTGTTCGGCTGGCGCCGGTCGAAGGACCTCAAACTGGCGCTCGAAGCCTATGAAGCGGCCGAGCGGCTCGCCCAGCGCAACGCCAACACCGATCCCACCACCGGACTTGGCAATCGCCGCGAGCTGATGCGGTCGCTGACCGATGCGCTCGAAAGCCGGGCGGGCGGCGTGTTCCTGGTACTCGACCTCGACCATTTCAAACGTATCAACGACCTTCATGGGCACCTCGCCGGGGACAAGGTGCTGCTGCGCGTGGCCGAAGCTTCGCAGAAGAACTCTCCGACCAGTGCTTGTTGCGCGCGGACCGGCGGCGACGAGTTCGCGGTGCTGCTGCCGGGAGCGAATGCCGAAACCGCCGAGGACGTCGCCGGAAAAATCCTGTCGGCGCTCGCCAAGCCGTTGTTCGTCGAGGGCGCGCAGATGCAGGTCACCGCGTCGATCGGCCTTGCCCAGCTCGGCGGCTGCGACAATGAGGAAGCCGCGCTTCGCCAGGCGGACGTGGCGCTCTATGCCGCCAAGCGCTCCGGCCGCAACGGCTTCGCCTGGTTCGACAAGGCGCTCGAGCTCGAAATCAGCGAGCGGCTGAAGCTCGAGGAAGACATTCGCCGCGGCATCAAGGGGGGCGAGTTCGTGCCGTTCTTCCAACCGCTGGTCGACCTCGCCAGCCGCGAGATCATCGGCTTCGAGGCGCTCGCCCGCTGGCGCTCGCCGACCCGCGGCCTGCTCGAGGCCGAAAGCTTCATCGAGACCGCCGAGCGCACCGGCCTCATCGGTCCGTTGACGCTCAGCGTGATGGAGCAGGCACTCGCCGAGGCGCGCGGCTGGCCGGCCGAGCTCGAAGCTCGCGGTCAACA
>CAVVKB010000019.1:0-36728 GCA_963748685.1 uncultured Pseudomonadota bacterium | reverse complement strand
AAGACCCAACCCCCCCTCTCATGACCCGCAACCTATGGTGTGATTCATTAACAAATTCTGACCTTTTTGCATGAATTCAGCAGCTTAGGTAGAATTTCGCTCACGGCCAACGCCCGTGGCTGGCTGGGCGGCAGGATTTGAACCTGCGAATGCCGGCATCAAAAGCCGGTGCCTTACCACTTGGCGACGCCCCAGCAGGCGGTCCGCGAGATGCGGGGAAGCGGCGCTTATAGCTCCGCCGGCGAGCCTGAAAAGCCCTGGGGAACCGGACGACGCGTCTTGCGTCGCCAAATCGAAACCTATGCCGGGCTCCGATTGAGCCCGTCAGATTCTCGCCGCCGCGACGATCGGCCCGCCACGCCCTTGCTGAACGAGCACCGCGGTGCGCTCTTGCGGATCGCGATAGGGCGGCTGCTCGAACGACAATTGCTTTCCTTGCCACTGCGCAACGGCTCGAAGGTTGGTCACGACGCCTCTTTGAACGATGGTGCGGCCGCCATTCTCGCCGCGTCCGATGCTAACGACGCGCGGACGTGGATCGTAGCGGACCAGCCATATCGTTGCCGGAGGCGCGCCAGCGACGGCACCGATCGTCACTTTTCGCCCGTCGATCCGGATGTAGGGCATCGCGGCACTGCTGCGCGCCGCCTGAACCGCCCGAGACAATTCATCCGGATTGCTGCCGCTAAATATCGCAGTCCCGTTGACCACGAACTGGGGCGTCGCCACGTTCCCGCGCCCCTGGGCATGGGCATAGTCCCACTGGCGCTGCGTGTAGGCGGGGTCCCCGAACTTGTCCTTCCAGCCAAGGCTATCCCAGTAAGTCACCGCAAAGCTGAGCGGCAGAAGATCGGGACGATCGGCGAGTCCGTTGAGGAGCGCGTCGGCGGGCGGGCAGGAGGAACAGCCCTGGCTTTGATAAAGCTCGACGACCACGGATGTCGTTGCAGTGCGGCTCGATGGCGCCGCGGCCGACCCGGCAATGGCAACGCCCGTTGCCGTCGTCGCCGCCAGCAGAGCGGCAATTGCAAGGCGTTTCATGAGCGTCTCCCATTCATGCGGCTCTCCGCGCGTGATGAATGAAGGCATCGACCGACCAACGCCCACCGCCGCGAAAGATCAGCGGAAGCAGCAGCCCGGCCCAGGACAAGTGGGTCGGCCATGCGTCGGGATAGACGAAAATCTCAATGACCGCCGTCATCGTCAGGAAAACGAGCGCCGAGCCGCGCGTGAAGAGGCCAAGCACGAGCAGGACCGAGAAAATATGCTCGCTAAAAGTCGCGGCGACGGCTGCCGCATCTGGTGGAATGAATGGCAACGCATAATCGGTCCGAAAAAGGTCGAACGCCTCCGGGGTAATGGTCAGCAGGCCGCTGACCTTGGTCCGCCCCGACAGGAAGAAGACAGCGCGGATACCGAGCCGCGCGACAAGCAGCAGGAACGAGTTGGGCACCAGCCGATCCACGGCCCGGAAGTCGGACCATGAACGGCCGATGCCCGTTTCGGGCTGACGTGGTTCCATGGCAACCCGCAGGCCGTGCACGTCAGGCGTGTCCCTTGGCGGTCAGCGATCCCAAGCCTTTGGGCGTCTTGATCCTGGTGCAGGTGCCGGCCTTGACCAGCTTGAACGCGTCGCCCTGATAATTGACCAGCGAGGTGCCCGCGCAGCTGGTTCCAGGGCCGGCCTTGCAATCGTTCTTGCCGGCGAGCGCAATGCCGAAGCACTTTTCCGACCGCTTGCGGAGCCTGCAGCGGAGGCGCCACTCGATGCAATGATGATCGCGAGCGTGGCGGCGGTCGCGGCGGTTGTTTTCAGCATGATATCCTCGCAGTGATTGTTTGGGAACGATGCTGAAGTTTTCGCGCGGCAGCCGGTAATGGTTACAACAGTTCGCAATCGACATTTGCCGCTGTAACTTTTCTGCCAGCTTGGCCGAAATGGGGATGAGCATGGCCGTTCGCGAAGATCAGTTGAAGGCGTGGATGCTCGGCGGCCTCGATGGGAGTGCCGCCGATCATGCTGCCTTGTTGCGCGCGGTCGTTCCGATGCTTCGTACTTTCTACCGCCGTCGGGCTTCGGGCTGCGACGACGACATCGAGGATCTCGTGCAGGAAACCCTGATCGCCATTCACACGCGCCGTTCAACCTACGACCGCGAACGACCGTTCACGGCGTGGCTGTTCGCCATCGCCCGGTACAAGATGATCGATCATTTCCGTCGAAACGGCCGGCTCTCTCCGCTCGAGCTTGTCGAAGACAGCGCCGTCGCGGAGGATGCGGCCGGGCCCGCGCTGGCACGGCTCGATATCGAACAATTGCTCGATACGCTGCCGCCAAACAGTCCCGCTCGATCCGCGCGACGCGGATTGACGGCCTGTCCATCAATGAAGCCGCGGAAGCGGCGAACCTCAGCACTTCCGACGTCAAGATATCCATCCATCGCGGCCTCAAGGCGCTGACGATGCGGGTGCAAAGGATGGCGCGTTGAATACGGCGGATCTGGTCGACGCACTCGCCGCGCAAACCGCGCCGGTGCCGCGCAACGCCTTGGCGCGGCGTCTCGCCGGCGGAATCATCGTCGGCGCGCTCGCGTCGGGCACCATCCTGCTGTTGGCGCTTGGTCTCCGGCACGACCTCGGTGCGGCGATGTTCGGTTTCTCCTTCTGGATGAAGTGGGCCTATACCGCGTCACTCGCCGTGGTCGCGGTCACCATCAGCGCTCGACTGGCTCGGCCCGAACCGCCCCAGCTCCGGCAATTCTGGCTGGTGTTCGTCCCGGTTGCCACATTGGCGATCATCGCCCTGGTGGAATTGGTACGGACGCCTTCGAGCGGGTGGCTCGCGATGTGGCTCGGCGCAAGCTGGAAGGTCTGCCCGTGGCTGGTTCTCGGCCTCGCGCTGCCGATCTTCGCGGGATTGCTGTGGTCGTTCCGCCGGCTTGCACCGACCCGGCTACGCCTTGCGGGCGCGGCGGCGGGCCTGAGCGCCGGCGCCTGCGCGGCGACCATTTACTGCCTCCATTGTCCCGAAGTCTCCGCCCTCTTCGTGCTCACCTGGTACACACTCGGCATGGCCCTCGCGGCCGGGTTTGGCGCGTTGCTCGGCCCGCGGCTGCTTCGCTGGTAACTGTAACCGGTCGGTCCTCCACCGCGAATTCATGATGGCCAATGACGGCAATGACAGCAACGAGGACCTTTCCGATGATCAGCATGAAATCCGGCGTCAGCATCGCCGCATCCGTCGCCATCCTGGCGCTTTCCGCCACCGTTCCGACCAGCGGCGCGATTGCCAAGAGCAGCGCAGCCAAGGTCCACTGTTATGGCGTCAATGGTTGCAAGGGTCAGTCGGACTGCAAGACCGCCAGCAATGACTGCAAGGGCCAGAACAGTTGCAAGGGCCAAGGCTTCAAGGAGCTGAGCAAGAGCGAGTGCCGCGCCGACGGCGGAAGCCTCAAGGCCAAGTAATACCCCAGGGCCGATCGCGAGCCCTTGAGTGATCGGCCCGGCCCGGCTGCGAGCCCCTCGCAGCCGGGCCCCTTTCTCGGAGATAAGCATGGATTCGCGTTTCGACGGCTTTGGTCTCGGTCTTCGCAAGCCGCACTACGATCAGTTCGTCGGCGGGCATGCCCCGGTCGATTTCGTCGAGGTGATTTCCGAAAATTTCATGGTCGACGGTGGACAGCCGCGGCACATCCTGCGCCAGGTCCGGTCGCATTATCCGGTCGCGCTCCACGGCGTGTCCATGTCGATCGGGTCGGCGGACGGGCTGGACCTCGACTATCTCACGCGCTTGCGGGCGCTGGCGGATGAGATCGAGCCGCTATTCGTCTCCGACCATCTGTGCTGGACCCGCGTTCACGGCCATAATTCGCACGATCTGCTGCCGCTTCCCTACACCGAAGAGGCGCTCAAGCTCGTTTGCCGGAACGTCGCGCACGCGCAGGACGTGCTCGGCCGCTCGATGCTGCTCGAAAATCCGTCGGCCTATCTCGACTTTCCGGAGTCCGAGATGACCGAGTGGGAGTTCCTGACCAAGATTTGCGAGACGACCGGCTGCGCGCTCCTGCTTGACGTCAACAACATCTTCGTCACCGCGCGCAACCTCGGGTTCGATGCCGACGCCTATATCGCCGCTATCCCTGCCCCATTGGTGCGGCAGATCCACGTTGCAGGTCACAGCCAGGGCGAAGTGCTGTTGATCGATACGCATGACCAGCCCGTCTGCGACGATGTCTGGTCGCTTTACGCCCGCACGGTCGAGAAACTGGGCCCAGTCGCGACCATGATCGAGCGCGACGATTCCATTCCGCCTATTGAGGAACTGCTCGACGAGCTAGCGACGGCGCGTGCGCTGCGCACCGCGCGACCCGTGGCGCGAGCGGCGGCATGAGCCTGCTGGCGATGCAGGTCGCGATGCGCTCGTGGCTTCAGGCCGGCAGCCCGACGCCGCCGCGCCAGTTCAGCAAGGCCGCGGCACCGGGCCTCAAGGTCTATCGCAACAATTATCAGGCCCAGCTCATCTCCTGCCTCGAGCTCAGCTTTCCCCATACCCGCGCCTGGCTCGGAGATGATTCCTTCTTCGCCGCGTGCGCGGAGCATGTCACGCTGGTCGCCGCCAACAGCTGGACGATCGACAATTATGCTTCGGACTTCCCGGACCGGCTCAAGCACAGATGGCCGGACGATCCGGAAGTGTTCGAGCTGGCCTGGCTCGAACTCGCGCTCGCGCACGCGTTCGTCTCGCCTGATACCCCGGCGCTCGACCGCCGACCAGCTCGAAGGCGTAGACTGGGATTCGGCCTGCTTCGGCTGTGGCCGTCGCTCAGGCTACGGTCGGCATCGACCAACGCGGGTGCGATCTGGTCGGCACTGGCCGCCGGAGACAAGCCGCCAGCCGCCGAGCCCCTTCCGCCGGAGAGCGCCTATCTCATCTGGCGAAGTGGCTTCAGCGCCCGCTTTCGGACCATCGACGGCGCCGAGCGCCACGCCCTTGAACTGATCGGGCTGGGCGAGGATTTCGCCGAAGTCTGCGCCCTCACGGTCGATCAGCATGGTCAAGACGAAGGCGTCGGTCTGGTTGCCGAGTGGCTCGGGCGCTGGATCGCTGACGGCCTGATCTGCGGTATCGCCTAGCGGTTCGGGATCCGCCCGTTGACCAGGTCGTCATAGTCCTTGGCGAGCTGGCGGGTCATGTCGCCGACCTCGAAATTCCACGGCCCGGCCGATTGGACCGGCGTCACCTCGACCGCAGTACCGGTCAGGAACATCTGCTCGAAGGTTTCGAGCTCCTCCGGCCAGATCGGACGCTCGCTGACCGCGATCCCGCGGCGTCCGCGCGAGATCCCTGATCGTCCGCCGCGTGATCCCGTCGAGGAAGCAGTCCGGCGTCGGCGTATGCAGTTCGCCGTCGCGCACGAAGAAGACGTTGGCGCCGGTCGCCTCTGCCACCCGCCCGCGCCAGTCGAACATCAACGCATCGTTGAACCCGCGCTCCTCGGCGCGCTGCTTGGACAGGGTGCAGATCATGTACAGGCCCGCCGCCTTGGATTCGGTCGGCGCGGTGTAGGGCGCCGGCCGCCGCCACGGCGCGATGTCGAGCCGGATGCCGTCGCCGAAATGCGGGGATCGTAATATTTGCCCCATTCCCAAGCCGCGATCGCGAGATGCGGCTTGGTCTTGCCCGGCGCGACGCCCATCGATTCCGACCCGCGCCAGGCGACGGGCCGCATGTAGGCGTCGGTGAAGCCGTTGGCCTTCAGCACCTCGGCACAGGCCGCGTTGATCTCCTCGGCCGTCCACGGCAGCTCGAAGCCGAGCAGGCTGGCGCTCTTGCGGAGCCGCTCGCTATGCTCGCGCAAGCTTGAAGATCTCGCCATTATAGGCGCGCTGCCCCTCGAACACCGACGATGCATAATGAAGGGCGTGGGTGAGCACGTGCACCCGCGCATCGCGCCACGGCACGAGCTCGCCGTCGAGCCAGATCCAGCCGTCGCGGTCGTCGAACGTGCCCTGTGCTGTTCAGCCATCATTCCGCCTGTTCGGACTGCAACGCGCCTAGGACAGGCGCGTGGCCTCGGCAAGCGAGGGCGCCCGCGCCTCTTCGGCGAGCTCGGCGCCGCGGCGCGCCGCGGCTTCGATCGTCACCGCGATCAGCTCGTCGAGGACCTCGTCGCGGTCGAGCACCGCGAGACCAGCCTCGGTCGTGCCATTGGGACTGGCGACGCGGCGCGCGATCGACTCCATCTCTTCTCCGGTGTCGCCGCCATCCAGACCGTGCCGAGCACCGTCTCGCGCGCAATGCGTCGCGGCGATCTCCTCGCTCAGGCCGCGCTTCTCCCCGGCCTTGGCCAGCGCGGCGATGAAGCGCGCGACATAGGCCGGGCCCGCCCCGGCGACCGAACCAAGCGCCGCCAGCTTCGCTTCGTCCGTCATCCACATCGCGAACCCGAGCGCCGAGAACAGGTTGTTGATCTGCTCTTCGGCCGGCATCGGCGTCCGGCGCGTAAAGGCCGGTCACTCCGCGCCTCACTGCGACGGGAAGGTTGGGCATCGCACGCACGATCGCCCCGACGCCGGGAAACGCTGGCGCAGGCTTGCGGCCTCAACCCCCGCAAGCAGCGAGATGAGGATCGTCTGGGCGTGAGGCACGGCGAAGCTGCGGCGCGACCTCGTCCAGCTTCTGCGGCTTGAACGCGAGCACGACCAGCTTCGGCGGCGCCCGGCGTCAGCGAAGGCTGTGACGGTTCGTGCGCCCTCGACCGGCGTCCGCTCGGCCGGATCACGGTACCGCGACAAGGTCGATGCCGCCCCGCGCCATCCTCGAGGATCGCCCCGCCCATGTTGCCGCAGCCGACGAACCACGTCGGCTCGTGGCAGTTGCAATGTGCCGGTCATGCCTCGCCGTGGGTGTCGATGAGCGCGGCGGCGATCGCTTCGCCCGGCGATTTTCCGCCCCACAGGACGAACTGGAACACCGGGTAAAAGCGCTCGCATTCCTCGACCGCAGCCTCGGCGATCGCTTCGGCCTGCTCGAGGCTCAGGCCCTCGCCCTCTCGCGCATCGAGGATGGTCGAATGGCGGAACACCACCAGCCCCGAACCCGACCACATCTCGAAATGGCCGAGCCACAGCTGCTCGTTGATCAGGCCGAGCGCTTCGTAGATCGGGCGTGCGCTTCTCGGGCGCGACCTTGATGTCGGGGAAGGCGAGGAACTGGAGGACCTGGTCCTCCGGCCGCCACACGCCGCGAAGCTCATATTGCGCCCAGCTGCCGGTCGCCGAAGCGACGATCTCGCCTTCGGCAGTCCGCTCGCAGGCCCAGCCGCGCGCCGCGAAATATTGCTCGAGCACCTCGATTGGGGCGCCGTCGTCGCGCTCGTCCTGGATTTCTTCCTCGCTCAGGTTCACGCTCCCGGCTTGGCTTCGCTTGCCCGCCGCAGCGCCGGCGCCTTCTTGCCTCGAGGGCGGCGATGCGCGCCTTCAGCGCCTCATTCTCGTCGCGCGCAGCGGCCGCCATCGCCTTGACCGCCTCGAACTCGTCGCGGCCGACGAAATCGGCGCCGCCATCCATTCGCGCATCTTCTCGCGCGCACGCTTCGGCCTCGCGGCCCATGCCGGCGAAGGTCCCGGCAAAGCCGTTCACCATCTTGACGATGTCGTCGAACATTTTGTTCTCGGACTGCATGGAAATCTCCCTTTCGGCGCGGAAATAGGACTTGGGGTCCATTCGCCACCCTCGCCGCAACCTATCCCCAAGCTATTGCCTCAGCCGCCAGTGAGTCCGCGCCGGGTTCAGGCCCGATGGTGGATTGAGCATGCGCGAAATCAGCCAGGCAGGTACGGACCATCAGCAGCCCGCGGCTGCGCAGCGAGAATGCCCGGCGGCAGCGCGAGATCGCCATCCGAAGATCACGATTCGCAGGCGATGTCGTGCGCGAAGAAGATCAGCAACCAGGCGAAATTCATCGCGAGCTGGACGAAGAACAGGTCAGCGCAGCTTCATCGCGCGATGAGGCTCGGCAGGACCATCACGAGCGATCCCCGACAGCATATAAGATGGACAACCATCCCGAACGCCAGCCCGGCGGCATGAAGCGGCTTCCCAGCGCGTCGAACCACCGTAGCCGTCGCCGTGTTCGACATCCACCCGCTCAGCCGCCAAGCGCTTCAATCCCGATCACCCGAGCACCCGTCTCCCCCCCAGCTTCCGCTTCACGCTTCCCCCATTTTTCTCGCTCCCAGCAGAATTCGACATTGCCCTCGGGCCCGGTGATCGGGCTCAGTTTCACGCCCAGCACGGCCCAGCCCTCGATTCAACCCAGGCTTTGGCCTGGGTGCACACGCGCTCGTGGACCGCGGGATCGCGGACGACGCCGCCCTTCCCGACTTCCTCGCGGCCCGCCTCGAACTGCGGCTTGATCAGCGCGACGAGCTTCGCACCGGATTTCGCAAGCTTGAGCGGCGCCTCGAGCACCTTCGCGAGGCCGATGAAGCTCGCATCGCACACGACGATGTCGACCGATTCGGGGATGATCGCCGCATCCAGCGTGCGGGCGTTGGTCTGCTCGTGCACGACGACGCGCGGGTCCTGCCGCAGCTTCCACGCCAGCTGGTTGGTCCCGACGTCCACCGCATAAACCTTCGCCGCCCCGCGGGAGAGCAGCACGTCGGTGAACCCGCCGGTCGAGCTGCCGACGTCGAGCGCAACCGCACCGCTCACGTCGAACCCGAAATGGGTCAGCCCGTGATCGAGCTTGATCCCGCCCGCGCGACACCCACGGATGGTCCTTCCCCCGAACCTCCAGCGCGGCGTCCTCGGCCAGCATCTCCCCGGCCTTTGCCAGCTTCTTCTCGCCCGAAAACACCGCCCCCGCCATGATCAGCGCCTGCGCCCGGCTCCGGCTCTCCGCGAGGCCGCGGCTCACCAGAAGCTGATCCGCACGCGCTTATCATGGCTCACCCGAGGCTTCGAAGGGGCGGAAGCGCTCCACGATCGCTTTTGGAACGCGATAGCCCCGGAGAGCGCGTTGAAATCGCAGCCAAGAGCCGCCTGAGTCTGGCTCGCGACCGAGCCTTGAGACCGGGTGTACCAACTTCAGAGCGAATCTTCGCGCCTTCGTGCCTCTCGCATGAAAGCTCCCAGGAGACGATCTCTCTTCTAGGCGGCCCCGCGCCTCACCCTGAGCAATAATCAGGCCCGCACCTCTTCCACGCCCGCGCTATTCACCCGCAGCGCCTTCAGCACCGTCTCCACAATATGCGGCGCGTTCAGTCCCGCTTCGTCATATTGCTTCTCGGGCTTGTCATGCTCCTGGAAGACATCCGGCAGGCGCATCGTGCGGATCTTCAGGCCGGCGTCGGTCAGCCCCTCGTCGCTCGCCAGCGTCAGCACATGCGCGCCGAGCCCGCCGATGGAGGCTTCTTCGACGGTCACCGCCACCTCGTGCGTGGCCAGCAGCTTGCGGATCAGCTCGCTGTCGAGCGGCTTGGCGAAGCGCAAGTCCGCGACCGTCGTCGACAGCCCCTTGGCTTCCAGCTCCTCGGCCGCCTTTTCGGCCTCGGCGAGGCGCGTGCCGAGCGACAGGATCGCGACCTTCTTGCCTTCGCGGACGATGCGGCCCTTGCCGATCTCGAGCTGCCTGCGGCTCGGTCGGAAGCGCCACGCCTGTCCCCTCGCCGCGCGGATAACGGACGGCGCTCGGCCCACTGTCATGCAGCGCCATGGTATGCACCATGTGGCACAGCTCGGCCTCGTCGGCCGCGGCCATCACGACCAGGTTCGGCAGCGTGCACAGATAAGCGAGGTCGAAGCTGCCGGCGTGCGTCGCACCATCGGCGCCGACCAGCCCCGCGCGGTCCATCGCGAACCGCACCGGCAAGTTCTGGATCGCGACGTCATGCACCAGCTGGTCGTAGGCGCGCTGCAGGAAGGTTGAATAGATGGTCGCGAACGGCCGATACCCATGGGCGGCGAGCCCTGCGGCAAAGGTCACCGCCATGCTGCTCGGCAATGCCGACGTCGAACACGCGGTCCGGAAACTGCTCGGCGACCTTGTCGAGGCCGGTGCCCGACGGCATCGCGGCGGTGATCGCCACCACCTTGTCGTCGCGCGCCATTTCCATCGTCAGCGCTTTGGCGAACACGCTGGTATAGCTAGGCGCGCCCGCCGCCGGCTTGGCCTGCACGCCCGACACCACGTCGAACTTGACCACCCCGTGATATTTGTCGGCCGCATTCTCCGCCGGCGCATAGCCCTTGCCCTTGGTGGTGACGACATGGACCAGCATCGGCCCTTCCTCGGCGTCGCGGACATTCTCCAGCACTTCGACCAATGCCCGCACGTCATGACCGTCGACCGGCCCGACGTAATAAAAACCGAGCTCGTCGAAGAGCGTCCCGCCGGTGACCATGCCGCGGGCATATTCCTCCATCCGCCGCATCGAGCGATGAAGTGGTTCCGGCATCGCCCGAGCGAGCTTCTGCGCGAGCTTGCGCGGAGTCAGATACTTGCCCGACGACACCAGCCGGGCAAGCGCGTTGCGCAAGCTCCCGACCGGCGGCGCGATCGACATGTCATTGTCGTTGAGGATGACGATCAGCCGGTTCCCCGCGGCGGCGGCATTGTTCATCGCCTCATAGGCCATGCCCGCTGACAGTGCGCCATCGCCGATCACGGCGACCGCTCGTCCGCTTGAGCCCGACAGCTTGTTGGCGATGGCGAAACCGAGCGCGGCGGAAATCGAGGTCGAGCTGTGCGCCGCGCCGAACGGATCATATTCGCTCTCGCAGCGGCGCGTGAAGCCGCTGAGGCCGCCGCCCTGCCGAAGCGTCCGGATGCGGTCGCGCCGCCCGGTGATGATCTTGTGCGGATAAGCCTGGTGTCCCACGTCCCAGATCAATTTGTCCTCTGGGGTATCGAAGACATAATGAAGCGCGACGGTCAGCTCGACGACGCCGAGGCCGGCGCCGAGGTGCCCGCCGGTCACCGACACCGCGGAGATGACTTCCTGGCGAAGCTCCTCGGCGAGCTGTGGCAACTCCTCTTTGCTCAGCGCGCGAAGCTCGGAGGGCACGCGAACCGTGTCGAGCAGCGGGGTTTCTGGACGGTCGCTCATGGGTCTTAGGCCTTAAGCGCTGGGTCTCTCGATGTCACCAACCCGCCAGCCACTAACCTGCAAATGCAGCGATTTCAGCGATTGCTCAGAATTTGCTCAGGGCTCGCCGCAGTCGCCGCACGTGCCGCGCACCTCGATCACCGGGCGCGGCGCGGAAAAACCCGCGCCCTTGGCAGCGTCGCGGACACCGGTGGTCAGGCTGTCATCGTCGATATGCACCGCTTGCCCGCACGTGTCGCAGATCAGGAAGATGCAGTCGTGCAGACAGGCCGGATGCTGGTTGGCAACATAGGCGTTGGCGCTTTCGACCCGCCGCGCGAGGTTCGCTCCCACGAACAGGTCAAGGATCCGATAGACGCTATTGGCGGCGACCCGACGGCCTTGCGCCTTCGAAACCTGTTCGGCGATGTCATAGGCGCTCGCCGGCTTGTCGAAGCTCGCCAGCGCATCGAACACGGCCGCTCGCATGTTGGTCCACTGCTCGCCCTCTCGGGTTAGCCGCTCCTGTGCCGCCGCCCGCAGCGACTCGCCTTCGTGGAGCTGGTGATCATGACGGCCCATCTTCTGTTCCCGGAATAAGCGCAGTGCCAAAGCGCGGCAAGCGCTGGTCAGTCGTGCGCAAGCTCATTGAGGCGATGGCCGAGCGCGACGATCAGCACGCCAACGATCGTGTAGACGGGTTCGCGCCCGTCGTGCGGCAGGCTGAGCGCGCCGGACATCACTCCAAGCCCCAGGGCGCCGATCGCGCTCGGCATGCACGAATCCATGCTCTAAGATGCCGCGTCCGAGGGCGAACGCGCCGATGATCATCGCCAGCGTCAGGCCCACTTCGTGGATGATCGGCTTGCCAAGGAACCCGCCCGCCGAGGCGAGAAGCCCAAGCAGCACCGCGGTCGCGACGCAATGCACTGCGCACAATCCGGACAGGCCCATCGCCAGGCGATCGAGCCGCCCATTCGAGAGCGTAAGCTGCGTCATGGCCGCTGATATAACGCCGCATTTTAATAGTTACAATATATCATCGCGCCGATTTTCGCCGCCCTTGCTCAATCGAGCGGCGCGCGCAAAGGCCTCCCCATGCCTAACGCCACCCAATCCCGCAGCTCTTCGCGCGCCCTCGCCAATCTGTTGCTGGTCGTCGCCGGGCTGGTGTTCGCGATGGTGGTCATCGGCGGCATCACCCGCCTGACCGAAAGCGGCCTCTCGATCACCGAGTGGAAGCCTATCATCGGCGCCATTCCGCCGCTGTCCCACGCGGACTGGGAGCGCGCGTTCGATCTTTATCGCCAGACCCCGCAATATCGCGAGGTCGCTGGTCCGGCCGGCATGACCTTGTCCGGGTTCAAGTTCATTTTCTTCTGGGAATGGGTGCACCGTCTGCTCGGCCGAGTGCTTGGCCTCGTTTTCTTTGTTGGGGTCGGCTGGTTCGCGGTGAAGCGGGGGATTTCCGCGCGGCTTCGGCTGGCGGCTCGCGGCTTTGTTCATTCTGGGCGGGCTGCAGGGCGCGGTCGGCTGGTTCATGGTCCTGTGGGCCTGGAGGGCCGGACCGAGGTCAGCCCTTACCGTCTCTCCGCCCATTTGCTGTTCGCGCTGTTCCTGTTCGCCGCGCTCATCTGGACCGCGCTCGACCTGCGGCGAGCTGAACCCGTCCGGCGCGCCTTACCTCATGGGGCATGGTCGCGCTTGCCGCCGTCTTCATCCAGCTGATGTTCGGCGCCTGGATCGCGGGCTTTCGCGCCGGCTATGTCTCCAACACCTGGCCCGACATGAACGGCCATTTCGTCCCCGAGGGCATTGATTGGTCCCGCGGCCCCCTCTTCGCCGCGACGCACGATCCGTTTCTGCTCCAGTTCCTGCACCGCTGGTGGGCCTGGGTTGTCGTCGCGGTGCTGGTTCTGTTTGCCCGACAGGTGAAGCCGCTGTCACGCCGCGCTTCGATCGCCATCCACGCGGCGTTCGGAACCGAGATCCTGCTGGGATCTTCACCATCCTGTCGGGGATCGCCTTCTGGCTGGCCGTGCTCCACCAGGCGACCGGCGCCCTGCTCGTCGCCGCGACCGTCTGGGGCGCGCATGTCCTGGGTAGCGAGCGGCGCGCATGAGCGTCGTCTCCGTTTACGCGGTCTTCGCCGATACCGATGAGGCGGAGCACGTCGGCCGGCTGATGGTCGAGGAGCAGCTTGCCGCCTGCGTCAATATCCTCGGGCCCGTCCGGTCCATCTACCGCTGGCAAGGGGCGGTCGAATCAGCGGCGGAGGTAGCGGCCATCTTCAAGACCACCGATGATCAGGCCGATGCGCTGATGACGCGGATCGCCGCGCTCCACAGTTACGATGTTCCGTGCGTCGTCACATGGCCGGTCGAAAAGCTCCTCGGCCCTTATGCGCAATGGGTCGAGGCAAATGTCGGCTAGGCCGGGGCGCGATCGAGATAGAGGTAGGAGGGGTCGAACTCGGCCACGCCTTCCAACCCGCGGCGGTCGATTATCGTGAGCTGCCGGTTCTCGAGCTCGACCAGGCCGCGCCGGCGCAATTCCTGGATCGTCCGGTTGGCGTGCACCACCGTCAGCCCGAGGCACTCCGACAATTCGCGCTGGGTGAGCGGAAATTCGAAACCGTCCCGACGGGCCTTGCCGACGGCGTCCAGCCTCGCGTGCAATTCGCAAAACAAATGCGCCATTCGCGAAATCGCCGACCGCTGACCAAGCGACAGCGCCAGCTCCCGGGTGATCGCCGCGTCCACGTTGGTCGAAAACCAATAGAAGCGCGCAAGCCGGGAAAGCGCTCGGTGATGTCCCGCAGGCGCTCATGCGGCACGACGGCGATCGTGCAATCGCTCAACGTCATCAGGTCGTGGTCGAGGCGCTTCAGCGTGAAGCCATGAAGGTCCGCGAAGTCCCCGGCGATGTGCAATTCCGTCACCTGGCGTTCGCCACCGGGAAGATCCTTGCTCCGTGCCAGCCATCCGTCGAGGAGCAGCAAGCTGGAATTGAGCGGGTCCCCTGATCGTACCAGCACCTGGTCGGCGGCGACGCGGCGCGTTTCGGCGACGGCATTGCAGATTGCGCGCTCTTCCTCGGCGCTCAGCTCGATACGCTGCCTGAGCTTCTTCAAATGCACGCTGATCATGACGCAACACCTTGTGCACAGCCGAAGGCGTTTCGCGGCTAACTTAGGTTACACCTCCAGAACATTCATAAAAGCCTTTGTTTTCAATAGCAAAGCTTTAACTTTCTGTAACCCAGGTGAATCCGCATGCGACGGCGGCGTGATAGGCACCGACGCTGCGGGGGTGTTCGCGTTTGCCGACTTACAGACTGTACCGGCTCGACGGAGCCGGCAAGATTTCGAGTGCCGAGTGGGTTGAGGCCAATACCGATTCCCACGCCCTGCGTCAGGTGTCGGAGATCGTAGACGGGCAACCGTTCGAATTGTGGGAGCGCGGCCGCTTGGTCAGTCGACCGGATCGCGGAGGCAATACCGCCTAGCGCCCTTTCGCCTTCCCCAGCTTGTAGGGCACCTCGTCAAGCCGATGGCGCAATTCCTCGATGCTCGCCCCGGCCTTGCCGCCTTCCCCATATTTCGTTTCGAGCTCGACCTCCTCCGGCGTAAGCTCGCGGAAATAGGTGATCGTCAGCCGCCGGCCGAAAACCTCGTCGCCACGAATTCTTCATCTCGGCCTGGTGTTCGGCCGGGAGATTGTCGCGGACCACCTCAAGATAATGGATGAGGTCGTCGAGCGAGGTATATTCACTGATATCGATGAAATCCTTGACGCGTCTCGGCACCAGTCAAATGTCTCCGCTTGGTCTCGCGGCGCGGGCATGAGCGAGGCCGGAGCTGATTTCTAGAAGGCAGGACTGATTCTAGAAGGCTGGGCTCGACTGGGCAACGCTGGAACGAGTCAATTTTTCCCGTCGAGCAAGGCCACGCTGCGCCGCCCGCACGGTCAGTTGGTGGCCAGACACGGTGCAAACGCGGATGATCGATCGGAGGCTAGATTACACCTAGCAGCCACAGGATGAGGATCAGGATCAAAATCCGCCAAGCCCGATGTACATGACCATTCCTCCTCTGTTCGTGTTGGTAGTGAAACGGTAGGCATCGGCCCTCCGTTCCCGTCGTTTCATGTCCGTATCAGAAATGTGAAAGGTATTATTTTACCCGTTGGCAAAGTCCCGGATTTGCTTGACTTTTACAGCCTCGGCGGCAATTAGCCCCGCTCGACGGCGGCTCCGTGCGAGCCGCTTTTCTTTTTAGAGAAGGTTCTCAGCCATGAAGGCGCTGATGAAGACGACCAAGTCGGCCAAGCCGGCGGAGGTCGACAAGAAATGGCATCTCGTCGATGCCGATGGCCTGGTCGTTGGCCGGCTGGCGACGATCGTCGCCAATATCCTGCGCGGCAAGCACAAGCCGAGCTTCACGCCCCACGTCGATTGCGGCGACCATGTCGTGATCGTCAATGCCGGCAAGGTCCGCTTCACCGGCCGCAAGCTCGAGAAGAAGATCTATTACAAGCACACCGGTTATGTCGGCGGGCTCAAGGAGATCACCGCGGGCAAGGTGCTTGAGGGCCGCTTCCCCGAGCGCGTGCTCGAAAAGGCGATCGAGCGCATGATCCCGCGCGGGCCCCTCGGCCGCGACCAGATGCGCGCGCTTGCACCTCTACAACGGCGCCGAGCATCCGCACGGCGGCCAGGATCCGCAAGTCCTCGACGTCGCGTCGATGAACCGCAAGAACAAGGTGGGCGCATAATGGCCGACAAGAAGTCCCTCTCCGATCTCGCCGACCTGACCAAGGAACCGGCCGCCCGCCCGCCGGTTACGGCCGAAGCCGAAGCTCCCGCCGCGGAGGCCGCGGCCGCGCCGCCGCCGATGCCAGGGACACCCATAGCCGCTTCGCGACGGCGGCTCGACAAGCAGGGTCGTGCTTATGCGACCGGCGCCGCAAGGACGCCATCGCACGCGTCTGGCTGAAGGCCGGGGCTCGGGCAAGATCATCATCGATCGCGTCGAGCAGGAATCTATGTTCGCGGTCCGACGCTCCGTCTCGTCATCGACCAGCCGTTCGGCGTTGCCGAGCGCGACGGCCAGTATGAGGTCGATCGCCACGTCGTCGGCGGCGGCCTTTCCGGCCAGGCCGGCGCGGTCAAGCCACGGCATCCCCACCAGCGCTGGCCCGGTCGAGCCGGCGCTCCGCGGCGTGGTCAAGCACGCCGCTTCCTCGCCCGTGACAAGCCGCGCCGTCGAGCGCAAGAAGTACGGCGGGGGAAGGCACGCCGCTGTTCCAGTTCTCGAAGCGCTAAGCCGCGTCGTTCCATTTCCGGGGCGGTGGGGTCATGGGAGCCATCCCACGAGGATCCCATGCGATGGCGGAGGGGCCGGGACTCCGAGCGGGAGCTTCGAGGCGCCCGGCCCGTCCACAGCAATCCCATCAGAGCCGATAGCCTTCTCTTTCGTAGTTGCTTCGACGCTTATGTCGGGCATCAGCAAATGCTCTCAATTCCTATCGCCCTCGAAAATCAGTGTCCCTATTCAGCCGGATGTTATCGGCCTCCACCTCGGCGATCGCTGAACGGCACCTAGATCGCAATCTCCTGCGCTATCGGCCATCTTTCGCACGCCCGCGCGCGGAAGTCGCTGCGATTGCTGAAGTTTGACAGCCGCATTTGCAGCTTGCTTGTGATGGCGCTTATCGCCGCAAATCCGGCCGCGGCCGAGCCCTGCTCCTTCGCCGCCGCCCGGGTTTTCGACGGCACGACCGATTCACGAAGGCTGGACCGTCCTCGTCGACGGCGACGCATCGCCGCCGCCGGTCCGAACCTCGCCGCGCCGCCGGCGCCCGCACGATCGACCTGCCCGGCACGACCTTCATGCCGGGCATGATCGAGGGCCATTCGCACCTGTTCTGCACCCCTCAACGAGACCTTGTGGGACGATCAGGTGCTGCACGAGCCGCTCGCGCTGCGCACCGCCCGCGCGGTGGTCCAGGCGGAGCGAACGCTCGACGCCGGCTTCACCACCGAGCGCGACCTCGGCACCGAGGGCGCGGGCTTTGCCGACGTCGGCCTCAAGCAGGCGATCAACAAGGGCATCGTCCCGGTCCCCGCCTGCTGGTCGCGACCAAGGCGATCGTCGCGCGCGGCGCCTACGGACCCAAGGGCTTTGAGCCCGGCGTGCCATCCCCCAGGGCGCGCAGGAAGTCGCCGGCGTCGACGAGACCATCCGCGCCGTCCGTGACCAGGTCGCCGGCGGCGCCGACATCGTCAAATTCTATGCCGATTATCATTGGGGCAAGGGCGAGCCGAGCCGCCCAACCCTCTCCCAGGCCGAGCTCGACGCCGGGGTCGCCGCCGCGCACGATGCCGGCCGCCTGGTCGCCGTCCACGCCACCACCGCCGAAGGCATGATGCGCGCCGTCCGCGCTGGCGCCGACACGATCGAGCATGGCTATGGCGGCACTGAAGCGGTCTTTAAGGCGATGGCGGCGAAGCGTATTGCGCTGTGCCCGACGCTGGGCGCGTCCGAGGCCTATGCGCGCTACTTCCAGCACTGGAACGGCCAGGAGCCGGCGCCCGAAAGCGTCCAGGAAAACCGCCGCGCCTTCCAGCTGGCGATGAAGGCGGGCGTGCCGATCTGCATGGGCGGCGATGTCGGCGTGTTCCACGGCCAGAACTGGCTGAGATGGAAGCGATGCAGCGCGCCGGCATGCCGGCCGCGCAGGTGCTGATCTCCGCGACCTCGGGCAACGCGCGCATCCTGCACCTCGCCGACCGCGGCACGATCAAGCCCGGCCTGCTCGCCGACCTCGTCGCGGTCGAAGGCGACCCACCCGGGACGTGGGCGGTCGAGAACGTCCGCCTCGTGATCAAAGGCGGCCAGATGGTCCGCGCGCCCTAAAGTTCACGGCCTCCATGCCGCGCGCGTGATAGCGCTCGCCCGCCGCGGCTCCAGGCGGCAGGATCGCATCGAGCCGCTCGAGGTCCTCGCCAGTCAGATTGACGTCCAGCGCGCCGATATTGTCGTCGAGATAACGGACGTGCTTGGTGCCCGGGATCGGCACGATATCCTCGCCCTTGGCCAGCACCCAGGCGAGCGCGAGCTGGGCGGTGGTGCAGCCCTTCTCCTTCGCCAGCGCCTCGACTTCCTCGACCAGCTGCAGTTTCTTGCCGAAATTCTCGCCCTGGAAGCGGGGATGGTTCTTGCGGAAGTCGCCGTCGGGGAAATCGTCGGGGGACTTGAACTGCCCGGTCAGGAAGCCGCGGCCGAGCGGCGGATAAGCGACATAGCCGATGCCGAGCTCGCGAACCGTCGGCAGCACCTCGGCCTCCGCATCGCGGCTCCACAGCGACAGCTCGGTTTGGACCGCGGTAATCGGCGAGGTCGCATGAGCCGCGCGGATCGTGTCGGGCGCCGCTTCGGACAGGCCGAGGAAGCGGACCTTCCCCTCCTGCTGCAGCCGCGACATCTCGCCGACCGTTTCCTCGATCGGCACGTTGGGGTCGACGCGGTGCTGGTGATAAAGATCGATCACCTCGACCCCGAGCCGCTGCAGGCTCGCCTCGCAAGCCGAGCGGACATAGGCGGGATCGCCCTTACGCCGAGGAACTCGCCGTTTGGCCCCCGCACATTGCCGAACTTGGTCGCCAGGAACACCTCATCGCGGCGGTCGCGGATCGCTTTGCCGACCAGTTCCTCGTTCTTGACGGCCCGTACATGTCGGCTGTGTCGAGGAAATTGACCCCGCGCTCGATCGCATGATGGATCGTCGCGATCAATTCCTGCGTCGCTGCCGTGCCGTAGAATTCACTCATGCCCATGCAGCCGAGGCCGATCGCCGATACTTCGGGCCCATTCTTGCCAAGGCGCCGCTTGCCGACTTGGAACATGGCTTCTCCCTTTTTCAATTTGCGTCCGAAGATCGGTCCGCGCCGCCGCCGCTTCGAGGGCCTCAATCGCACAGTCGCAACAATTGGCCGCTTTAGTCCATGTGAACCGGTGGCCCACCGCCGCCCACCTGGTTCCCGCGCCGCATCAGCAGGAGCAGCGGCAACACCGCGAACGTGACGATCATCATCAGCTTGAAATCGTCCAGATAGGCGATGAACAGGGCCTGCCTGTTGATCATCATGTTGATGTAGGCGAGCGCCGCGGGCCCGCGACCGGGAACACCGTCTGCAAATGGTCGGATCGAGGGTGGGGATCGTCTGCTCGGTGATGTTGTGGGCGAGGTCGGCGTGCGACACCTGCGCCATCCGCACCAGTTGGGTGCTGACCACCGAGATGCCGACCGAGCCGCCGATGTTTCGCGACAGGTTGAGCAATGCCGCGCCGGTCGTGCGAAGGCGAGGGGACAGGGTCTCGAACGCAAGCGTTTGCAAGCGGACGAAAATGAGCCCGAGGCCGAGGCCCTGGACAACGCCGCTGACGATCACCGGCCGTGCCGGCTGGTCGATCGCGAAGCCGGTCATCATCTATAGCGACGCGCCCATCAGCACGACGCCGAGCCCACCAGCAGCCGCGCGTCGATCTTTCCGGTAGACGTCCGGCCATCAGCATCGAATCAGCGTCCCGACGCCGCGCGGCGCGGTGAGGAAACCCGACTGCAGGACCGAATAGCCGTACATCGTCTGGAGCAGCGGCGGCAGCAGCGCGAGACCGGCGAGCAGCAGTACCCCGGTCGCGGCCATAAACAACAGGCTCGTGGCGAAATTGCGGTCGGTGAACATGGCGCGCTCGAACAATGGATTCTTGCCAGTCATCATGTGCACCAGAACATCCAGGCGGCCGCGATCGCGAGGCCAACTCGATCCGGATTTTCCAGCTCGACAGCCAATCCTCCTGCTGACCGCGGTCGAGAAACAGCTGGAGCCCGCCAACGCGAGCGCGAGCAGAGCGAAACCGAAAACGTCGAACTTGCGACGGTGGGTCTCGGTTTTCGGCATGAACGCAACATCACCACCAGCACGGTATCCCGACCGGTAAATTGACCAGGAACACCCAGCGCCAGTTGTAATTATCGGTCAGCCAGCCGCCGAGCCCGGTCCCAGAATCGGGCCGATCATCACGCCGCCCCCGAACAGCGCCATCGCCTGCCCGTGCTTTTCCTTGGGGTTGATGTCGAACAAGGTTGCCTGCGCAAGCGGGACGATGAAGGCCCCGCTAACTCCCTGGAACGCGCGGAACACGACCATCTCGCTCAGCGAAGTCGCGGTTGCGCAGAGCACCGAGGCAATGGTGAAGCAGCCCACGGAGATCAGCGGTGGCGCCTGCGCCCGACGCGGTCGGCCGGCCTCCGCTGATCGGCGACGCGATCGCCGATGCGACGATGTAGCTGGTCAGCACCCAGTTGATCTGGTCGTGGGTCGCGCTGAGGTCCGCCTGCATGTGCGGCAAGGCGACGTTGGCGATGGTCGTGTCCAGCACCTGAAGGAGCACGGCCATCATCACGCCGACGGTGACGATCAACCGTTCTCCCGATGGCGGCGGATGGCTAGCGACCGATGGATTTTGCTCGGCCATCTTCAGTCCGGCTTATTCTTGTCTTCGAAATAGGCAGTCGCGGTCACCGACAGGCCGGCGATGATCGGCCGCGACGGTTTGCCGTCGAAGACGATCCGCACCGGCACGCGCTGGGTTACCTTCACCCAATTGCCATTGGCGTTCTGCGCGGGCAGCAGCGAGAACTCGCCGCCCGTGCCGGCGCCGATGCTCTGCACGTGGGCATCAAACTTCTCGCCGCCATAAGCGTCGACCTCGACCCTGGCGCGCTGGCCCGGCGCCATTCGCGCCGAATACCTTCTCCTTGAAGTTCGCCTCGACCCAGGCGTTGGCGCTGTGAACCAGGCTGACCATGCCGACACCAATCACCGCCATCTGGCCAACCTGCAGCTTGTCCGCATTCTCGATGACCCCATCCATCGTGGCGCGAATGTCGGTACGTTCGAGATCGAGCTTCGCCTTGTCCACCGCGGCCTGGGCTTGCGCGACCTGCGGCTGATCGCCCCCCGGCGCGACCGCGGCATTGGCGTTGGCGGAACGCGCCCGCGCATCGGCCAATTAAGTCTCGGCCGAGCGCACCTCGTTCAAGGCATCGTCATAATCGGCGCGCGTCGTGAAGCCCTGGTTCAACAGCACCTGCTGGCGGTGCAGCGCGTTCTGCTTGATCGCGAGATTGGCCTGCGCGCCGGTAATGTCGCCGCCGGTCCCGGCCGCCGTGGTCCGCAGCACCTGCGTCTGTAGCGGCGCTCGCGAGCGCGGCCTGGGCCTGCTCAAGCGCGACTTGATAGGGTTGCGGATCGACCCGAAACAGCAGGTCGCCGCGCTTCACGCGGCTGCCATTGTGGACGAGCACCTCGACCACCTGCCGTTCACCTGCGGGCTGACCGAGACAATGTCCTGGCGGATTTGCGCATCGTCGGTCGACACGCTGCCGCCGCTCGTCAGCCAGTAATAACCGCCAAGCAGGATCAGCGCCGCCGGCACGATCAGCATGATGATCGTCTTCGTCCAGTTGCGGCCCTCGGTCTTGCGAACGCGCTTTTTCTTCGGCGCCTCGGCGACTTCGGCTGGAGCCATCGGCTCGGTCTGCATTCTGTTCATTGGTTGGATGCCCTGTTCAACGGTGCGGCCCTGGACGCATTGTCCCGCGCGCGTTTCAATACCTGCCGCGTGATTTCAATGTGCCTCGGGGTCGATGCCGGCGAAGGCGTCGGCGATCATCTCGTCGGCGACGGCGCGCAGCTTCTCGACCAGTGGCCGCGCTTTGACGGTGACATGCAGCCGCCACGCCCGCCGGTCGGCAGGATCGGCGACCCGTTGGACCAATCCGCCCTTCTTCCAGCCGATCGACGATCCGGGACAGTGTGATCGGCTCGATGTCCATCATGTCGGCGAGCTCGATTTGGCGAAGCCCCGGCTGCCGCTCGAGCCGGAACAACACCTTCCATTGCGCGCGCGTGACGCCCATGCCCGGCGGCCCGGCGATCGAACGCCTTGCGCAGCGCGTGCGCCGTCTCGCCGATTTCGAAAGGAAGCGTTTCCATCAGCAACCGATATAGTAAGCGTACTTATATTAAGCAACGCTTTTCCTGGCCTCGCGTTCCGATCGGCGAAACTTTACATGTAGCGCCCAGCCCTGGGGCTGATACGGCAACCAAGCCTGGCAGGAGGTTCTAATGCGCTTCGTGTGGATGGGTTTCCTAAAATCGGACGAGTCGATGGACCCGTCGCTTCAATTGCAGATCGGGGAGTTCCTGAAACAACCCTATATTCAGATCGAACTCCGCCGGATTCCTGCGCAACGCAAATGGCGGCCGCGCCGGATATCTGCTCATCCTCGATGCCGAAGATCGCGCCACCGCCGAAGCGTTGGTACACGAAAGCCCGATCCGCGCCGCCGGTCTCTACAGCGAGTTCCACTTGTTCGAGTTTCAGGACGAGATCGGGTGAACGGCTGTCGCCGGCGCTTTTGCGCCGCGCTCCAACCTCGATATGCCCCCGACTGACTGATATCGCCGGCGCGCTGCGCCGCGCTCCAAACGCTGACATGCCCCCGGCATGTCGAGTTTGAAGCGGGTAGCGGGAATCGAACCCGCGCGTTCAGCTTGGGAAGCTGACAGGCTACCATTACATCATACCCGCCCGTGGGTCGCGCCGATGTGGATTTTCGGCCGCCCCAAGTCAACGTTGCTAGCGCCAGACAATTCTAAATTCCGCCCTCGACCGGCTCATAACCCGCCTCGCGCAACCGGTTGGACAACTCATCCCCGGTGCTTCGGACCAGGTCGCTGTCATCGGACCGGATCACGAAATTCGCGCCGTATCGCCCATCCTTGAAGAAGGGATAGCTGCCGATCGCGACGCCGGGGTGAGCGGCCTCGGTCTCGCGCAACAGGTCGGCGACGTCGCTTTCGGCTGCCCGCGCGCCCACGGTGACCGAAACGACCGGCCGCCCCCTTCGAGCCGCCCGGTCAATGCTTCGAGCATCGCCGGCCGCGATGTGCGGCCGCCGGCGAGGATGAACACGTTTTCAATCTTGATGCCCGGCGCTCCGGAGCTGGGGTTCTCGATCAGCTCGGCCCCGTCAGGAACCCGGGCCATGCGCAGCCTCGCCTCGGTGAGCCCGCCGGGCCGGTCGCGATAATAATCCTCGAGAATTCGGCGCGCGGCCGGATGGACGACCGCGGGCACCCCGAATGCCGCCGCCATCGCATCGACCGTGATGTCGTCATGCGTCGGCCCGATGCCCCCGGTAGTGAACAAATAGTCGTGCTCCGCCCGCAACTCGTTGACGGTCTCGGCGATGCGCTGGAGGTCGTCCGGCACGACGCGCACCTCGGCCAGCCGGATACCCTGTTCGTTCAGCCACAGCGACAAGACGTCGCGACGTCTGTCCTGTGTCCGACCCGACAGGGTATCCGGCTGGCCGAGGTGCGCGTCGTGCCGGACGACCTCCAGCGCATCGCCGAGACCGTCAACGAGTTGCGGGCGGAGCACGACTATTTGTTCACTACCGGGGGCATCGGGCCGACGCATGACGACATCAGGTCGATGCGATGGCAGCGGCATTCGGGGTGCCCGCGGTCGTCCATCCGGCCGCGCGCCGAATTCTCGAGGATTATTATCGCGACCGGCCGGGCGGGCTCACCGAGGCCAGACTGCGCATGGCCCGGGTTCCTGACGGGGCCGAGCTGATCGAGAACCCCAGCTCCGGAGCGCCGGGCATCAAGATTGAAAACGTGTTCATCCTCGCCGGCGTGCCGCACATCGCGGCCGCGATGCTCGAAGCATTGACCGGGCGGCTCGAAGGCGGGCGGCCGGTCGTTTCGGTCACCGTGGGCGCGCGGGCAGCCGAAAGCGACGTCGCCGACCTTTTGCGCGACACCGAGGCCGCTCACCCAGGTGTCGCGATCGGCAGCTATCCCTTCTTCAAGGATGGGCGATACGGCGCGAATTTCGTGATCCGGTCCGATGACAGCGACCTGGTCCGAAGCACGGGGGATGAGTTGTCCAACCGGTTGCGCGAGGCGGGTTATGAGCCGGTCGAGGGCGGAATTGAGAATTGTCTGGCGCTAGCAACGTTGACTTGGGGCGGCCGAAAATCCACATCGGCGCGACCCACGGGCGGGTATGATGTAATGGTAGCCTGTCAGCTTCCCAAGCTGAACGCGCGGGTTCGATTCCCGCTACCCGCTCCAATTTTCGACATGCCGGGGGCAGGCAGCGAATGGAGCGCGCGCAGCGTGCCGGCGATTTCAGTCAGTCGGGGGCAGAGCGAGATCTGGAGCGCGGCGCAAAAGCGCCGGCGACAGCCGTTCACCCGATCTCGTCCTGAAACTCGAACAAGTGGAACTCGCTGTAGAGACCGGCGGCGCGGATCGGGCTTTCGTGTACCAACGCTTCGGCGGTGGCGCGATCTTCGGCATCGAGGATGAGCAGATATCCGGCGCGGCCGCCATTTGCGTTGCGCAGGAATCCGGCGGAGTTCGATCCGAATATAGGGTTGTTTCAGGAACTCCCCATCTGCAATTGAAGCGACGGGTCGATCAACTTGTCCGATTTTAGGAAACCCATCCACACGAAGCGCATTAGAACCTCCTGCCAGGCTTGGTTGCCGTATCAGCCCCAGGGCTGGGCGCTACATGAAAAGTTTCGCCGATCGGAACGCGAGGCCAGGATAAAGCGTTGCTTAATATAGCACGCTTATATATCGGTTGCTGATGGAAACGCTTCCTTTCGAGATTGGCGAGACGGCGCACGCGCTGCGCAAGGCGTTCGATCGCCGCGCGGTGGGCATGGGCGTCACGCGCGCGCAATGGAAGGTGTTGTTCCGCCTTGAGCGGCAGCCGGGCCTTCGGCAGATCGAGCTCGCCGACATGATGGACATCGAGCCGATCACGCTGTCCCGGATCGTCGATCGGCTGGAGGAAGGCGGATTGGTTGAGCGGGTGGCCGATCCTGCCGACCGGCGGGCGTGGCGGCTGCATGTCACCGTCAAAGCGCGGCCATTGGTCGAGAAGCTGCGCGCCGTCGCCGACGAGATGATCGCCGACGCCTTCGCCGGCATCGACCCCCAGCACATTGAAATCACCCGGCAAGTATTGAAACGCGCGCGCGACAATGCGTCCAGGGCCGCACCGTTGAACAGGGCATCCAACCAATGAACAGAATGCAGACCGAGCCGATGGCTCCAGCCGAGGTCGCCGAGGCGCCGAAGAAAAAGCGCGTTCGCAAGACCGAGAGCCGCAACTGGACCAAGACGATCATCATGCTGATCGTGCCGGCGGCGCTGATCCTGCTGGGCGGTTACTACTGGCTGACGAGCGGCGGCAGCGTGTCGACCGACGATGCGCAAATCCGCCAGGACATCGTCTCAGTCAGCCCGCAGGTGAACGGGCAGGTGGTCGAGGTGCTCGTCCACAATGGCAGCCGCGTGAAGCGCGGCGACCTGCTGTTTCGGGTCGATCCGCAACCCTATCAAGTCGCGCTTGAGCAGGCCCAGGCCGCGCTCGCGAGCGCCCGGCTACAGACGCAGGTGCTGCGGACCACGGCGGCCGGGACCGGCGGCGACATTACCGGCGCGCAGGCCAATCTCGCGATCAAGCAGAACGCGCTGCACCGCCAGCAGGTGCTGCTGAACCAGGGCTTCACGACGCGCGCCGATTATGACGATGCCTTGAACGAGGTGCGCTCGGCCGAGACTCAACTGGCCGATGCGCGGGCGCGTTCCGCAAACGCCAATGCCGCGGTCGCGCCGGGGGGCGATCAGCCGCAGGTCGCCCAAGCCCAGGCCGCGGTGGACAAGGCGAAGCTCGATCTCGAACGTACCGACATTCGCGCCACGATGGATGGGGTCATCGAGAATGCGGACAAGCTGCAGGTTGGCCAGATGGCGGTGATTGGTGTCGGCATGGTCAGCCTGGTTCACAGCGCCAACGCCTGGGTCGAGGCGAACTTCAAGGAGAAGGATTTGGCGCGAATGGCGCCGGGCCAGCGCGCCAGGGTCGAGGTCGACGCTTATGGCGGCGAGAAGTTTGATGCTCACGTGCAGAGCATCGGCGCCGGCACCGGCGGCGAGTTCTCGCTGCTGCCCGCGCAGAACGCCAATGGCAATTGGGTGAAGGTAACCCAGCGCGTGCCGGTGCGGATCGTCTTCGACGGCAAACCGTCGCGGCCGATGATCGCCGGCCTGTCGGTGACCGCGACCGTCTATTTCGAAGACAAGAAGTAAGCCGGACTGGAAGATGGCCGAGCAAAATCCATCGGTCGCTAGCCATCCGCTGCCATCGGGAGAACGGTTGATCGTCACCGTCGGCGTGATGATGGCCGTGCTCCTTCAGGTGCTGGACACGACCATCGCCAACGTCGCCTTGCCGCACATGCAGGCGGACCTCAGCGCGACCCAGGACCAGATCAACTGGGTGCTGACCAGCTACATCGTCGCATCGGCGATCGCGTTGCCGATCAGCGGCTGGCTGGCCGACCGCGTCGGGCGCAAGCGCCTACTGCTCATCTCCGTGGTCTGCTTCACCATTGCCTCGGTGCTCTGCGCAACCGCGACTTCGCTGAGCGAGATGGTCGTGTTCCGCGCGTTCCAGGGAGTCAGCGGGGCCTTCATCGTCCCGCTTGCGCAGGCAACCTTGTTCGACATCAACCCCAAGGAAAAGCACGGGCAGGCGATGGCGCTGTTCGGGGGCGGCGTGATGATCGGCCCGATTTTGGGACCGGTTCTCGGCGGATGGCTCACCGATAATTACAACTGGCGCTGGGTGTTCCTGGTCAATTTACCGGTCGGGATATTGTGCTCGGTGCTGATGTTGCGCTTCATGCCGAAAACCGAGACGCACCGTCGCAACTTCGACGCTTTCGGATTCATCCTGCTGGCGCTCGCGTTGGCCGGGCTCCAGCTGTTTCTCGACCGCGGTCAACAGGAGGATTGGCTGTCGAGCTGGGAAATCCGGATCGAGCTTGGTCTCGCCATCGCGGCCTCCTGGATGTTTATCGTGCACATGGTGACTGGCAAGCATCCATTGTTCGAGCGCGCCATGTTCACCGACCGCAATTTCGCGACGAGCCTGTTGTTTATGGCCGCGACCGGGGTGCTGCTGCTCGCCGGGCTCGCCCTGCTGCCGCCGCTTCTCCAGACCATGTACGGATACTCCGTCCTGCAATCGGGCTTCCTCACCGCGCCACGCGGCATCGGTACGCTGATCTCGATGCTGATGGCCGGACGTCTGACCGGCAAGATCGACGCGCGGCTGCTGGTCGGGCTCGGCGTCGTGCTGATGGGCACCTCGCTCTACATGATGACCGGCTTCGCGATCGACCAGCCGGCACGCCCGGTCATCGTCAGCGGCGTTGTCCAGGGCCTCGGCCTCGGGCTCATTTTCGTGCCCTTGCAAACGCTGGCGTTCGAGACCCTGGCGCCGCGGCTGAGGACGACCGGTGCGGCATTGCTCAACCTGTCGCGAAACATCGGCGGCTCGGTCGGCATCTCGGTTGTCAGCACCCAGCTGGTGCGGATGGCGCAGGTGTCGCACGCCGACCTCGCCCACAACATCACCGAGCAGACGATCCCGACCCTCGATCCGACGATTTTGCAGACCGTGTTCCCGGTCGCCGGGCCCGCCGCGCTCGCCTACATCAACCTGATGATCAACAAGCAGGCCTTGTTCATCGCCTATCTGGATGATTTCAAGCTGATGATGATTATCACGTTCGCCGTGTTGCCGCTGCTCCTGCTGATGCGGCGCGGGAACCAGGTGGGCGGCGGTGGGCCACCGGTTCACATGGACTAAAGCGGCCAATTGTTGCGACTGTGCGATTGCGGCCCTCGAAGCGGCGGCGGCGCGACCCCATCTCCGGACGCACATTCGAAAAAGGGAGAAGAACATGTTCCAAGTCGGCAAGCGGCGCCTTGGCAAGAATGGGCCCGAAGTATCGGCGATCGGCCTTGGCTGCATGGGCATGAGTGAATTCTACGGCACCGGCAGCGACCAGGAATTGATCGCTACGATCCATCATGCGATCGAACGCGGGGTCAATTTTCTCGACACCGCCGACATGTACGGGCCGTTCAAGAACGAGGAACTGGTCGGCAAAGCCATCCGCGACCGGCGCGACCAGGTGTTCCTGGCCACCAAGTTCGGCAATGTGCGGGGGCCGAACGGCGAATTCCTCGGCGTGAAGGGCGATCCCGCTTATGTCCGCTCGGCTTGCGAGGCGAGCCTGCAGCGGCTCGGAGTTGAGGTGATCGACCTTTATTACCAGCACCGCGTCGACCCCAATGTGCCGATCGAGGATACGGTCGGCGAGATGTCGCGGCTGCAGCAGGAAGGGAAGGTCCGCTTCCTCGGCCTGTCCGAAGCCGCGCCCAATACGATCCGCGCGGCTTATGCGACCTCGCCGATCACCGCGGTCCAGACCGAGCTGTCGCTGTGGAGCCGCGATGCGGAGGCCGAGGTGCTGCCGACGGTTCGCGAGCTCGGCATCGGCTATGTCGCTTATTCGCCGCTCGGGCGCGGCTTTCTGACCGGACAGTTCAAGTCCCCCGATGATTTCCCCGACGACGACTTCCGCAAGAACCATCCCCGCTTCCAGGGCGAGAATTTCCGCAAGAACCTGCAGCTGGTCGAGGAAGTCGAGGCGCTGGCCAAAGAGAAGGGCTGCACAACCGCCCAGCTCGCGCTCGCGTGGGTGCTGGCCAAGGGCGAGGATATCGTGCCGATCCCGGGCACCAAGCATGTCCGTTATCTCGACGACAATATCGGTGCGCTCGACGTCAATCTGACTGGCGAGGACCTCGAGCGGCTCGATGCGATCCTGCCGCCGGGAGCCGCGGCGGGCGAGCGCTATCACGCGCGCGGCATGGAGGCCGTGAATCTTTAGGGTTTGCGGACCATCTGGCCGCCTTTCATCACGAGGCGGACTTTCTCGACTGCACTGACGTCCCGGGTCGGGTCGCCTTCGACCGCGACGAGGTCGGCGAGCAGGCCGGGCTTGATCGTGCCGCGGTCGGTGAGGTGCAGGATGCGCGCGTTGCGCGAGGTGGCGGAGATCAGCACTTCGGCTGCCGACATGCCGGCCCTCTGCATCGCTTCCATCTCCAGCCAGTTCCGGCCGTGGGCAAACACGCCGACATCGCCGCCCATGCAGATCGGCACGCCCGCCTTCATCGCCAGCTGGAAGGAGCGACGGTTTTCCTGGACGCTTTCGGGCGCCGGCTCCTGACCGTTCCAATGCTGGAAGTAGCGCGCATAGGCTTCTGACGCGCCCAGCGTCGGGCACAGCGCAATATGCTTCGCCGCCATCGCCTTGAAGACCTCTGCAGTGCCGCCATAGCCATGTTCGATCGTGTCGGCGCCAGCGTGGACGGCGCGCATCATGCCTTCGGCGGTGGTGGCGTGGACGGCGACGAGGCGGCCGGCATCGTGCGCGGCCGCGACCCCGGCGTCGAGCTCGGCTTGGGAGAGGGTCGGGCGGCTCGGCTCGCCCTTGCCCCAATGATAATCGGCATAGAATTTGACGATGTCAGCGCCGGCCGCGACCTGGTCACGGACGGCGCGGATGGTTTCGTCGACACCCGCAACTTCCTGCGCGCCTTGCGGGACGGCAACGCCGGGCTCGAAGCCCTTGGGTCCGTAAGCGCCGCGCGCGACGATCGCCTTGGTCGAAACCAGCAAGCGGGGACCGGGCACGATGCCCTGGTTGATCGCCTGCTTGAGACCGACGTCGGCGAAGCCCGCGCCCTCGGTGCCGAGGTCGCGCTCGGTGGTGAAGCCGGCATCCAGCGTGCGCTCGGCCTGGACGACGGCGCGGGCGGTGCGCAGCGCGAGCGGCTCGTGCAGCACCTGATCGTCCCACAAGGTCTCATTGTAGGGATGCAGAAACAGGTGCGAATGGCCCTCGATCATGCCGGGCATGAGGGTCGTGCCCGGAAGCTCGATCGTTCGAGCGCCGGCCGGCGCGGCGAGGTTGAAACCGGCGGCGGCGATGTGGTCGCCGGCGACCAGGACCGACCAGCCTTCGTGAATTGTCGTGCCGTCGAAGACGCGGGCGGGGCGGAGGAGCAGGATTTCGGCCGCGGCCGGACTTGCCGCGATAAGCGCGATCAGAAGAGCCGCAAATGGGCGAAACGCAGCAAACGCAGCGACCTTACGCGCGCGCGCGTGCGAAAGATGGCCGATGGCGCAGGCGATTGCGTGAGAGTGAGTTTAGCCATCGCCGATGTGGACCATAAAATCCGGCGAATAGGAAAGCACTGATTTTCGATGGCTGCGAACCGTCAGTATTTGCTCACTGCCGCGACATAAGCGTCGAAGCCGTCGAGTGCGAAGGCTGATCGGCTTGATGGGATTGCTGTGGATGGGGCCGGGCGCGCTGAAGCTCCAGCTTGGGTCTGGGCCCCTGCCTTCGCAGGGGAACAAGGGGCGGCTGGATGAACCAACCGCCCCTGAAATTGAAGTTGACGCCGCTTAACGCTTCGAGAACTGGAACGTACGTCGTGCCTTCGCCCGGCCGTACTTCTTGCGCTCGACGGCGCGGCTGTCGCGGGTGAGGAAGCCGGCCTGCTTGACCACGCCGCGGAGCGCCGGCTCGAACCGGGTCAGCGCCTGGGCGATGCCGTGCTTGACCGCGCCGGCCTGGCCGGAAAGGCCGCCGCCGACGACCGTGGCGACGACGTCATACTGGCCGTCGCGCTCGGCAACGCCGAACGGCTGGTTGATGACGAGACGGAGCGTCGGACGCGCGAAATAGACTTCCTGCTCGCGGCCATTGATGACGATCTTGCCCGAGCCCGGCTTCAGCCAGACGCGCGCGATGGCGTCCTTGCGGCGGCCGGTCGCATAAGCACGGCCCTGCTTGTCGAGCTGCTGTTCGCGAAGCGGCATGGTGTCCTGCATCGGCGGCGGCGCAGCCGCGGCCTCTCCGCGGCGGGAGCTTCGGCTTCGGCCGTAACCGGCGCGGCGGCCGGTTCCTTGGTCAGGTCGGCGAGATCGGAGAGGGACTTCTTGTCGGCCATTATGCGCCCACCTTGTTCTTGCGGTTCATCGACGCGACGTCGAGGACTTGCGGATCCTGGCCGCCGTGCGGATGCTCGGCGCCGTTGTAGAGGTGCAAAGCGCGCATCTGGTCGCGGCCGAGGGGCCCGCGCGGGATCATGCGCTCGATCGCCTTTTCGAGACGCGCTCGGGGAAGCGGCCCTCAAGCACCTTGCCCGCGGTGATCTCCTTGAGCCCGCCGACATAACCGGTGTGCTTGTAATAGATCTTCTTCTCGAGCTTGCGGCCGGTGAAGCGGACCTTGCCGGCATTGACGATCACGACATGGTCGCCGCAATCGACGTGGGGCGTGAAGCTCGGCTTGTGCTTGCCGCGCAGGATATTGGCGACGATCGTCGCCAGCCGGCCAACGACCAGGCCATCGGCATCGACGAGATGCCATTTCTTCTCGACCTCCGCCGGCTTGGCCGACTTGGTCGTCTTCATCAGCGCCTTCATGGCTGAGAACCTTCTCTAAAAAGAAAAGCGGCTCGTCACGAGCCGCCGTGGAGCGGGGCTAATTGCCGCCGAGGCTGTAAAAGTCAAGCAAATCCGGGACCTTGCCAACGGGTAAAATAATACCTTTCACATTTCTGATACGGACATGAAACGACGGGAACGGAGGGCCGATGCCTACCGTTTCACTACCAACACGAACAGAGGAGGAATGGTCATGTACATCGGGCTTGGCGGGATTTTGATCCTGATCCTCATCCTGTGGCTGCTAGGTGTAATCTAGCCTCCGATCGATCATCCGCGTTTGCACCTTGTCTGGCCACCAACTGACCGTGCGGGCGGCGCACGTGGCCTTGCTCGACGGGAAAAATTGACTCGTTCCAGCGTTGCCCAGTCGAGCCCAGCCTTCTAACATCAGGTCCTGCCTTCTAAAATCAGCTCCGGCCTCGCTCATGCCCGCGCCGCGAGACCAAGCGGAGACATTTGACTGGTGCCGAGACGCGTCAAGGATTTCATCGATATCAGTGAATATACCTCGCTCGACGACCTCATCCATTATCTTGAGGTGGTCCGCGACAATCTCCCGGCCGAACACCAGGCCGAGATGAAGAATTTGTGGCGACGAGGTTTTCGGCCGGCGGCTGACGATCACCTATTTCCGCGAGCTTACGCCGGAGGAGGTCGAGCTCGAAACGAAATATGGGGAAGGCGGCAAGGCCGGGGCGAGCATCGAGGAATTGCGCCATCGGCTTGACGAGGTGCCCTACAAGCTGGGGAAGGCGAAAGGGCGCTAGGCGGTATTGCCTCCGCGATCCGGTCGACTGACCAAGCGGCCGCGCTCCCACAATTCGAACGGTTGCCCGTCTACGATCTCCGACACCTGACGCAGGGCGTGGGAATCGGTATTGGCCTCAACCCACTCGGCACTCGAAATCTTGCCGGCTCGTCGAGCCGGTACAGTCTGTAAGTCGGCAAACGCGAACACCCCCGCAGCGTCGGTGCCTATCATCGCCGCCGTCGCATGCGGATTCACCTGGGTTACAGAAAGTTAAAGCTTTGCTATTGAAAACAAAGGCTTTTATGAATGTTCTGGAGGTGTAACCAGTTAGCCGCGAAACGCCTTCGGCTGTGCACAAGTTGTTGCGTCATGATCAGCGTGCATTTGAAGAAGCTCAGGCAGCGTATCGAGCTGAGCGCCGAGGAGGAGCGCGGCATCTGCAATGCCGTCGCCGAAACGCGCCGCGTCGCCGCCGACCAGGTGCTGGTTCGATCAGGGGACCCGCTCAATTCCAGCTTGCTGCTCCTCGACGGATGGCTGGACGGAGCAAGGATCTTCCCGGTGGCGAACGCCAGGTGACGGAATGCACATCGCCGGGGACTTGCCGACCTCATGGCTTCACGCTGAAGCGCCTGACCACGACCTGATGACGTTGAGCGATTTCACGATCGCCGTCGTGCCGCATGAGCGCCTGCGGGACATCACCGAGCGCTTTCCCCGGCTTGCGCGCTTCTATTGGTTTTCGACTAACGTGGACGCGGCGGTGACCCGGGGATAGCGTTGTCGCTTGGTCAGCGGTCGGCGATTTCGCGAATGGCGCATTTGTTTTGCGAATTGCACGCGAGGCTGGACGCCGTGGCGAGGCCCGTCGGGACGGTTTCGAATTTCCGCTCACCCGGCGCGAATTGTCGGAGTGCCTCGGGCTGACGGTGGTGCACGCCAACCGGACGATCCAGGAATTGCGCCGCGCGGCCTGGTCGAGCTCGAGAACCGGCAGTCACGATAATCGACCGCCGCGGCTGGAAGGCGTGGCCGAGTTCGACCCTCCTACCTCTATCTCGATCGCGCCCCGGCCTAGCCGACATTTGCCTCGACCGATTGCGCATAAGGGCCGAGGAGCTTTTCGACCGGCCATGTGACGACGCACGGAACATCGTAACTGTGGAGCGCGGCGATCCGCGTCATCAGCGCATCGGCCTGATCATCGGTGGTCTTGAAGATGGCCGCTACCTCCGCCGCTGATCGACCGCCCCTTGCCAGCGGTAGATGGACCGGACGGGCCCGAGGATATTGACGCAGGCGGCAAGCTGCTCCTCGACCATCAGCCGGCCGACGTGCTCGCCTCATCGGTATCGGCGAAGACCGCGTAAACGGAGACGACGTCATGCGCGCCGCTCGCTACCCAGGACATGCGCGCCCGAGACGGTCGCGGCGACAAGCAGGGCGCCGGTCGCCTGGTGAGCACGGCCAGCCACAAGGCGATCCCCGACAGGATGGTGAAGATACCCAGCAGGATCTGGGTCCCGAACGCCGCGTGGATGGCGATCGAAGCGCGGCGTGACAGCGGCTTCACCTGTCGGGCGAACAGAACCAGCACCGCGACGACAACCCAGGCCCACCAGCGGTGCAGGAACTGGAGCAGAAACGGATCGTGCGTCGCGGCGAAGAGGGGGCCGCGGGACCAATCAATGCCCTCGGGGACGAAATGGCCGTTCATGTCGGGCCAGGTGTTGGAGACATAGCCGGCGGAAAGCCCGCGATCCAGGCGCCGAGCATCAGCTGGATGAAGAGGGCGGCAAGCGCGACCATGCCCCATGGGGTAAGGCGCGCCGGACGCGGTCAGCTCGCCGCAGGTCGAGCGCGGTCCAGATGAGCGCGGCGAACAGGAACAGCGCGAACAGCAAATGGGCGGAGAGACGTAGGGGCTGACCTCGGTCCGGCCCTCCAGGCCCGACAGGACCATGAACCAGCCGACCGCGCCCTGCAGCCCGCCGAGAATGAACAAAGCCGCGAGCCGCCAGCCGAAGCCGCGCGGAATTGCCGCTGACCGCGAACCAGCCGACCCCGATGAACGAAGACGAGGCCAAGCACGCGGCCGAGCAGCCGGTGCACCATTCCCAGAAGAAAATGAACTTGAAGCCGGACAAGGTCATGCCGGCGGGACCAGCGACCTCGCGATATTGCGGAGTCTGGCGGTAAAGATCGAACGCGCGCTCCCAGTCGGGTGGGAGAGCGGCGGAATGGCGCCGCTGATGGGCTTCCACTCGGTGATCGAGAGGCCGCTTTCGGTCAGCCGGGTGATGCCGCCGATGACCACCATCGCGAACACCAGCCCGGCGACGACCAGCAACAGATTGGCGAGGGCGCGCGAGGAGCTGCGGGATTGGTGGCGTTAGGCATGGGGAGGCCTTTGCGCGCGCCGCTCGATTGAGCAAGGGCGGCGAAAATCGGCGCATGATATATTGTAACTATTAAAATGCGGCGTTATATCAGCGGCCATGACGCAGCTTACGCTCTCGAATGGGCGGCTCGATCGCCTGGCGATGGGCCTGTCCGGATTGTGCGCAGTGCATTGCGTCGCGACCGCGGTGCTGCTTGGGCTTCTCGCCTCGGCGGGCGGGTTCCTTGGCAAGCCGATCATCCACGAAGTGGGCCTGACGCTGGCGATGATCATCGGCGCGTTCGCCCTTGGACGCGGCATCCTAGAGCATGGATTCGTGATGCCGAGCGCGATCGGCGCCCTGGGGCTTGGAGTGATGTCCGGCGCGCTCAGCCTGCCGCACGACGGGCGCGAACCCGTCTACACGATCGTTGGCGTGCTGATCGTCGCGCTCGGCCATCGCCTCAATGAGCTTGCGCACGACTGACCAGCGCTTGCCGCGCTTTGGCACTGCGCTTATTCCGGGAACAGAAGATGGGCCGTCATGATCACCAGCTCCACGAAGGCGAGTCGCTGCGGGCGGCGGCACAGGAACGGCTAACCCGCGAGGGCGAGCAGTGGACCGACATGCGAGCGGCCGTGTTCGATGCGCTGGCGAGCTTCGACAAGCCGGCGAGCGCCTATGACATCGCCGAACAGGTTTCGAAGGCGCAAGGCCGTCGGGTCGCCGCCAATAGCGTCTATCGGATCCTTGACCTGTTCGTGGGAGCGAACCTCGCGCGGCGGGTCGAAAGCGCTAATGCCTATGTTGCCAACCAGCATCCGGCCTGTCTGCACGACTGCATCTTCCTGATCTGCGACACGTGCGGGCAAGCGGTGCATATCGACGATGACAGCCTGACCACCGGTGTCCGCGACGCTGCCAAGGGCGCGGGTTTCTCCGCGCCGCGCCCGGTGATCGAGGTGCGCGGCACGTGCGGCGACTGCGGCGAGCCCTGAGCAAATTCTGAGCAATCGCTGAAATCGCTGCATTTGCAGGTTAGTGGCTGGCGGGTTGGTGACATCGAGAGACCCAGCGCTTAAGGCCTAAGACCCATGAGCGACCGTCCAGAAACCCCGCTGCTCGACACGGTTCGCGTGCCCTCCGAGCTTCGCGCGCTGAGCAAAGAGGAGTTGCCACAGCTCGCCGAGGAGCTTCGCCAGGAAGTCATCTCCGCGGTGTCGGTGACCGGCGGGCACCTCGGCGCCGGCCTCGGCGTCGTCGAGCTGACCGTCGCGCTTCATTATGTCTTCGATACCCCAGAGGACAAATTGATCTGGGACGTGGGACACCAGGCTTATCCGCACAAGATCATCACCGGGCGGCGCGACCGCATCCGGACGCTTCGGCAGGGCGGCGGCCTCAGCGGCTTCACGCGCCGCTGCGAGAGCGAATATTATCCGTTCGGCGCGGCGCACAGCTCGACCTCGATTTCCGCCGCGCTCGGTTTCGCCATCGCCAACAAGCTGTCGGGCTCAAGCGGACGAGCGGTCGCCGTGATCGGCGATGGCGCACTGTCAGCGGGCATGGCCTATGAGGCGATGAACAATGCCGCCGCCGCGGGGAACCGGCTGATCGTCATCCTCAACGACAATGACATGTCGATCGCGCCGCCGGTCGGGAGCTTGCGCAACGCGCTTGCCCGGCTGGTGTCGTCGGGCAAGTATTGACTCCGCGCAAGCTCGCGCAGAGCTCGCTCGGGCGATGCCGGAACCACTTCATCGCTCGATGTGGCGGATGGAGGAATATGCCCGCGGCATGGTACCGGCGGGACGCTGTTCGACGAGCTCGGTTTTTATTATGTTGGGCCGGTCGACGGTCATGATGTGCGGGCATTGGTTGAAGTGTTGGAGAATGTCCGCGACGCCGAGGAAGGGCCGATGCTGGTCCGATGCTGTCACCACCAAGGGCAAGGGCTA
>CAVVKB010000018.1:0-6342 GCA_963748685.1 uncultured Pseudomonadota bacterium | reverse complement strand
CGGGGCCACTGCCGTCACCTATGTCGACGCCGACGATAGTGAGGGCCGCATTGTTCGCATCGACAGCGATCGCGTTCATCAGAAGGTGATGGGAGAAGATCGCCAAGGAGAGGCTGCTCGGGGTCACGCCCGAATATATCGGCGCGATGCGCGCCGCCGTCCCGGGCCTCGCCCGCGTCGATCTCGACGAATTCGCCTCGCTTCGGGCGGTCGGCGTGACGCCGGACTTTGCGCGCTCGCTTGGCCACAGCCGGTTTACCACGATTGAGCGTCGACGACCTGGTCCGAAGCCCGCGCTGTCGGAGTCACCGGCGACTATGTCCGGGATGCGCCGGCCGGATCCGCGGCGACTGGACGATTTCGTCCAGCTTCGGGCGGTCGGGGTCGACCCGGCCTTCGCCGCCCGCGCGAAGGCCTCCGGACCCGGGCCGCTGAGCGTCGACGAACTGGTCGAGATGCGACGCCCTCGGGGTCGCCGCGCCGCCCGCCCGACCCCGCCCGCCGCCACCGCCCCTCGCCGCCGCGGACTGCGATCCCGGCGGCTGATCGCGACCCGCACCAACATTCGACCGACTCCCCCGATTTAAGACCGCCCGCCTCAGCGAACGGGCGAGCTTTGCCCAGTCATTTGGAAGGAGACGTCGTATCAACCGTCTTCTCGCATTCGTCGCCGCGATCATCCTGGCGACCGTCAGCGTTACCTCGGCATGTTTCGCAGCGCCCTAGATGACTCCGCTTCACGCTGGATATGCAGCGCGGCGATCCCGCCAGGATCACGTGCGAGGTTTCAGATGAAACCCGCGACCGGCATGACAATAACTGGTCCACCGGGTTCATGCCGTCCGACCTCATCGGGCTGGAGGTGTCCTCCTTTCACGCTGCCGGCTCGCGGCCACTTCACTTCGCCGTAGCGCGGGAGGCCGGCCGCCTCGATTGCGCCGGCAACGGCGGCAACAGCTATGCGGTGGGCAATTGCCGCTTCACCGCCGAATCCCGCCTTCACGAAGCTGTTGGTCAGCCGCGGCATTGGCACGTCCGACCCGCGAGCAGTCGTTCGCGCTCATCGCTGTCAACGCCCGTCGCGAGATGATCGATGCGATCGCCGCCGCCCATTATCCGGCCCCGAAGCATCGATGATGTCATGGCGCTGTCCGCGCTCAACGTGAGCGGCGCTACATCGCCGAGATGGCGCGCGCCGGCTATCGGCCCGCATTCGGTCAGCTCGCTGATCGAGTTCAAGGCGCTGAATATCACGCCGCAATGGATCGGCGGATTCGCTCGCGTCGGCTATGCGAACATTCCCGGCGACGGGCTCGTCCAGCTTCGTGCGCTGGACATCACGCCCGATTTCATTACCGGCTTCCAGCGCATCGGCTATCGCAACCTGCCTGTCGACACGCTCGTGCAGTTGAAGGCGCTCGACATCACGCCGGAGTTCGTCTCAACGGTCGTCCAGGCGGGACGGACCGATGCCATCGGTGGACGATCTCGTGCAACTCAAGCTCTTTGGCCGACGGCGTTGAGCCCGCTCCGCCGTTCGTGAGCGGCGGCCGCGCCTTGGTCGAATCGTTGGCCGATTGATCGACGTTTCGTCGCGCTGCCGAGCCGCTGACTTAGCGCTCACGCAGAAAGACAGGGGATTTCCAGTGACTCGGACGCTGTTGCTCGCAACGGCCGGGGTGGCGGCGCTCACCCTGGAAACGGCGGCGGTTGCCCAACCGCAAGCCAATCCAGCGGCCAATGCCAGCCGGACCACGGTCTATCAGGCGCGCTTTCTTCGGCCAATATGCCCCGCGGACCGCGCTCGACATCGCTCAGCGCGTGCCCGGCTTCACGCTCGACCTCGGCAACAACCAGGCGTCGACCGGCGAGGACGTCCGGGGTTTCGCCGGTACCGCCGGTAATGTTGTCATCAATGGCGCCCGGCCAAGCACCAAGGCCGAGACGCTCGACACCACCCTCGCCCGAATCCCGGCGCAGCGAGTGTCCGGGTCGAGGTCAGCCCCGGCGACCTCTACGGCTCCGACTATGCCGGCAAGAGCCAGGTGTCTGAATGTCGTCTTGTCACAGGAAGCGGGCATCGACGCGACGTCACCGCGTCGGCGACGCGCCTCAACACCGGCTACGTGAATACGGACATACAGGGTTCGGCGCTGATTCGCCGCGGACCTTCGACAATCAACCTGTCGGCAGGGACAGGCCGCAATCGCCAGCTGGAGGAAGGTGACGGATACCCTGACCGACCTTTCCACCGGCGACCTGGTCGAGCAACGCCGCAAGTTCAACAGCTACTTCAACAAGGATCCGTTCCTGTCCGCTAGCTGGGCGCTCGAGCGTGGTGCGGACAAGGCGATCCGCCTCAACGCGCGCTGGCAGCCGAGCAGCTTCGACCTGTTCCAGCGTAACCGCGTCAGCCCGGCCGGCGAACCCGATCACGACGACAATCTCATCCAGCGCTATCGCGACCCGGTCATCGAGCTGGGCGGAGACGTCACTCGCCCGCTCGCCGGCGGCGCGATCAAGTTCGTCGGGCTGGCGACCCGGCGGAAACGGCACGACGTCGACACCTACATCCAGCGTGAGGGTCGGATCGCCGACAACGCCCCGGTGAATGGCGGCTTCGAGCAGTCGATCCGCGCGCGCCGCAACGAGACCCATTGGTCGCGCGAGCTGGACAAGGTCCAACTTGCTCGGTTTCTCGTTCGAGGCGGGCGCCGAGGCATCGTACAACACGCTAGACGACCAGGTCGATCTGTTCGCGACGGACGAGGACGGCCAGAAGCGTCCGCATCGACCTTCCGATCGCCAATGCGACGGTCAAGGAGAAGCGTGGCGAGGTCTATGTGAACGTCGGCAAGACGCTGTCGCCGTCCCTCCGCGTTGACGGCGGCGTCAATTACGAATTCTCCAACCTGAAGGTGAGCGGCGACGCGACCGCCCAGCGGACGCTGAAGTTTCTGAAGCCGAACCTGACCCTCGACTGGAAGCCGGGCGGCGGCTGGCATTCGATCTTCTCGGTCCGCCGCACCGTCGCCCAGCTCAATTTCTACGACTTCATCAGCTTCGGCGAGCTGTCGATCAACCGGGTCACCGGCAGCAATGCCGACCTGCAGCCGCAGCGCGCGTGGGAGTTTCGGGCGACCGTCGAGCATCCGGTGCTCGGCGACGGCCTGTTCAAACTCGACGTCGGCCACGACCGGATCAGCAAGCTCCAGGATCACATCCTGATCTTCGACAATGCCGGCAAGGCCTTCGACGCTCTGGGAAACCTCGGCAGCGCCACGCGCACCTTTTGCGACGCTGACGCTCGATGCCCCGCTCGGCACCCTTGTGGAAGGGCCTCCGCGCGAAGTTCAACGCGACCGTCCAGCGTACGCGTGTCGACGATCCGATCAGCGGCAACCCCCGCAAGCTTCAGCGGCTTTTTCCCCGATTGGCAGTGGGAGATCGACGTTCGCCGCGACGCGGGGCGATTGTCCTACGGGTTCGACCTCTCCGACCGGCAGGGAATCACCTTTTACCGCACCGACGAATTCGACACGAACCTCAACAAGGGCGCTTATCTGACCGCGTTCGTCGAATACCGGCCGTCGGCGAAGACTGCGATCACCTTCAGCGCCGACAACCTCCTCAGCACTCACGCGGCCCGCGACCGCCTGCTCTTTTTCCCCAACCGCGCGCAGACCGAATCTCTCGTTCGAGGAATATCGCGATCGCAACCGCCATCGGAGCTTCCAGATCACCCTCAAGCAAAGCTTCGGCGGTGCCAGCACCAAGGTCGCCGCCAAGGCCAAATGAGCGCCGGGGTGGCGTGGCCGTGGCGCCCTCGCTAAGAGCGCGAGCAGCTTCATTGATGCGGGGAATTTGTCAGTGGCCGAGCCCACCATCCTGCCGTTCGACTGGCAGGATCCATTCGATCTGAACCATCAGCTGACCGACGAGGAGCGGCTCGTCCGCGACACGGCCGAAGGCTATGCGCAGGACAAGCTGCTGCCGCGCGTGACGTCGGCTTATCTCGACGAGCGGTTCGACCGCGAGATCATGAGCGAGTTCGGCGAGCTCGGGCTGCTGGGCGCCACCATCCCGCATGAATATGGCGGCGCCGGTCTCGGCTATGTGAGCTACGGCCTGATTGCCCGCGCCGTCGAGCGCGTCGACAGCGGTTACCGCTCGGCGATGTCGGTCCAGTCGAGCCTCGTGATGTACCCGATCTTTGCCTACGGATCCGAAGAGCAGCGGAAGAAATATCTCCCGAAGCTCGCGACCGGCGAATGGATCGGCTGCTTCGGCCTCACCGAGCCGGATGCCGGTTCCGACCCCGGCGGCATGCGCACTCGGGCCCAGAAGGTGCAGGGCGGCTACGTGCTGACGGGCACCAAGATGTGGATCACCAATTCACCGATCGCCGATGTCTTCATCGTCTGGGCGAAGTCGGACGCGCATGGCGGCAAGATCCGCGGCTTCGTCCTCGAAAAGGGCATGGCCGGCCTGTCCGGACCCAAGATCAAGGAAAAGCTTTCGCTTCGCGCCTCGATCACCGGCGAAGTCGTGATGGACAATGTCGAGGTACCCGAGGACGCGCTGTTGCCCAACGTCGAAGGGCTGAAGGGCCCGTTCGGCTGCCTCAACCGCGCGCGCTACGGGATCAGCTGGGGCTCGATGGGCGCCGCCGAAGCCTGCTATGCCGCCGCTCGCCAATATACGCTCGACCGCAAGCAGTTCGGCCGTCCCCTCGCCGCCACCCAGCTCGTCCAGCTGAAGCTCGCCAACATGGTGACCGAGATCACCCTTGGGCTTCAGGCCTCGCTGCGCGTCGGCCGCCGGCTCGAAGCCAATGAGCTGATCCCCGAGACGATCAGCCTGGTGAAGCGCAATAATTGCGGCAAGGCGCTGGAGATCGCCCGCGTCGCCCGCGACATGCATGGCGGGAATGGCATCTCGGCGGAATTCCACGTCATCCGCCACGCCGCGAACCTCGAGACCGTGAATACCTATGAGGGCACGCACGACGTCCACGCCCTGATCATGGGCCGGGCGATTACCGGGCTCAGCGCCTTTTAGCGGGTCGGGGTCGGCGCCACAGACTGATCGGTTCGTCGCGGTAAACGCCATCGGGCTGGCGCTCGAAGCCGAGCCGCTCGGCAAGCTTCATCGACGGGTCGTTGCCGATCGAGATGATCGCGACCGTCTCTTCGGCATCGAGGGTGTCGTCGGCCCAGTCGAGCATGGCGCGGCACGCCTCCCCGGCAAGCCCCTGCCCGTGGACGTCGGCCGCGAAGATATAGCCAAGTTCGGGCTTGCCTTCGATCGAAGGGGTGATTTCGCGGTGATAGTCGAATAGGCCGACATGGCCGATCACCCTGCCGTCCGCCTTGCGCTCCACCGCGAGCAGGCCGACGCCCTGAAGCTGCCACAGGCCAACGCCGCCGAGCAGCCGGCGCCAGCTTTCCTCCGCGGCCGAACAAATGGCCGCCGAAATGCTCCATGACGACCGGATCGGACAGGATCGCCGTGTGGGCAGCGAGGTCATCCTCGCGGAACCCGCGCAGCAGCAGGCGCTCGGTCTCCAGCGAAGGAGCCGAGGTTAGCGGCGAAAATCTCATCGTGGATCCCGGGTCAACGCCGGATGACGACCTGTGGCCGTCACTTTTTGCCGAGGGAAAGACCGCCAAAGCGCTTGTTGAAGCGCGCGACCTGGCCGCCTTCCTGAAGCTGACGGGTTCCGCCAACCCAGGCCGGGTGAACCTTGGGATCGATGTCGAGGTGCAGCGTGTCCCCTTCCTTGCCCCACGTGGAGCGAGTTTGGAACTTCGTGCCGTCGGTCATTTCGACGTTGATCGTGTGATAGTCGGGGTGAGCGCCGGACTTCATGTGATTTTTCCTTGGGTTAGCCACTGGTTTCCGACCAGCGGCAGCAAGTTGAGCGGCGCCTCTACCGAACGCTCTGCAAAGTTGCAACCGAAGGCGGCGGCTATGCGGTCCGCGCTTGGCCAGTCGAAGCTGCGGGGCTAGCGTCTCGAGCAGCTTGAAACCGCCGAACAGCAACGTGGCGTAAAACAGGTCGCCGGCCACCGTGTTCTGGAAGAACGGAATGGCCGCGACGAAGCACGCCTCGAGTCCCGCCATCGTCCTCGGATAGAAGCCGCTGAACAGCCACATCCCGAAATTGGTGATGACGAAGAACAATACCGAGCCAGCCAGGGCAGCGGCGCCGACGCGGATTGGTGAAACGCGGCGCAGAGCCATCATGCCGATGATCACGATCAGCGCGGTGCTGAAATACACGGTCGCCATGCCGTGGTAGAAGCCGAGCACCAGGTCGCTTAGCAGCAGCGCGCCGAG
>CAVVKB010000017.1:0-6321 GCA_963748685.1 uncultured Pseudomonadota bacterium | reverse complement strand
GGGCCGTTCGCGGTTGCCGTGTCGCTCGGCCAGGCTTTCTGATGGCCGACGCAGCACTCGAAACTGCGAGTGGAGCGCAGCCGCCGCGGCTGAGGCGGAATTGGGGGCGACGGCTCCTCAATGAACTGTTCGCTTTGTTCGTCGCCTTGCTGTTCGTACTGGCCGCGCTGCTCGTCCTCCTCGACAGCGCGCCCGGCCATCGCTGGATCATCGACCGGGTCCAGAATCGGAGACCGCGTCGGGCCTGCGCATCCGCATCGGCCGTATCGATGGCTCGATCTTCGGCAAATCCCAGCTTCGCAATGTCAGCATCGCCGATAGCGATGGCGTCTTCCTGACGTCGCCGAACATCAAGGTCGACTGGACTCCGGGCGCCTGGCTGGAGAACAAGCTCACCATCGACAGCTTGACGGCCGAACGCGTCGCGCTGATCCGGCTTCCGAAGCTCAAGCCCAGCACCCGGAAGGGCCCGATCCTTCCGGGTTTCGATATTCACGTCGGCGACTTCCGGATCGATCGGCTCGATATCGGCGCCGGCGTTGGCGGCAAGCCGAGGAGCGGCAGCGTCCATGGCAAGACCGACGTCCGCTCGGGCCGGGCGCTGGTCGAACTTGCTGCGTTGGTGAACAATGGCGGCGACCGGCTCGCTTTTCACCTCGATGCAGACCCCGACCGGGACCGATTCGACATCGGCGCCCGCATCGTCGCGCCCGGCGACGGGCTCATTCCGGCCCTTGTCGGGACCAGGCGATCGATCGACCTCGCGATCGGCGGCAGGGGAAGCTGGACGCAGTGGCGGGGGACGGCCGCGCTCGATCTCTCGAACCGGCCCACTGCGCGTCTCGCGCTCGGCGTCGATCAGGGCCGCTATCGTCTTCAAGGCAAATGGGCGCCGGCGCAGTTCCTGACCGGCAAACTTCAGCGGCTTACGGTTCCGATGGTCGAGATTCGGGGCAATGCCACGCTGAAGGACCGCTTGCTCGAAGGGCAGCTCAGTGCCGTGTCGCCGGAGCTTCGCGCTGTGGCCCGGGGCACGCTCGATCTTGCGCACAACCGCTACCGCGCGGTGCGGCTTGGCATCGACCTGCTGAAGCCATCGGCCCTGTTCCCCAACATGACCGGCCGAAATGTGCGGGTGGTGTGGACCCTCGACGGCCCAATGGCGACCGCCGATTATTCCTACCGCCTCACCTCCGACTTCGTGCAGTTCGACAATAACGGCTTCGCGGGCCTCCACGCGGAGGGGAGGGGGCGCCTGACGCCCTGGCCGCTGCGCGTGCCGATCCGCCTTTCGGCGAAGTCGATCAGCGGCATCGGCGATGTGGCCGGCGCCATGCTCGCCAACCCGACGATCGAAGGGTGGCTCAGCGTCACGCCGAAGCTGGTCCAGGGTCAGGACCTCCGGCTCACGAGCGCCAGGTGGACGGGCAAGCTGTCGCTGCTCATCGATCTCGTCACCGGCCGCTTCGACGTGCTGCTGTCCGGCTCGATGCAGCGCTACCTGATCCCCGGCATCGGCATCGTCGATGTCGTCACCGACCTCCACGTTGCGCCCGGCGCTAACAAGAAGGGCAGCCACGTCGTCGGGACGGCGAAGGCCTGGGTCCGCCGCCTCGACAACAGCTTCTTCCAGAGCCTCACTGGCGGCCTCCCGTCGCTGACGACGGACCTCGAGCGCGGGAACGGCGGGGTCGTGCACTTCTCGAACCTGCAGCTCTATTCACCGAAGCTGAGGCTGTCGGGTGCCGGCCAGCGCTTCAAGGACGGCACCTTCCACATCGTCGCTGCCGGGCGCCAGGCGAAGTACGGTCCCGTGAAGGTGATGCTGGACGGTCATATCGAGCGGCCCAGGCTCGATATCTTCCTCGACCGGCCCAACGACGCGCTCGGCATCACCAACATGCGGCTCGCACTCGATCCGATCGCGGCGGGCTACACTTACAAGGCGAGCGGCGGATCGCGCCTCGGTCCGTTCACCAGCGACGGCCAGATCCTCCTGCCGCACGGGGCGCCGACTGTGATCGCGGTCGCTAGCCTCAACGCCGGCGGCGCGCATGCGAGCGGCGACCTGACGTCGTTGCCCGGTGGGTTTCGCGGCCGTCTGACGCTCGCCAACGGTTCGCTCGGCGGGACGCTCGACTTTTCGCCGGCTGGCCAGGCGCAGCGGATCGACGCTCACGTCACCGCCGCCAATGCGGATTTCCCCGGCGCTTTCTCGGTGCGCAGCGGACGTGCCGACGGAATTATCATTCTCGCCGACGACAAGACGACCGTCGACGGCTCGGTCGATGCGCGCGGCATTGCCTCGGGCGCGGTGACGCTCGCGCGGCTGACCGCCAATGCGAAGCTCGTGAATGGCGCCGGGCAGGTCCGCGCAGCCTTCGCCGGGCGCCGTGGTGCCGCCTTCGCCTTCTCGACCCTGGCCGATATCTCGCCGGATGCGGTGCGGCTGACCGGCAAGGGCCGGATCGAGAACCAGCCGCTGGTGCTGAACCAGGCCGCGGTTCTGACGCGGGCGGGGGACGGCTGGGCACTGGCGCCGACCAGCGTCAGCTTCGCGGGAGGCAATGCGACCGTCTCGGGCCGCAGCGGATCGGCGCCCGAAGTTCACGCGCAGCTCGGCGGCATGCCGCTGCAGGTGCTCGACCTGTTCTGGCCCAACCTTGACCTGTCGGGCTCGGCGACGGGCCGCGTCGACTATGCGTGGAAAAGCAACCGTAGCGGCCGCATCGACCTCAAGGTGCGCGGACTCAGCCGCGCCGGGCTGGTGCTCGCTTCCAAGCCGATTGACGTCGGTATCGCGGCGATCGTCAACGGCAACCAGGCCGGTCTTCGGGCCGTGGCCGCCAGCGACGGCGCGATCGTCGGCCGCGCCCAGGCCCGGTTCGCGCCCTTGGGCAGCGGCCCGCTCGTCGCCGAGCTGATGAATGCGCCATTGTTCGCCCAGCTTCGCTATGCCGGGCCGGCCGACACGCTCTGGCGCCTGACCGGGAGCGAGATCATCGACATGTCAGGGCCGCTCGCGGTCGGCGCGGACATCGGCGGGCAGCTTGCCAGCCCGGTCATCCGGGGATCGCTCAAGACGCAGAACGGCCGCCTCGAAAGCCAGGTCACCGGCATGGTGATCGACCATCTGGTCACCCAGGCGCGCTTCTCGGGCCCGCAGCTGATCTTCAGCCAGATCGCCGGGCAGACCGTTGGCGGCGGCACGGTCAGCGGGAACGGCTCGGTCACCTTCTCCGGCGGAAAGACGCTGCTCAACCTCGCCTTCAACGCCAGCCAGGCCTTGCTCTTGAACCGCGACGACGTCGCCGCCCGGGTGACCGGTCCGCTGCAGATCAAGTCCGACGCGAACGGCGGGGTTATTTCCGGCGATCTCAAACTCAACAAGGGCCGCTTCCAGCTCGGCCGCGCCAGCAACGCGGCCGCCGTACCACAACTCAACGTGCGGGAGACCGGCCTCGACCCCGAAGATGTGATCGAGCCGGCGAAACTTCATCCGTGGAAGCTCGACCTCAAGCTCGCTGGCGCCAATCTGCAGGTCATCGGTCTCGGCATCAACAGCCGCTGGACGACCAGCCTCCAGATCGGCGGGCTCGCCGACGCCCCTCGCTTCACGGGGCGTGCCGACCTCGTGCAGGGCAATTACGATTTCGCCGGGCGCGTCTTCCGCCTCGATCGCGGCGTCATCCGCTTCCAGGGCGAAAGCCCCCCCGATCCCTTGCTCGACATCCATGCCGAGGCGGCGGTGCAGGGCCTCGACGCGACCGTCACCGTCGCCGGGACGGGCCTCAAGCCGGAGATCACCTTCGCGAGCAGCCCGCCGATGCCGCAGGACGAACTGCTATCGCGGATCCTGTTCGGCACCTCGATCACCAACCTGTCCGCGCCCGAGGCGCTTCAGCTTGCCTCGGCGGTGGCCGCGCTGCAATCGGGCAGCGGCAGCCTCGACCCGATCAACGCCTTGCGCAAGGCAGTCGGCCTCGATCGCCTCCGCATCGTCCCCGCCGACGTCGCCACCGGCCAGAAGACGGCGGTCGCCGCCGGCAAGTACATCACGCGCAAATTGTTCGTCGAAGTGGTGACCGACGGCGCCGGCTATTCCGCGACCCAGGTCGAATATCAAATGACCCGCTGGCTCTCGCTGCTGTCCACCGTGTCGACCATCGGCCGCTCCAGCGCGAGTGTTCGGGTCAGCAAGGATTATTAGGGACGCGCGGTGACCCAGCGTCTGCTTTGGGCGGCAGGTGGACATTTGACTAGGTTCAATTGCCAATCGCCGCGGTGACCCATAAGCTGGTTGAAAGGTCGGGGGACCTCGATGAGCGACGTGTTCGTCTCTTACAAAGCGGAAGATCGCAAGCGCGTCGAAACGCTGGTCTCGGCGCTCGAAGCCAACGGGTTTTCAGTATGGTGGGACCCTCATATTTCCGGCGGAGAAGGATGGCGGGACGCGATCCAGAATCAGCTCGAGCACGCGAAGTGTGTGATTGTCGTGTGGAGCAAGCGCTCTGTCGGTCCTCACGGCAATTTCGTTCGCGACGAGGCGTCCCGTGCGCAGCGGCGACACATCTATCTGCCCGTGCGCATCGACGAAGTGGAGCCGCCTTTGGGTTTTGGCGAAATCCAGACGATTCCGCTGACCGGCTGGACTGGAGACCAGTCCGACCCGAGGCTGCAGCACCTGTTGAACGCGGTTCGCGCAATTATTGCCGGCGATTTACGTCCTCATTTCGATCATTCGGAGGACAGCCTGGTCAGCCGCCGCGCGATCATTGCCGGCAGCGCCTTCGCCGCTGTTGCCCTGGGCACCGGCGGATGGATTTTGCTGAAACACGGATTGGCAAAACCATCGAAGAGCATCGCCGTCCTTCCTTTTGCCAACCTAAGTGGCGATCCTTCCCAGGCTTATTTTTCCGATGGGCTGGCCGAGGAACTGCGCACCGCACTGTCGCGAATTCCCGATCTCAAGGTTATGGCCCGAACTTCGTCGGAAAAGGTGCGTGACGATGACATCCAGACCGCCGCGCGCAAACTGAACGTCGGCAACATTCTGACTGGGAGCGTCCGGCGTTCGCCGTCCACCATCCGTGTCAGCGCACAACTGGTCGACGGCAACAATGGGCTCGAACGGTGGTCGGAGGCCTATGACCGCCAAGTCGGTGACGCACTCAGCATCCAGGCCGAGATCGCGGAAAGGGTTGCCGGGGCGCTTAGTATCCAGCTTGGCCAGGGCGTCCGGACTGCGTTGACTGCCGGAGGAACCACCAACGCAGAAGCACATGACCTGGTTCTAAAGGTCAACCGTGACAGTGATTTCGACAGCCTGGCGGGAGAAACTAGGCGGCTTGCGCTACTCAACGCCGCGCTGGTGCTCGATCCCAACTACGCCGATGCCTATGCCCGAAAAGCGGGCGTCCTGAATGAAAAGACCGCCTTCCATCCCGAGCGGGCCGAGGATTTTGTTAGTGGATTGAACGAGGCGGTGGCTAACGCCAACCGAGCGATCGCGATCGCGCTGCAATTGGCGCTGGGTTACGCCGCGCGCGGGAGCGTTCTGCGGAATCAGTTCAAATGGAAAGCCGCGTTGGCCAGCTATAAGCAGGCTAACGCCGTGTCCGGCAATAGCGTCGACGCGATTCATGGGGAAGCTGCCCTGCTTGGCCGACTTGGCCGATTCGGTCCCGCGTTGCGCTTGAACGCCATCGAGGTTTCGCTCGATCCGTTCAACCCGTCCGCCCATTTGTGGCGATCCGTCTTTTTCTATTACGCGCGGCGCTACAAAGAGGCGGAAGCCAGTGTGCGACGATCCCTGGAGATTGCACCCGGCGGCGAGAATGCTCGGACCGTTCTAGGCAACACGATGCTGGCTCAGGGAAAATTGGCTGAAGCCGAACTTTGAATATCGCAAGCTCGATCCTACCGATTTCCGGACGATGGTTGGTGAGGCCGCCATCGCAATCCGTCAGGGCCGGCGATCGGAGGCAATGGCAATTCTTGACCGGATGAAGCGCCGCTACGGAGATACCCGCCATTACCAATATGCGCGAGTGTCTGCGCAATTGGGATTGGCCGACATCGCATTCCGCGAACTGGAAACAGCTTTTACGTTGCGATCCTGGCCTGGCCAGCTTCGCGTCGATCCATTCCTGGACCTATAGCGCGACGATCGCTATGCGGCCTTCGAACGCAAGCTCGATTTCCCCTAATGGCTCGCCGCCTTCGCGAGCTCGCCATCAATACATATGGCGGCACTCGCGCGAAGGGGCGAAATTGGCACTGACATAGTGCAACTTTATCTATTTCGCTGCCGCACGCCGT
>CAVVKB010000016.1:0-16392 GCA_963748685.1 uncultured Pseudomonadota bacterium | reverse complement strand
CCGGGAGCCGAGGGTCCGGTTTGCGACGTGAAGCCGCAATTTAGCCGTTCGTTCAGACGGCTTTGAACGTCGTATTCCGACCGTAGCGGAACTGCCCATTCACTATCTGGAACGCCGAAAGCCCAGGTCACACTAAGTTGACATTCGATATACGGCTATGCATATGCACATTTATGCATATCGACCCTTTTCAGACATTGGCTGACCCGACCAGACGCCACGTCGTGGATGCGCTGAAAGGGCGCGAACGGCAGGTCAACGACATCGTGCAAGAAGTCGGCATTCATCAATCTGGCGTGTCGCGTCACCTGCGGATCTTGCTCGAGGCGGGCTTCGTGGCGGTTCGTCCGGACGGCTCTCGCCGCCTCTACTCGTTGCGCCCTGATCCGTTTCGGGAACTCGAGGAGTGGCTGTCGAAGTACCGTGAGCTGTGGGAGGCGCGTCTCGATCGGTTCGGTGAAGCGCTGCACGCACGTCAGGAACAACAGAACGCTAGCAGGAGCGAGCGCGGTGACTAACGCAGTTCAGTCCAGGATGGTTATCGAGCGCACGTACAAGGCAGACGTCGTAGACTTGTGGGATCTTTGGACGACCAAGGAGGGCTTCGAGTCTTGGTGGGGTCCTGAAGGTTTCCGTGCAGACGTGCACGTAATCGAAGCGCAGCCGAACGGGGCGCTGCACTACGACATGGTAGCCGCCACTCCTGACATGGTCGCCACAATGGAGAAGATGGGGCAGCCTTCGTCCACCGCGTGTCGGGGCTCCTTTTCCGAGTACAGACCAAATGAGCGGCTGGCCCTTACCCAAGTCATCGACTTCCTGCCGGGCGTAGCACCCTACGACAGCGTGATGCAGGTTGACTTTTTTCAGCTCTCAGAGGGGCGGGTGCGGATGGTCGTCGAGCTGAGCCACATGCACGATGAGCAGTTCACACAGATGCAGCGGATGGGCTTTTCGAGCCAGCTTACAAAGCTCGACAAACGCTTTGGTTGGTCGGAACAATGAGCCGCGTTGGCTGGATCATGAGCGCCTTATTCGGGGCGTTCATGATCGGTGCGTCTGTTGCCCCCAAGCTGCTTGGGCTCCCGGTTGCCGAACAGACGTTGGCGCAGCTCGGCTGGCCCCACCGCTATGCCATTCTGATCGGCCTGATCGAACTCACGTCGACTGTCCTCTTCCTGATACCAGCCACGGCGGTGCTCGGTGCCGTTCTTATGACGGCGCTTCTGGAGGGGCCATTGCAACGCAACTCCGTGCAGAGATGCCGATGTTCAGTCATATCCTCTTCGGTGTGTACCTAGGCCTCTTCATGTGGGCGGGGCTGTGGCTACGCAGTCCCGGGGTGCGCGCGCTGTTGCCGCTTGGATGGGCGCCTAACCGCAATCCCACTGATTATCCGCGGCTTGGGGCCGTTAGGCCGGGAGTTCTTAGGGCATAGCTGGCGATCGTTTTTCACGCATTGCAGACGCCAGCACTCAAGAACGATTGCGTTAGCCAACCCGACTGTGTTAGCCGACTAAGGCAGTAGGTAGTAGCGTTTTGTGTCGAGGGTCTTTGTATGCACGTGAACGTTTTAAGCGATGGCGAACTCATATTTCTTATCGCCTTCACAGAAGTATCTTTGTGTGGTTGATCGCGGCACATTGGACAAAGCGTCAGATGCGCAGATCCGCTAATGTGGAGGGAAGGGCGGAAGCAGCTGTGTTGGAACCTCTGCACCAAGAAAACCGAGAGCTTCGCGCCCTTGTAGAGCGTCAGGAAAATCGGATCCGCACCCCTAAGACGATCGCGACTGACCCGTCGGCAAGGACCGCTCGCGCTATTGACGCGCTACCCTAGAGCCCCGCAACGGCGTCTTTTGGGATGTCCGCTTTCGACCCGAACCCGACCTTAGCTTTTGGCGGCTTAGGTGTGGCGCTCCAGCCTACGCTTGGTACTCTGTTAAGCTGATATCTTGATAAACGGCCCGCCGAAGAGAGGGGGCCGTGTGTTATTTAATGGCTAAACGGTGCAACGGTCGAGTTGCTGGACAATGTCCTCGTGATCCCCGCAAGGGCTTTGGCAGGTTATAACCCGAGGGGATGAAAGGCGAAAAGCGCATCCCCTATTCCATCATAACATTTGTGCAATTCAAGGGAGCCAATTCACCACTGGCTACATCCAGTTTGGGATCGCCGGCGGAATCGAAAGCCGTGGCGGTCGTCTCGGACTCGACGACCGACAGAATACTGTCCTTTTCACGAAGGCGGCTGCGGATGCATCCGGCACTCGCGCGACCTCGTGGAGGACGGGCGGCGGACACCGGCCAGACATCGACCACGCCTTCGCGGAGCGCTTCCCCGTCAGGTATCTCGAAGAGCTTGGCCGGTTGGCCGACTTACCGATCGAGGCGTGCTAACCGACGACGAGTTCAAGGATCAAAAAGCCGCTTGCTGTGGAACAGGAACGCCCGCCGCCAACCCAGCCACCGACAACTCCCCGACCGATAGGACCGTCACCGTCTAGCGGCAGCGGAGCGCAACCGGTTGAGCCACCGAGAAGCATGGGCAAAATGCTCTATCTCCGCCCTGGTTCTTTGGCGCTCTTCTTCCTGTTTCATTAACTGCCGTAGCTCGAACACAATGCTACCGGAAAGCGGGAAGAAGTTCGTCGCAGCTCCGACCCAAAGCTGACGTTAGGGTAGTGTGTCGGCTTTCGGCCCATTGCGGCCACATCCCACTGCCGACATTCAGTGCGGAGGGCCGGCAATTATTCAATTGGAGCAATAAAACGCAAAAGGGCCCGGCGTCGCCACCGGGCCCTCTCCTTTCCGTTCGCTGCTAGGCAGCGGCGCCCGCGTGATGCGCCTTAGTAAGTAGCTTTCGCGGGTTTCCATCGAGCTGTCGCTGCGCTGGCGACTGGCGCTGTGCCCGCCGTTGCGAAACAGAATTTCGCGCGCCGTCTCGTCGGGACGCCCGAGTTATCATCGACCGAGAGGAAGTATCCGCCCTTGTTGATATGCTCTTCGTAATAGCTCGCGTCCTCCTCACTGACGCCATGGCTGGTCATCATGCCGGTGAGGCCGCCGGCAACCGCGCCGACACCGGCACCGATCGCAGCTGCGCCGGGGATCGCGCCCGATGCAATCGCGCCCGCCGCAGCAAGCGGTCCCACACCGGGAATTGCGAGCGCCGCAATGCCAAGCAGCCCGCCCGCGATCGCGCCGCCGATGGCCCCCTTGGCGCCGTCGCCCGCTTTCTCGCCCGCGTCGCCATCATCGTCGATGCCGCCGCTGGTGTCGTTCTGCTCGCCGTGGCGGCCGATGATCGAAATGGAGTCTTCCTTGATGCCCGCGGAGCGAAGCTCGCTCAGGGCGCGCTCGGCCTCTTCACGGCTGTCGAATACGGCGGATGCGATACGCTCACTCATGATATTCTCCTTGGTAGGGGTTCGGGCAGTGTGCCCGCAGCTTCCCAACAGATGGGCGCACTCCCCGTTCCTCGCCCTAGCCCGCCGCCATTCGTCTCGCCGCGTTGACGACGCCCGCGCTGGCAGCTCAGGATTGCGTGCCGGCTAGTGTCTGCTTTCCACCCAGCGGACATCTTACCGATCTTGGATTGGGCTGCTTTCAGTGGAAGGAAAGAGGGTGAGCATGGCCGACTACATTTTCCTCATGCACGACGACGTTCGTCTGAAGCCTTCACCCGAGAGCTGGACTGCATACCTTTCGGAGCTGCGTGACAGGGGCGTATTTGACGGGGGAAGTGCCATTGGCGCGGGGACTGCATTTCGCAAAGAAGGTGTTAGCAGTCGGAACAGCTCTCACCTCTCGGGTTACATCCGCATTCGAGCCAAGGACGCTCGAAGAAGCGAGGCGATTCCTCGCCGGGAATCCAGTCTTTGAAGCCGGCGGCACTGTTGAAATCCTAGAGTTGCCAACAGGCGGCTAATGTCCGCTTTCCACCCATTGCAGACACTAGCCTGACGGGGCTGAACAAACGTCCGCTTGCGGGAGCGGGCCAGGCGGAACCAAATGGCCGAGACTGGCGCTTACGAGACCTGACCGAAAATGGCCGTTACCAGACTGTCCGCCGGTGGCAGCTTTTCGACCCATTCCTGCCATTAGCGAAGCGTCGGCTTTCCACCCGAAGCGGACATTAGCTCAGAGGAAGCGCGGCACAGTTAGGTTAAGCGTTTTTCATCGACAACAAGCCGAATGGACAGGCCTTGCGGCATCCAGTCGCGAACGATCTCGCCACCAAGTTGCCCTTCGACGGCTCCCTTGGCGAGAACGCTTCCAAAGCCCTCGCCCTCGGTGCGACGATCGATTGGTGGCCCGCCGCTTTCAATCCAGGAGAGGACAAACCGATCCGCCCTCTCGCGTGCAGCTTATGTCAATCCGGCCCTCGGGAGTCGGAAAGGGCTCCGTATTTCGCCGCATTAGTGGCAAATTCGTGCAGCAAAAGCGCAAAGCTCGTTAGACCCTCGCCGCCGATTGCGATGTCAGGTCCGGTGACGACCGCCCGCGATCGATCATCGCCGGCCTCGTCGTAAGGCGCCAGGATGGTCCGGATCAGCGCGTGCAGCGTCGTCGTCTTGCGGTTGCCGTTCGCGCCCGTGGACGAGCGGAATGGTTAAGGCGTGCGCCTGCGCCAGCGCATGCAAACGCGATGAAACCGAGGACACAAGATCGGCAACGGTCCGCGCGGAGCGGGCACTCAGCAGCACCACGCTGCCGGCGAGTGTGAAGAGGTTCTTCACACGGTGATCCATCTCCCTGATTAGGAGTAGCTGCTGTTCCTCAGCCCGTCGACGTGCGGTAATGTCGCGCGCGATCTTTGAAGCGCCGATGACTTCGCCGTCCCGGCCTCTGATCGGCGAGACCGACAGAGAAATATCGATCAGGCTACCGTCCTTGCGCCGCCGTATCGTTTCGTAGTGATCGATGCGTTCGCCGCTCCGGATGCGGGCCAGGATGGTCGGTTCTTCGTCGGCCCGATCGGGCGGAATGAGCATGGTCACCGGACTGCCGATGGCTTCGTCCGCGGTGTAGCCGAACAGGCGCTCGGCGCCTGAGTTCCAGCTGACGATTGTGCCGTTCAGGTCCTTGGCAAGGATTGCGTCGTCGGAGGATTCGACGATGGCAGCAAGCCTCTGCGCGATTTCGTCCGCGGCTGGGATGTTCGTGTGAGTCGGCTTTGCCCATGCTCCGGTACGCTGCACCGCGCCTTCCAACTCTCGATATGCCTGAACTTTGGCCTCGATGAGATGAGTGGCGCTAAAATGCACACCATTGCAAGCAACTGCTAAGTTAGGCGGCCCGGTCGAGTGTCACCTTTCCACCCAAAGCTGCCATTGGCAGTCTTCGATTTGGTGGGCACTCTGCCTATCCCCGTCTTATGCCCAAAAAACCGCGCATCCCTGACGCAGCATCAATCATCTACTGCGTAGCGTGTCACAAGCCGACGAATGGCAAAGGATGGTTCGGACCCGGCTGCCAGTGCGACGTTGAACACCAGAAGACCAAGGGTGCTGCGGCTTCGATTAGTACCCAGCGCTCTAACTGGGGCTAGTGGCAGCTTTGGGTGGAAAGCTGACATTGGGAGCCGGCGTCGAATCAGGGCTTGTGAGATCGCGCGGAGGGATGCGGGAGGCGGAAGCGTCTCGCTTTCCTGTATTGCATATGCAACACACATGTGCGAAACTGCTGTAGCCCGGATGTCCCCTCAAAGCAGCTTTCGTCGCGGCATGGTCAGCGACGTCCTGCAGCTAGGAGGTTGATGTGGATCACCCCATTGTCAGCCTGTTCGCCTATCAGGAAGCGCTTCTGATCGAAGCGGTGTTCGGGGTCGCGGTCCTCGTGATGCTGTGGGTGGGCTTCCGCCGCTGGCTCCAGCACAAGGAGAGGCTGGGTCAGCTGATCGCGGAGCAGACCGCCGAACGCTCCGCACAGCATGGCGCGCAGATGAAACGCGTCGAAGCGCGGCTGAAGTCGATCGAGCAGTTGGTGGGCGAGAGTGGCGTTGGGACAGCCGCTGAGATCGAGGCAGCCGGCACGAGCCTGCCTGCGGAGCCAATAGCAAGCGGCGACGGGCTACAGGCGAGGGCAACGGGGCTCGAGGAATGAGACGAAACGTCATCCTGATAATTGGGTCGTTGCTCTCGATCCTCCTCATGACCATTCACATGACGGACGACATCGTCCGGGGGATGGAGCCGGGAACCCTTTTCGACCTCATCATCGTGCCGATCCTGGCGGTCTGGCTCTACGCAACGCTGTTGCTGATCGACCGGCGATCGGGGCTCGTCATCATCCTCATCGAGTCGCTGATCGCACTGGTCGTTCCGATCATCCACATGAAGGGCGCAGGGGTCGGAGGCGCGATCGCGAAGTCCGCCGGGGGCTTCCTCTTCGTCTGGATCTTGTTTGCGCTCGCGGTGACGGCGCTTTTCTCCGCGATGCTGGCGGCGCGCGGGTTGTGGGACCTTCGGCGGCGATAGGCTGCGTAATGCCCGCAATGGGTCGGAAGCTGTCGCGGCAAGTTTCGGTGGAAAGCAGACAATTCCCGCGTGTGCGCTCAGACAGTGGCTGCGGCGAGTGAGAGCGACGGCGATGGTCCTTCGTCACGCAGTTTGAGCAGCCTCATTATCGCAGCAATCACAACGAGGAGTTCCGCGCAGAAGATGCCGGCTTCCCAGATGAAGGCGCTATCAATTCCAGTCTCGCCGATCGGCCGCTGGCTGAAGGTGCCGGCGACTTGGGTCCACCAGAACAGGAACAGCCCGATGTCCATGATCCAGTGGCCGAGAATCCCGAACCATAAGGTGCCGGACGCCCGGGCGAGCGACCCGAGGATGAGGCCGGCGCCAAAGACGATCGGCACCATTCCAAGCAGGGCCCACCCCTTGGTCAGATGCAGAATCGTGAACAGCACCGACGAGACGATGATCGCGACGATCGCGCCATGCCGCTGCTCGATCGGCCGCTGCATGTAGCCGCGAAAGCCGATCTCTTCGCACGACGCCCGCCGACAAGGCCGAGACGACGCAGGTAAGATACTGGAGCTGTCGCGTCGGTATGAAGGAGAGGTCATAGCCCTGACGGAACGCGGCAGCAGGGTAAGGGACGAAGCGAAACAGCAATGTGATCGCCGCGTGAACCGCCACCGCGAAGCTGATCGCCGCGACCAGGCCCCATGTCCATTGCCGCGCCGATAGCCGCCGCGCGCGAAAATAATCGGCGCGAACGCGCTGAAGCTGCGCCGGCGGCCCGCCGCCCCGCGCCCACCAGACGTAAATCGCCAAGAACAGCAATTCAGCAGCGACCGCGGCGGGCACAGGAAGCTTCAGCGCGACGAGGAAAATGAGCCAGACATTTGCCGGGATCATGCCGACGAGAAGCCCCACGACGATCGCTCTGACGACTACCGGAGTGCGGAACCGCAGCGCTTCGGATTCTCGGGTCATTGTCGGAGCCTCCCCGCTGCTGGTGTCGCTAGACACTCGTTACGTTCATTCGACAAGCCAGCGGTACGCCGCCGCTAATGGCAGGAATGGGTCGAAAGCAGACATTAGCCTAGTGGCAGGAATGGGTGGAAAGCGGACACGGGGAGGACTGGTCCATTGCTGTAGGTTATGGGAAATGAGGCAGTTTTCGGCGAAAAGCTCCAAATGCCCCTCTACTATTTCAACCTCTTCAATGACGACGTGACAATGGACGACGAAGGCGTGGAGCTTGCCGATGACGAAGCCGCCCGAGCCCACGCGGTCAAGGAGGCTCAAGTCATGGCTGCCGACACTGTTCTGCATGGGCATCTTACTCGCAGCCACCGAATAGAATTCGTGGACGAAGCCCGAAAGCCGACCGGCACGGTTCGATTCGATGAGGCGGTCGACATTAGGACGTAAGCTAATGACAGCAATGGGTCGGAAGCGGACATTAGCTAAAACGCTGTCCTACAGTCCCTCATGCGTGGAATACTGGCGAGGCGCGCATTTCGAGCAGGCTCTTTCGCATCGCCAATGTCGACGCGGTCGCCGGTCCAGGCGTTACCCTCGCTGTCACCCTCGGCCGAGCGAATATTGTTACCCTCGGCGCCCCGGTTTCCCTCTGCAGCCGTCGCCCGCAAGGTTACGAAGTGGAGGAAGTGGAAGACCCCCCGATTTCACCCAGTCAGGGTGACAACCTCGCCAACAGTTGACGAGCTTTCCAGTCCTTGCGAGCGGCGGAGCGTCACGGCAATCCAGTTGCGCGGCTGGTTCGCTTCGCTAGGCTTGGCAATGACGGCAGGGGATCGCGAGCATGAAGAACTGGAACGTCCGCAAGCAGGTCGTCGCGCGCGAGGATATGCCCGAGGAGCATCGCCTCAAGCAGTCCCTCTCCTGGCCGCATCTCGTCGCGCTCGGCGTCGGCGCGATTGTCGGCACGGGCATCCTGACGCTGATCGGTGTCGGCGCAGGCAAGGCCGGGCCGGCGGTGATCCTGTCCTTCGCGATTGCCGGCATCATCTGCGCTTGCGCCGCGCTCGCTTATGCCGAGGTCGCGACGATGATCCCGGCGTCGGGCTCGGCCTATACCTACTGCTACGTCGTCTTCGGCGAGCTGATCGCCTGGATGATCGGGGTCGCGCTGATCCTCGAATATACGTTGGTCGTCAGCGCTGTGGCGGTCGGCTGGTCGGGCTATGCGGCCGGGTTCCTGAATCGGTCGGCATGGGGCTGCCCAATTCACTTATCCAAGGGCCTCAGCTTGGCGGCGTCCTCAACCTGCCGGCGATCTTCATCATCTGGGTGGTCGCGGGCCTGCTGATGGCGGGCACCCGCGAGAGCGCGACGCTCAACGCCATCCTGGTGGTCATCAAATTGGCCGCGTTGGCTTGTTCATCGCGGTCGCCTTGCCGGCGTTCAATGCCGAGCATTTCCATCCGTTCATGCCATTCGGCTTCCCGAAGAGCGGCGCATCCGGCAGCGAAGTCGGCGTGATGGCCGCGGCCGCGATCATCTTTTTCGCTTTCTACGGCTTCGATGCCATCGCGACCGCCGCCGAGGAGGCAAAGAACCCGAGCCGCGATCTCGCGATCGGCATCGTCGGATCGATGGCCGTCTGCGTCTTGCATCTACATGATCATCGCGGCGGTTTCGATCGGGGCGGTCGTCTATTCGGGGTTCGCCAACAGCCCGGAGCCGCTGGCGCTGATCCTGCGCGAGATCGGCAAGCCGTGGGCGGCCCGAGTGCTCGGCATATCGGCGGTCGTCGCGCTGCCGACCGTGATCCTGGCCTTCTTCTACGGCCAGAGCCGGATCTTCTTCACCGTGGCCCGCGACGGCCTGCTGCCGAACAGCCTGGCGCGGGTGTCGAGCCGCGGGACGCCGGTCCGGATCACCATCTTTACCGCGGTCGTAACCTCGGTCTTCGCCGGCCTGATTCCGCTCGACAAGATCGCGGCGCTGGCGAATGCCGGCACGCTCGCCGCGTTCGTCGCGGTCTGCGCGGCGATGCTCGTGCTTCGCCGCCGGGAGCCCAATGCGCGAGCGCAAGTTCCGCGCGCCGGCCGCGCTGTTCGTCGGCTGGTTCGGGATCCTCGGCTGCCTCTACCTCTTCATCAGCCTGCCCAACCGCACCCAATTGTTCTTCCTGGCGGCGCAGGTGATCGGGCTCGTCCTCTATGCGATCTACGGCAGCGGCGCGGCCGAACGGGCGCGCAGCGTCGCGCGTGGCTGAGCCGGCAGCGGCGCACAGCCCGCAACGCCGCTTGCGCAACATCATCGGCGGCTCGGCGGGAAACCTGGTCGAGTGGTTCGACTGGTACGTCTACTCGGCTTTCGCGCTGTATTTCGCGCCGGTCTTCTTTCCCAAGGGCGACACCACTGCGCAGCTGCTGAACACGGCGGCGATCTTCGCGGTCGGCTTCGTGATGCGGCCGGTCGGGGCGTGGGCGATGGGGGTCTATGCCGATCGCCGGGGGCGCAAGGCGGGGCTGATGCTGTCGGTCTCGTTGATGTGCGTGGGATCGTTGCTGATCGCGGTGGCGCCCGGCTACGCCAGCGCCGGCGTGCTTTCGCCCGCGATTCTGGTCGCGGCACGGATCATCCAGGGGCTGAGCCTCGGCGGCGAATATGGGTCGAGCGCGACCTATCTGTCCGAAATGGCGGACCGCGAACGGCGCGGTTTCTGGTCGAGCTTCCAATATGTGACGATCATCGGTGGCCAGTTGACCGCGCTCGCTCTGCTGATTGTTCTTCAGGCGACGATCGGCGAGGCCGCGATGCAGGCCTGGGGCTGGCGCATCGGCTTTGCCGCGGGTGCGCTGCTCGCCATCGGCGTCTACTTCATCCGCCGCCATCTCGACGAGACTCTCAGCTACGAAAAGGTCGCCGCGAAGGCTGACCGCCGCCGGTCGACCATTGGCGCGCTCTTCCGCGATCATCCGCGCGAAGTGCTGCTCGTACTGGCGCTGACGGCGGGCGGAACCGCGGCCTTCTACGCCTATACCATCTACCTCCAGAAGTTCCTCGCCAATACCAGCGGGTTCGACCGCGCGGCCGCATCGCGGATCATGACGATCGCGCTCACCGTCATGCTGTTCCTTCAGCCGCTGGCCGGGCGAATTTCCGATCGCGTCGGACGCCGCCCGATGATGATTTTCTTCGGCATCGGCGCGACGTTGTTCACTTACCCGATCTTCGCCGGGTTCGAGCGGACGCACGACCCGATGACCGCGTTCGCGCTGGTGATGGCGACGCTGGTGATCGTCACCGGCTACACGTCGATCAACGCGATCATCAAGGCCGAGATGTTCCCGGCTGACATCCGCGCTCTTGGCGTCGCACTGCCTTACGCGATCGCCAACGCTCTCTTCGGCGGTACCGCGGAATATCTCGCCTTGTGGTTCAAGAACATCGGCCACGAGCGCTGGTTCTACGTCTACATTTCCGCGCTCGCGGCCTGCTCGCTCATCGCCTACGTCCGGATGCGCGAGACGAGAACGAGTAGCCGGATCGAGGAAGACTGATGGCGGAAGCCAAGGCCGCCAGCGCCGAGCGCGCGTCCATCCTTCCATTGTTCGTGGCCGTACTGCTGATCCCGGCGGTGCTGGGCAGCTCGCAGACGATCTTCAACGACGGCGACGTCAGCTGGCACATCGCGACCGGGCGGTGGATCCTCCAGCACCACGCAATCCCGCACACCGACCCGTTCTCTTTCACCTGGGCGGGGAAGCCATGGATGCCGATCGAATGGCTGTCCGAGGTCCTTTATGCCTCGGCTTACCGGCTCGCCGGCTATAGCGGGGTCGCGGCGCTGGTCACCGCCGCGCTGATCGCACTTCACGCCGTGGTCTATCTCAATGCGAGGCGCTGGGTCCGGGTTGCGTTGCTGCCGATCGTGGCGATGGATTTCGCGCTGATCCCAATGCTGTCCGCCCGCCCGCATGTGCTGACGTGGCCGCTGCTGGCCTTGTGGACGTGGCTGATGCTCAGGGCCCGCGAGCAAGGCCGAGCGCCACCGCTCGTCGCGGCCCTGCTGATGACTCTCTGGGCCAATATGCATGGGGGCTTTGTGTTCGGCCTCGCGATCGCCGCCGCGTTCGGGTTCGAGGCGCTGGTGGAAGTCTGACGATAGGGCGCGGGCGCTGAAGCAGTGGCTGATCTTCGGCATCGCCTGTGCCGCGGCTGTCTTTATCAACGCCAACGGGATCGAGGGAGTCTTTCACCCGCTCCGCTTCACCCAGCTCCAGATGCTGCCACTGATCGACGAATGGAAACCGTCCAATCCACGCGTGACGCCGTTCTTTTTCGCCGTTCTTGCGATCACGCTCGCTTTGATCGCCTGGACAAACGGCCGCGGTTGTCTTGGGCGCGGTGGCTGCTGCTCGCGGCCGTGCTTGGCCTCGCGTTGTTGCAGGTTCGCCACCAGGCCATGTTTGCGATCCTTGCGGCGACAATCCTGCCGCAGGGCTTCGCTCGAAGCGGTCAGCACCAGGCAAGCGAAACCTCGCCGGCATGGCTAGTGGGCGCGCTTGCAATATTGTTGATCGGTGTTCGCGCGGCGATGCCGCTGGTGCCCGCCGAAAGCGAAACCAATCCCTGGAAGTTGATTGCCGCCGTACCGCCAAAGCTTCGCTCCCAGCCAGTCCTCAATGGCTATTCGATGGGCGGCCCGCTAATTCTGTCCGGCATCCGCCCTTACATCGATGGGCGCGGCGATATGTACGGTGACGAGCTTGTGCTGGGCTTTTCCCGGATCGGGCAGGGCGACGCCGCCGAATTCAATCGAGCAGTTGAGAAATGGAACATCCGCTGGGCAATCGTCCCGAGCAACAGCAAGCGGCTGGTCGACTTGCTCGATCGGGCCGGGTGGCGCCGGATCGCCAGCGACGAGGCCGGGGTCGTCTACGCGCGCAGCGATTAGTGGCGGAGGAAGCCTTCGAGCTGGTCGTGCAACTGGGCGAGGTTGAGTCGGCCCCAGCGATCCTGCTCGCCTGAGTTCCCTTGAGATAGCCTGGCGGAGTCCAGTTGTTCGACGCCACGGGGGCCGCGTGTCGGCAAGAAGATTTATATCGAAAGGGGAGTGGAAGCGCAGGCCGACCTGGTCGCCGACGGCCCACTCAACGGTTGCTGAAAGCGAAGCTGCCTCGCCCAGGTCGAGCAATGGCTCGGCGCCGACGCGAACCTTGGCGGCGATCTCGATCATCGCCCCGGTTTCCGAGATATTGCGGATGCGCACGGCGTCGCTCTGGTAATCGTGGTGAAGCGTTCCGTTCCAGATCAGTGGGTGACGGGGCGCATCGCGGTGTTCGCTAGTCCGAGGCTCTACGACCGGGGTGAGCTCCGTCGCTTCCGCTTGCGCGAACGAGATATGCGAGAAGGTTTTTTCAATCACGTGGCGAAGCACGATCGCTACCTGGTCCGACGTTCCATCGAGCCGCGTTTCATGCGCGAATTCCAGGCCGACGCGATCGTTGCGGATCCAGCGGACGGCGCATTCGATCGTCCCGTGAGTGCCAAGGTGGAGGAGCACGTGATCCCAGATATTCGGCATGAACCCCGTGGAGACCATGGCGCCGCCGCCTGAGAGGTTAATGAGCTCGACCTCGATCTGCTTGCCTTGTAGGTGACGGTAGCGCGTTCATCTGTCAGGCGATGGCGATCTTCGCCGCGGTCGTTGCTGGTCCGGCTGTTTCGCGCGCCACCTTGACGCTATCGAGCGACACCGCCTTCGCCCCCTTGGCACGTTTGGCCTTCAAAGGGACTCTTCGGCCGCCGAAACGCCGCCAAAGATCTTGGCCCTGATGTTCATACGATACTCCGTGAACCGCGCGGAGGCTGATTATGCGTCGGCCTTGGTTACGGAATCGTGCACTATTGCCGCGCGCTGCAGAATCCCGCGCGATGACAGGGAGATGATGCCGATGGAGGGAAAGGGAAGGTGGCAGGGTTCCCTCCACCGGCGTCCCGAAAGGAGCAGCTTACTCCGAAATCAGGAGGAATAATACATGTCGAATTCGACCGGGCTGGGCGTGGTCTCCCAGCGCATCACTTCCTCCCATTTAAGGTCGATGTAGCTGTCGATCTGGTCGTCGCTGAACACGTCGCCGCGCGTGAGGAAGGCGCGGTCGTTCTGGAGTGAAACGAATGCCTCGCGGAGCGATCCGCAGACGGTGGGCACGTTGACCAGCTCCTGCGGCGGCAGGTCGTACAAATTCTTGTCCATCGGCTCGCCCGGGTGGAGGCGGTTCTGGATGCCGTCGAGGCCGGCCATCAGCATCGCCGAGTACGCGAGATAGGGATTGGCCATCGCGTCGGGAAACGGAATTCGACCCGCTTTGCCTTCTCGCCCGCGCCATACGGGATCCGGCATGAGGCCGACCGGTTGCGGCTGGAATAAGCGAGCAGCACGGGCGCTTCGAAGCCCGGGACCAGCCTTTTGTAGCTGTTGGTCGTCGGATTGGTGAACGCGTTCAGCGCCCGCGCATGCTTGATGACGCCGCCGATGAAGTACAGCGCCATTTCGCTGAGCCCGGCGTAGCCGTTGCCGGCGAACAACGGCTTGCCGCCCTTCCAGATCGACATGTGGGTGTGCATGCCGCTGCCATTATCCCTCGCGATCGGCTTGGGCATGAAGGTGGCTGTTTTCCCATAAGCGTGGGCGACCATGTGGACGACATATTTGTAGATCTGCATGCGGTCCGCGGTCTCGACGAGCCCGCCATAGGTCAGCCCGAGCTCGTGCTGCGAAGCCGCGACCTCGTGATGGTGCTTGTCCATCGGCAAACCCATCTCGAGCATGGTTGAAACCATCTCGCCGCGGATGTCGCTCGGCACTGTCGACAGGGCGCCACAGGGAAGTAGCCGCCCTTGGCGCGCGGCCGGTGCGCGAGGTTGCCGCCCTCATATTCGCGCATCGTGTTGGTCGGAAGCTCGATGTCGTCGATCTTGTAGCCGCTGGCGTTGTAGGTATCCTCGAAGCGGACGTCGTCGAACATGAAGAATTCGGCTTCCGGGCCGAACGAAAACCGTGTCGCCGATGCCAGTTTGCTTGAGATAGGCTTCGGCTCGGGTTGCGGTGGAGCGGGGGTCGCGGCCGTAAAGCTCGCCGGTCGAAGGTTCGACGACATTGCAGAACAGGACCATCATCGGCGTTGCGCTGAACGGATCGATGTAGGCAGCGTCGAGGTCCGGCTTCAGGATCATGTCGGACTTGTCGATCGCCTTCCACCCCGCGATCGAGCTGCCGTCGAACATGAAGCCGTCGGTCAGCATGTCGTCGTCGATCACGCCGTGAGACACATGGTGAGGTGCTGCCACTTGCCTTTGGGATCGGTGAACCGGAGGTCGACCCAGTCGAGCTCTCCGTCATTGATGCGCTTCAGGATGCTGTCCGCCGTGTTGGCCATGGTGCGTTGCCCTCGCTCGAAATGGATTTGCGACGCCCGACCAATAGCGCGGGCCCGGCGGTGACCTGGGGCGGCGAGCATCGATTCGAGCTTGGACCGCCAAGATCTCGGACTGCGGCCGCGCAGTCAGCGGCACGGCGAATATTTCACGACGATGGCGCGCAGTTGTGAATCCCGCAGAATGGGCTAGGCTGGGGCAAGACGAACCGGCGGAGGGGGGCTTTGCCATGCTGATCGCGCTGCTGGTGCCGCTTTCCCTGGCAATCCTTATTTTCGCGTTGGTGCTGCTCAGGACCGCGATCCAGCGCCGCGCGCCCGCGATGAGCAACAGGCGGTCCTGCTGGCCAACATTGAAGAGGCACGCTACAAGGTGCTGATGAGCAGTGAAGGGAAGACCCTGGTGCAGGCCAGCTACGCTGTCCGCAACAATCACAAGAATTTTCTTGCCATCAAGCTACCGCCCGATTCCGTGGTATGGAGCGCAACGCTGAACGGAGTTCCTGGCTGCTCGGCGAAGCCGATGATCACAGCCTGCTGCTGCCGCTGGAAAAAACCCGCGCCTATGAGTCACAAGCGTTTGCCGTGCAGGTGATGTATCTGAGCAGGCAAGCCCCGTGGAGCGACAAGGGAAAGGCCCAAACCCACGCTGCCGACCGGTCGAATCGCCATCTCGCGCACCGGGGTGGAGTTTTATCACTCGCCGCAGTTCCGCGTGACGCCGGAGCCGGGCGCTTTCCGCATGGAAGCTTACGCCCAGCCTTTGTCACCCGCGCTGAATCCGAAGGAAGGTCCCCCAGAATCTGCTACAGCAAAGCCGGTCTCGGCAAATGAGTCGCTCAAGATAAAGACGCGCGCCAGCACGCTGCTTTAGTGGACGAATATCGCAACAGAACTTCCGGTGGACGCACCTCGCGCTCGCTTCCCGTTGCGGTGTCATTCCCAAGCTTTGGCCCTGGCGTTTATCTGGTGGCTGAACTCACCGCGGAAAACCATGCCCCCGAAATCGACCTGACCTACCAGAAAGAAAAGAAAGAAGGCAAAAAATGAAAAGCCTGAAAAATCTGATCGCGTTCGTGGTGATGTTTGCTCTGTGCGCCTCTGCTTCTGAGCGCAAATTTTCAGAGATCACCAAAGCTGCCTCTGCCCAATAGCGGCAATGTGACTCTGCCTCTGGCGGAATACAACCGGCTGGTTGACCTGGCCAGCAAGTCCGTGAAACAACTCTGGAGCCGCCGCCGAACAGCTACACGCTCAAACGCGCCGACCTTAAATTGCATGTCTCCACAAAAAACGTGCTCGGCACAGTGGCGCTGGATGGCGAGGTCTTTTTGCCGAAGAGCGGAACCAAGGTGCCGGTCGTGTTAAACGTGACTGTGTTAAGCGCGCAGCGTGAAAGGAAGCCGCTGCCACTGTTGCAGGAAAATGGAAACACCATCGCGGTGATTCCCACCGCTGGCGAATTTGCCGTGACGAAACCAAACCGGGACACCCCTGGTCATGGAGCCCGGTCGCGCTTCAT
>CAVVKB010000015.1:0-87793 GCA_963748685.1 uncultured Pseudomonadota bacterium | reverse complement strand
ACCCCGACTTGGCCGGCCACCGCTCCCGGCGCCTTGTCCGCGCGCAAGGTCGTGCCGCCGAAGCCCGTCGCCTCGCAAAAGGCGCGGTACAGCGGCGACGAGGCAAAGGCCAAGCCAACCATCGCCGCGACGATGGCGACCATGATGAGCGCGGTCTTGCCGTTCCGGCGTTCGGTTGCGGTCGCGCTCACCAGTTCATCCCCGTCTTGGCAATCGTGATGAAAAACATGAGGACGACGAACGCGGCGAGCAGCAGCGCCATCACCCGCGCGCGGTCGCGCTGGCGCTTGCGGATGACCTCTTCCTCGGCCCTCACCATGGGAGAAACCGGTCGGCGACAAGGATCGCGAACAGCGCGAAGAGATAGAAGACCGAGAAAGCAAACAGATGCTTTTCCGCATCCATCCCGCTCGGGTCGGTCGCTCGATTGGCCGCGACCCGCGCAGCCAACACCAGAAAGACGAAGCTCAGCACCGCGGCGCTGATGCCGTAAATGGCTCCGGCGAGGCCAAGCGGCCAGGGCGCTACGGCCGCTACCGCCATCGGCAACGTGTAGAGAAAGATCTGACGGCGAGTTCGTCTCGGGACCGGCAACCACCGGCAACATCGGGATTCCGGCGGCGGCGTAATCGGAGCGCACGAACAGCGACAGCGCCCAGAAATGCGGGGGCGTCCACAGGAAGATGATCGCGAACAGCAGCAGCGGTAGGGCGGCGACATGGCCAGTCGCAGCGACCCAGCCGATCAGCGGCGGAAACGCGCCGGCCGCCCCGCCGATCACGATATTCTGCGCCGTCCGCGGCTTCAGCCACACGGTGTAGACCAGCACGTAGAACAGGATCGAGACGGCGAGCAGCACCGCCGCCAGCCAGTTGGTCGCAAGTCCCATGAGCACGACGGAGAAAACGCCCAGCCCGACGCCGAAATGGAGCGCTGACTGAGGATCCATCCGTCCGTCGGGAAGCGGGCGCTTGGCGGTTCGCCGCATCTTCGCGTCGACCTCGACCTCATACCATTGGTTGAGCGCGCCGCAGGCCCCCGCGCCAAGCGCGATGCAGAGGATGGCGGTAAATCCGAGCACAGCCGGGAGTTCGACCGGAGCGACGAGCAGCCCGCACAGGCCGGTGAACACCACCAGGCTCATGACGCGCGGCTTCGTCAGCGCGAGGAAATCGCGCCAGTCGGCCGGCAGGGCGGCTGGACTCGTCATCTCGATGGCGGGCATTGGCGGCGCCTATAAGGGCTTGGCCCGAAGAGGAAAAGCCCGCGAGACCTGCTGGCTGGCGATGTTCATGAAGGCTTTGCTATGCGTCCGGGAATGAAGCACCGAACTCTTCGCCGCCGCCCTGCTTGCCACACTAGCCGCTCCCGCGGTCGGGCAAGCGGCGCCCGCTATCCAAACTCCGGCACCGCAAGACGACTTGGTTCCCGTCGCCATCGACACCAGCCTTGGCCGTATCGTCGTCGCCCTCGATCGCGGCCGAGCGCCGATCACCACCGCCAATTTCCTCCATTATGTCGACAGCCACCGCCTCGACGGCCAGAATTTCTACCGCGCGATGCACGTTGGCGATGGCGGTTTGATCCAGGGTGGGATCACCACCGATGCGCGCAAGCTCTATCCACCGATCACCCACGAACCGACCAGCCAGACCGGCCTGCACAATGTCGCCGGTGCGATCTCTATGGCCAATGCGGGCGCAGGAACCGCGAAGTCAGATTTCTTCATCCTCGTCTCGGACATGCCCGGCCTCGATGCGAACGGCCCCGGCGGCGACGCGAGCGGCTTCGCGGCCTTCGGTCACGTCACCGAAGGCATGGATGTCGTGAGAAAGATTTTCGAATCATCCGTATCACCGACCAAGGGCACGGCGGCGATGAAGGGCCAGATGCTCGAGCCGCAGATCAAGATCGTCAAGGTGACGCGGGTTAAATAGTGGCGGCGGGATCGTCGGCCGTGAACCGCTTTCTTGCCTTCGCCATCACGGCTTGAAACCGGGGGTCATCGCGAATCTTGTCGAAATCAGTATCAATTTCGGCAATCCTCAGTTGATAGGCGCCGCAAATCGACAAAACGCCTTGCAGCATCTTCAGCGCCGCGTCCTTGTCGCCCATGACTGCGAGCACGCACGCGAAATTGTAGCGCATGCTGAGATTGTCAGGGTCGACGAGCAGCGCCCGGTTGATCCACTCGCGCGTCTTTTCCTTGTCACCCATCGCGGCGTAGCCGCCGGCGAGAATGCCCAAGGCAGCCCCGTTCGACGGATCCTGCTGAACCGCGAGCTGCGATTCCGAGACCATTCTTTGCCTCGATTCGCGCAGCTTGGCGGTCTCGCCGAGCGCGTGATAGCAGGTCGAAAGCATCGCCCAGGCGTGGAAATCGGTCTCCATCAGCTCAACCGCTTTCTCGTAGAAGCGCGCAGCGGTCGCGACGTCGCGCTTGTCCAGATAGAAACGTCCCGCTTCCTTGTTCACCTCCCAGGAGTTCGGGCCAAGCCGGATCGCCGCCTCCATTTCGCGCGCCGCCGCGTCCAATTGGCCGCGCTGCTGGAACCGCTTCAACATCGGCAAGTGGGCTTCGGCGATGTTGGGATTGATCGCCAAGGCGGTATGGGCGGCGACATAGCCATCATCGACCTGCTGGGCGAAGCTGTAGCAAAGGCTTGACTGGGCGATCGCCAGCAATGCCCAAGCCTGCGCATATTGAGGATCCAACTCGACCGCGCGGCTGCAAATGCGCATGACTCGCTCCTCGCGGCGCATGTCGCCGTAGTTTCCCGTGACCCAATATTGCCGCGCCAGCAGATAGAGATTGTACGACTCGGCATTGCTGGTGCCGCGCTGTTCAATCGCCTTCTTTTCCGCGGGCAGGAGCTTTAGCCTGAGCGCCCGGACAATTTCCTTGGTGATCTCGTCCTGGATCGTGAAGATGTCGGTGAGATCGCGGTCGTAGCGCTCCGCCCAGAGATGGCCCCCGGTGCAGCCGTCGATCAGCTGGGCGGTAATCCGCACCCGGTTGGCGACCTTGCGCACACTGCCTTCGAGCACGTGGCTGACACCCAGCTTCCGCGCCACTTCGCAGACGTTGACCGACTGCCCCTTGAAGGTGAAGGCGGTGTTGCGTGCGATCACCTCTAGTGCGGACACCTTCGACAAGTCCGTGGTGATGTCCTCGCTGATCCCATCGCTGAAATATTCCTGCTCGACATCCCCGCTCATATTCTGGAACGGCAGCACGCAGATCGAGATGTCGCGCGTCGATTCCCGCTTGGCTGATTCGGCAGGCGGCGCTCCCGCCAATGCGGAAACGCTCGCCAGTAACTTTTGCCAACCGGGACCGCTCGCCTTTGCGCTCCAGCCTCCAAGGTCTGCACATTGTATTTGGTTGAACGGCAGCGGCGGAATGGTGCCGTCGAGTGTCGCCTGCACCAGCGTCGCGCGCGTTCGTGCCGAATCCGCCTCCGCCCTCACCCAGTGGGACTTCGCAGCCTCGGCCGACCACAGGACCACGACTGCCGCGGCGCCGGCAATCCTCTCCTCGATTACGTCGGCATAAGCCCGGTGCGCGGGCAACTCGTCGTCGCGCCAAACCTCATAGCCAGCCTCGCGCAGCTCACCGGCCACCTGGCAGGCAAGCGGCTCGTCGGGCCTCGCATAAGAAACGAAGACGTGGGTCATGCGCGGACTGACGCCCGCGCTATTCGGCCGTGGTCGGGTCGATCGTCGTCCGGACCTGCGAAATCTTGTTCACCGGGAAACCACCCCGCTGCGCATGCTCGCGGATGATATCCTCGTTCGGTGCGCGGTAGAGACAATAGAGCTTGTTGTCGGTCACATAGCTGTGGACCCACTGGATTTGCGGACCAAGATCGCGAAGCACCGAGCAGGACGTCTGCGAGGCGAGCTTGAGATCGTCGGCGCCAAGCGACCCGGCACCCGGCATCTCTCTTTCGATGACAAATTGAGGCACGACATCCCTCCCGTTCAGCTGAAGCGTGCGCCCATATCATTTGCGCGAGCAAAAGTCCGCAGGGCTGCTGGACAGACAAAGAAGGCCCCGGTTTCCCGGAGCCTTCACTTGTTTCGAGCGAGGATGCCGGCTAGTCGATCGTCGGCAGCGTCGAATATTGGTGGAAGGGTGGCGGGCTCGACAAGGTCCACTCCAGGGTCGTGGCGCCCTCGCCCCACGGATTGGCGGGCGCTTTCTTGCCCGCGGCAAGTGACCAGATGATGTTGACGAAGAAAATCGCCACGCCCGCGATGGTGATCATGTAGCCGTAGGTCGCGACCTGATTCCAGTAGGTGAAGGCGGGCGTATAGTCGGGGATGCGCCGCGGCATTCCGTCGAGCCCGAGGAAGTGCATCGGGAAGAAGATCACGTTCACCCCGATGAACATCAGGAAGAAGTGCATCTTGCCGAGCAGCTCATTGTACATGCGGCCGCTCATCTTCGGGAACCAGTAGTAGAACCCGCCGAAGATCCCGAACACTGCGCCAAGGCTCAGCACGTAGTGGAAGTGCGCGACGACGTAATAGGTGTCGTGCATGTAATTATCGACGCCGCCATTGGCGAGCACGACTCCGGTCACGCCGCCGACCGTGAACAGGAAGATGAAGCCGATCGCCCACAGCATCGGCGTCTCGAAGGTGATCGAGCCGCCCCACATGGTCGCGATCCAGCTGAAAATCTTCACGCCGGTCGGCACCGCGATGATCATCGTCGCGGCCGTGAAGTACATCTTTTCATCGACGCTCATGCCGGTGGTGAACATGTGGTGCGCCCAGACGACGAAGCCGATCACCCCGATGGAAACCATCGCATAGGCCATGCCGAGATAACCGAAGACCGGCTTGCGGCTGAACGTCGCGACGATCTGGCTGACCATGCCGAACGCCGGCAGGATCATGATGTAGACTTCGGGGTGGCCGAAGAACCAGAACAAATGCTGGAACAGGACGACGTTGCCGCCGCCCGACGCGTCGAAGAAGGTCGTCCCGAAGTTGCGGTCGGTGAGCAGCATGGTGATCGCGCCGGCCAGCACCGGAAGCGCGAGCAGCAGCAGGAACACGGTGACCAGGATCGACCACACGAACAGCGGCATCTTGTGCAGGGTCATGCCCGGCGCGCGCATGTTGAAGATGGTGGTGATGAAGTTGATCGCGCCGAGGATCGAGCTGGCGCCGGCAAGGTGGAGCGAGAAGATCGCCATGTCGACCGCCGGCCCGGATGAGCCCGAGGTCGAGAGCGGCGCATAGATCGTCCACCCGGTTCCCGCGCCTAGGCCGGTGCCGCCGCTGACCAGGGTCGAGCCGAGTAGCAGCAGGAACGCCGGGACCAGCAGCCAGAAGCTGATATTGTTCATGCGCGGGAAGGCCATGTCGGGGGCGCCGATCATCAGCGGCACGAACCAGTTGCCGAACCCGCCGATCATCGCCGGCATGACCATGAAGAAGATCATGATCAGGCCGTGCGCGGTGATCAGCACGTTCCAGTGATGAGTCCATTCGTCGAAGTTCGCCGTGCCCGCGCCGATCGGCCACGCACGGTTGAGCACCTGGATTCCGGGCTCCATCAATTCCCAGCGCATGATTCCCGAGATGGCGCCGCCGATGATCCCCGCGACGATCGCGAACAGCAGGTAAAGCGTGCCGATGTCCTTGTGGTTGGTCGACATGAACCAGCGGACAAAAAAGCCCGGCTTGTGGTCCGTCTCATGATGCGCGTCATGAGTTTCGTGCGGAGTGAGGGGCAGGGACGCGGCGGTGGTGCTCATTGACGAACTCTTCTCGCTTAATTCTGTGCGCTCGCGGCCTGGTTGGTCGCGGGCTGTTGGCTGGTCGTTCCGGCGGCGGCGGGCGCGGGCCTTGCATTGCCATCGGCGTTGGTCGGCGCAGCAGGCGCCGCCGCAGCGGCTGGTTGTACGCCAGGCGCATGGCCACCGTTCTGCCCGACCCACTGCGCGAACTGCGCCTGCGGAACCACCTCGATCGCGATCGGCATGAAGCCGTGGCGAGCGCCGCAAAGCTCCGAGCACTGGCCGAAATAGACACCCGGCCGATCGACCTTGGCCCAGGTCTCGTGGAGCTGGCCGGGATTGGCGTCCTGCTTGATCCAGAAGGCGGGCATCGCGAAGCTGTGGATTACATCGTCGGCGGTCACGATGAACTTCACGACCTTGCCCTGCGGGATGACCAGCCGGTTGTCGACCGCGAGCAGCGGTGGGCCGTCGCGATCGTCGCGGGCACGCTGGTTGGCCTGACGCGTCGGATCGTTCGCTTCCTTCAGCATGTAGCTGTCGAAACTCACCCCATAATCGGGCAGCTCATAGGACCAGTACCATTGGTGGCCGGTGACCTTGACCGTGACGTCCGCGGGTGGCGGGGAATATTGATGGCGCAGCAGCCGGATCGAGGGGATGGCGATCGCGACCAGGATGAGGACCGGCGCCAGCGTCCAGATCACCTCGATCAAGCGTGTTGTGCGAATTGCGCGACGGGTTCGGATTGGCGCCGCGACGGAACTTCACCAGCGCGAAGACCAGCAAGACAAGGACGAAGATACTGATGACCGCGCACAAGGGGAGCAGCCAGTAATTATGGAACGACGCGGCTTCCTCGCCGATCGGCGTAACCTGCATCTGGACGCCCTTGCGGCCGTCCGGTTCGCCAACGCCCGGCGTCGGGATCGCGTGGCCGACGCTTCCATAGACGATTGCCGGCTGCGCTGCGTCGGGCTTGTTCGGTTCCTGCGCGGTTCCGGCGGACGGCGTCGCGGCGGTTGCACTGGCGGCGGGCGCCGGTGCCTGAGCCGCGGCGGTCACAGGTGCAAGCCCGGCCGCGGCCAAGGCGATCGCCCATCCAGTCAGTCTCATCACTACCCTTGCCATGCCTGAAACGGGCAACGCGGATGCGCACCCGATTTGCGAGGCTCTATAGGCGCGGCTTTTCGGAGCCTCAAGCGGCTGTCCACGATGTAATAAGCGCGCATGTTGAAGGGGTGGGCCGGCCAGCCTAAACGGCCAGTGCAAATGATGACCGACGATCAAGTCCTGGCCGAATTCCGCGCCGCCGAAGCCCTGCTGGAGGGGCATTTCATCCTGTCGTCCGGGCTTCGAAGCCCCCGCTATCTGCAATGCGCTCGCGTCCTGATGGACCCGGCGCGCGCCGAACGGCTCGCGCAGGCGCTCGCGGCCAAGCTTCCGGCGCAAATCCGTGAGCGCATCGACGTGGTCGTCTCCCCCGCGATGGGCGGCGTGATCATCGGCCATGAAATGGGCCGGGCGCTCGGCAAGCCGGCGATGTTCCTGGAGCGGCCGCAAGGCGTGTTCGAGTTTCGCCGCGGCTTCCGCCTCGACCGCGGCACCAGGGTGCTGATGGTCGAGGACGTCGTTACCACCGGCCTTTCATCGCGCGAGGCGATCGAGTTCGTTCTCGACGCCGGCGGCGAGGTGATTGCCGAAGCCGCGCTGGTCGACCGCTCGTCGGGCAGCGCCGATCTCGGCGTCCCGTTCTTCCCCCTGATCCGCATCGACGTGCCGACCTATGAAGCGGATGCGGTTCCGGCGGACCTTGCTGCAATCCCCGCCACCAAGCCCGGGAGCCGCGCGGCGGCTTGAGCCAGCGATGCTCCGCCTCGGCGTCAATATCGACCACGTCGCGACCATCCGGAACGCGCGCGGCGCAGACTATCCCGATCCCGTCCGCGCGGCCTCATGGCCGCGAAGCCGGCGCCGACGGGATCACCGCGCACCTGCGCGAGGACCGCCGCCACATCACCGACCGTGATATCGAGCGGCTGATGGCCGGTCGACCTGCCGCTGAACCTCGAGATGGCGGCGACCGAGGAGATGCTCGGCGATCGCGCTCCGCCACAAACCGCACGCCGCCTGCATCGTCCCCGAGCGGCGCGAGGAGCGGACAACCGAGGGCGGCCTCGATGCCGCCGGCCAGCACAATCATCTTGCCTATTACGTCGACAGGCTGGGCGCGGCGAACATCCGCGTCAGCCTGTTCATCGAGCCGACCGAGCGCAGGTCGCGGCGGCGGTCCGGCTGAGAGCGCCGGTGGTCGAGTTCCACACCGGCCGCTACGCCCATGCTCGAAGGCGACGAGCGCGCGGCCGAGCTCAAGCGGATCGCCGACTGCGCCGCGCTCGCGGTGAAGAACGGCATCGAGCCGCATGCCGGCCATGGCCTGACCTTCGACAATGTCATCCCCGTCGCCGCCATCCCTCAGATCGCCGAGCTCAACATCGGCCATTTCCTGATCGGCGAAGCGATCTTCACCGGCCTCGACGCCAGCGTCCGCCGAATGCGCGCGCTGATGGATGAGGCGCGATGAAAGCCCCTCTCCCCTCGAGGGAGAGGAGGGACCCGCTCGCGAAGCAGTGGGAGGGTGAGGGGTGCATTCCCCGCAGCCTCACACCCCCTCACCCTTCCGGCGCTTCGCGCCTCCTTCCCTCTCCCGCCGCGGGGAGAGGAATTCATGATCCTCGGCATCGGCTCGGACCTGTGCAACATCGAGCGGATTCAGAAGTCGCTCGAGCGCTGGGGCGACAGGTTCCTCAACCGCGTCTTCACCGACGTCGAGCGGGCGAAGGCCGCACGCCGTCCGTTCACCGCCGCCGGCACGCTCGCCAAGCGCTTCGCCGCCAAGGAAGCCTTCTCCAAAGCCGTCGGCACGGGCTTCAAGCGCGGTGTCTACATGAAGGACATCGGCGTCGTTAATCTCCCGTCGGGAGCACCGACGCTACACCTCACCGGCGGTGCCAAGGCGCGGCTTGACGCCCTTGCGCCGGACGGCCACGCCATCGACATACATCTGACGATGACCGACGATCACCCCTGGGCCCAGGCTTTCGTGATCCTGGCCGCCCGCAAGCTGGAGCCTTGATTGAGCGACACCATTCCTGAAGCCGGCAGCGCGGCGAGCGCCGACACGCCGGCCGCGCCGCCCGCCGAGAAAGCCGAAAGCAAGGGCACCGCGCTATGGCGCGAGATCAAGGGCCTGCTGTGGGTGCTGATCGCGGTCCTGGCGTTCCACAGCCTGGTCGCCAAGCCCTTCTACATCCCGTCGGAATCGATGATGCCGGGCCTGCTCACTGGCGACCGGCTGGTGGTGAGCAAATATCCCTATGGCTGGTCGTGGGTCAGCCCCAGCTTCCACGTCCTTCCGCCGCTGTCGGGCCGGCTGTTCGGCCGGATGCCGGCGCGTGGCGACATCGTGATCGTCACTCCGCCGGGCCAGCGCAGCGACTATATCAAGCGCGTCATCGGCCTCCCCGGCGATACGTTGCGGATGGTCGACGGGCAGCTGTTCATCAACGGCCAGGCGGTCAAGCGCCAGCCGCTGGCGCCCGATATGGTGCCGATCGACATCAACTCGCCGTGCGGCTCGAGCGGCGACCCGGCGCTGTATGATTTCCGAGTCCCGGGACCCGACGGCAAGGCGGTTTGCCGGGTCCCGGTCGTCCGCGAGACCTTGCCCAACGGCCGGACGTACGAGACGGTCGAGCTTGGCCGATCGCCGGAAGACAATTTCGGGCCGGTCACTGTCCCCGCCGACCACGTCTGGCTGATGGGCGACAATCGCGACGATTCGGCCGACAGTCGGGTTCCCGAATGGCAGGGCGGCCTCGGCGGGCCGGTGCCGTGGGAGAATCTGGGCGGCCGCGCCGAATTCATCACCTTCTCGCTCGACGGATCGACCGTCTGGTGGAACCCGCTCACCTGGATCGAGGCGCTTCGGCACGGCCGTGCCGGGCGGTCGCTCCGGAACAGCTGATGGCGCGCACCCCGCCGACCGTCGAGCCGCACGTCGAGCGGCCCGGTCCGGCGGAGTTTCGCGATCCTTTCGTCCGCCGCGAGATGGCCAAGGCCGCCGTCTGGCTCGGCATGGCGCTGGCCATCGTCGGGGTCATTTTCCTCGGCCAGCCGCTTCTGCTGATCGTCGGAGGCGCCATCTTCGCGGTGTTCCTCGACGGCGGCGTGCGCCTGCTTGGCCGCACCCTGCCGATCCCTCGCGGCTGGCGGCTGTTGCTGGTCCTGGTGCTCGGCTTCGGCTTCCTCGGCTGGGTCGTCTATTTCGCCGGCACCACCATCGGCGCCCAGTTCGAGGCGCTGCGCGTGGTGGTGACCGCGCAATTCAATCGCCTGATGGAGTTTGCCGATTCGCTTGGGCTATTGCCACAGGGCAGGCCGAGCAACATCGGCACCGAGCTGCTCGGCTCGGTCGGCCGGCTGACCAGCGCCGTCGGCAGCGTGGTCGGCGGGGTCGCGAGCGCGATCGCCATGGTCGTCATCGGCATCTTCCTCGCCGCCGAGCCCCGCATCTACGACCGCGGGATTGCCTGGATGCTGCCGCTCCGGGCGCGCGCCGGCTTCTACCGGATTGCCGAGCATGTCGGCTTCACGCTTCGCCGGCTGCTGTTCGGGCGGATCGTCGGCATGGTCTTCGAAGGCATTTTCACGTGGATGATGCTGACCATCGGCGGCGTGCCCATGGCCGGCCTGCTCGGGCTTGTGACCGGCGTGCTCGCCTTCATCCCGAACATCGGCGCGATCACCAGCGGCGTGCTGATGGTCGCGGTCGGGTTCAGCGCCGGCACGCATCAGGGCGTCTACGCCATCTTCGTCTATTTCTTCGTCCAGAACATCGATGGCTATCTGGTCGTGCCCTACATCGCGCGGCGGACGGTCGACCTGCCGCCGGCGCTGGTCCTGGCGATGCAGCTGTTGATGGGGGCCCTGTTCGGCATCCTCGGCGTGCTCTTCGCCGACCCGATCCTGGCAACCCTGAAAGTGGTGCTGATCGATCTTAGCAAGCAACACGCCGCCGCCGAGCAGGAAGGCGCAGCGGTCGTCGACGGCGAATCGGTTAAGGCTGCGGCGCCTGCTGTTGCTGCGCCTGCTGCGCCTGCATCTGCTGCATCATCGCGGCCCCGCCGCGGACGACCTTCCGCACCCGCACCTCGAACGTAAGCGCGCTGTCCTTTGGGAAATTGGGCGGCGGCGGGCTCGCGCCGAACGCGAGCTTCTGGGGCATGGTGAAGCGGTACTCGCCGCCTTCCTGCATCCGTGCCATCGCCTCGGCAAAGCCCGGGAAGACCTGGTCCATGCTGAACGGCTGGGGCCCGTTATGCGCCTCGCTGCTGTCGAGCACCGTGCCGTCGTCGGCGGTCAGCGCATAGTCGAGCAAAGCGGCGTCGGCGCGGCCGATCGGCTCGCCCTTGCCCGCCTTGACGGTGCGGAACTGAAGCCCGCTTTCGGTCACCACCGGCCGCAGCGAACCGGCACCGATCCAGGCGAGGCCGATGCCGGCGGCGATGATCAGGATAAACGCAAGCCACAGCGCGACGGCCCGGCCGGAACGGTCAGGGCGATGGGCGGCTTCGGCGACGGACATCTCTGGTTGTCTTAGGTTAGCGGGTCGTGCCTTCGCGCTCGGCGCGCTTGCGCTCGAGCTTGCGGGCGCGGCGAATCGCGGCGGCACGCTCACGGGCGCGCTTTTCCGACGGCTTCTCGTAGTGACGGCGCAGCTTCATCTCGCGGTAGACGCCCTCGCGCTGCAACTTCTTCTTGAGCGCGCGCAGCGCCTGCTCGACATTATTGTCGCGAACGATGATCTGCATAAATTCCCGTCACTCTCCCTTGGGCCCTTTGCGAGGGCCGGAATGTCTCAATCTGTTGCCCGTACGGCCCAACGGCGCTGCGGAACAAGGGTCCGCCGTTCACCGGCAATAGTCTAGCGGCCTCCGAGGAATACCGCGGCGGCCGCGCCCCTTAGCAGCGCCGCCCAAGCCGTTCAACCCGTTGCGGTTTGATGAACGCTGCGGCGAACCGTTGGACTCGCGCGATGGGAGTCGCAACCTGAACGTTTGGGTTATCGGCGGTTAACCCTTTGACTGATAGAGACTCCCTTCGATTTCGGGAGGGTAATCCAATCGTGACGTTGAATCGGCGGGAAATGCTGCGCCTTGGTGCTTATGGCGCGGCGGGGGCGATCATCTCTACTGCGGCGAGCTCGAGCGTGCTTCCATCGCTGGTCGCGCCGGCGGCGCCTGTCCCGGCTCCAGTCATCCCACAGACCCAGATCCTGACGCCGTCGGCGCCCGGCGGAATCGATCCGCAGCTCTTCGCCAAGGCCAAGGCAGCGCTCGACCAGCATCGCATCTATGCCCGCGACACGATGGGCGTCGTCGACTTTTCGCAGCCGTCGAGCGAGCCGCGTTTCCACCTCGTCGACCTCGTCAGCGGCGACGTCGAGAGCCATCGCGTCTGTCACGGTCGCGGCTCCGACCCGGCGCACAGCGGCTTCGTCGAGCGTTTCTCGAACGACTTCGGCTCCTATGCGAGCTCCAACGGCGCCTACACCACCGCCGATTATTACGACGGCAAGTACGGGCTTTCGATGAAGGTCCGCGGCCTCGACTGGAGCAACAACAACGCCGAGCCGCGCGCGATCGTCATCCACAACGCCTGGTATGCGGAAGACGACATGATCCCGCTCCACGGCATGCTCGGCCGCTCGGAAGGCTGCTTCGCGATGAGCCGCGACAGCCAGTACCAGGTAATGCGCAAGCTCGCCGGCGGCCGCATGATCTACGCGGACAAGCTCGCCTAAAGCCGAGTGGCCGCCGCACCTTCGATGTAACATAAATCAGGTGAATTGCCGGGACCGAAGTAACTACTCGGCAATCACTGACCTGTACCCTGCGCCTCGAAAGACGGGGTTTGCAGCATGGGTGTCCAGGTGTTCGAGCGGGCTTCGGCGTCCTTCGCGGCGAGCCTTGCCAAGCGCGGGCATCATATCGTCTATCGCGCCAACAGCCTCAATCACTGCCCCGGCTGCGGCCGCTCGCAATGGTATATCGGTCGGATCAGCGCCGAGTGCGGCTTTTGCGGCACCGCGGTTCCGCTCGCGGAGGCGGCCTGGCAGGAAGCGACTCCGCGCGCCGCGTCGGCGCCCAACGCAAAGCATGTGAACACGTCGGCGAACCAACGCCGGTTCGAGCGCATGGCCGCCAACGGCCGCGAGCTTCAATTGCTGATCGACGGGTCACCGACCAGCTTCGCGCTGCAGAACATTTCCGAAGGCGGGGCGATGGGCGACAGCGGCCAGGAACTGACACCGGGCGCCAAGGTCCATGTTCGCTTCGAAGGCGGGATCCTGGTCCCGGCGATGGTCAAATGGACCGAGGACGGGCTCGTCGGCCTTGCCTTCGTCAATCCGATCGTGCTGGATCGCTCGGCCGACCCGACCAACTAGCTTCTAGCGCGTGGCGACCTGGTCGCCGGGCGTCGGGCTTGGGCGGAGCGAGGCTCGCGCCACCATCCTTCATCTGCATCGCCGCCATCGCTTTGGCATCGCGGCCATAGAGATCCTTGTAATCGACGATGCGGCCATCGTTGAGCGCAGCCGAGCTGAAATAGACGATGTAGACCGGCAGCGACTTCACGAAATTGGCCTGGACGGTCTTTTTGCTCTCGAGCGCTTCCTGGATTTTTTCCGGAGTCCACTCGCCATTATCGTCGCCGAGCAACTCGGTCGCGAGATCCATGATGTGCTGGGTACGGACGCAGCCGTGACTGAGCGCGCGAGTCGAATCGTTGAAGCGGCTGCGCGCGTTGGTGTCGTGAAGGTAGATCGCCTTCGAATTGGGCATGACGAACTTGATCTGGCCGAGCGCGTTGGTCGGCCCCGGCGGCTGACGCCAGCGCTGGATCTTGCCGTCGGCGCCCTTGACCGGGACGAAGCCCTTCTTGCCCGCGGCTTCCTTCTCGATGCTCCTGGGCACTTCCCACCACGGGTTGAGGATGACCCCGACCGCGGTCGCGTTGAGCTGCGGCGTCGGCGTCGACAGCTTGCCGGCGATCGCCCGCTCCTTCCAGCGATTGACGCCGTTCTCGACCAGCGTCGCGTGGAAGCCGGGGACGTTGACGATGATATATTTGTTGCCGAGCTCCTTCGGCAGCCAGCGCCAGCGATCGAGGTTGAGCCGGATTCGGTCGCGCTTCGCCTCGTCGCTTACCGGAGTCGCGGCAAGCGCGGCCTTGAGCGCCGCATATTGCGGATGGGTCGGCAGCAGATTGTTGAGCGCGGCCGTCAAATCATGCTGGGCAAGGACGACTCGAAGCAGCGAGTCCTGCCTCGCGGCGTTGAGGTCGGGATCGGCGACCCACCAGTCGATCCGCCCGGCTTCTTCACATGGCCGAGCGCAAGGTCCGACGACAGCTGGTTGAAGCGCTGCGTCGCGGCCGGCGAGATGACCATCGGGTTGCCGCTCTGGATCGCCGCCTGCAGCCCGGCGGGATCGTAGTCGGCGGGGTTGAGGCCGTCGCCGCCGACCTGCTGGATATAGGAAACGAGCTCGAGCGCGCTCGGCACGTCCCAGATCGCGGGCGGTAGCGGCGGCGGCGCCGGCGCCGCTTGTGACTGGTCGGCCCTGAAATCCGGGTTGCCTGGCACTGGCGCGTCGGGCGCCACCCTGGCCGCGCCCTTCGGCTGCGCGGGGGCTGCGGTCGCAGGCGCGGCGCCCATCGGTTGAATCTGCGCCAGCGCCGGAGCGGTCGCCGATCCGGCCAATGAGGTGAACATCAGCAAGGCGCCGAAACGCAGCTTCTTTGTTCTCACCAACATGTTCATTTCAAACGATAACCCCGCTCTTCCAACCTTCACATACAGGCCTTGCGAACCGTCCGCCAGTCGCCTGGACGACACAGCGGGCGGGATTTTCGCACCACCGATCTCGCAAACCAATCCTTAAGCGAGACTGGCTAAAGTGGGATCGGCGAAGTGGAGTAGCAGGGTGGCGTCGGGTTTCTTTCTTGACGGGGCAATGATCCCCCGCACCGAACAGCGCACGATCGACGAGCGCGGCGAAGTCAGGCATCCGTCGCTGTCGAGCACGGCGGTGCTCGAGTTTCGCGGCCGCAAGCATGTGGTGCGGCTCATCAATGTCTCTTCTTCCGGAGCGATGGTGATTTTCCCGCATACGCCCAATATCGGCGAGCGCTTGTTGCTCCAGGTGCTTGACCGCGGCGCCATGTGGTCACAGGTGCGCTGGGTCAGGGACGGCCGCATCGGCCTGTCGTTCGCGGCACCGCTGGAGTAGCCGCGAATGGAGATGAGTTTCGTGTCGATCAAGAGCCCGAATCGCCGAGGACCGGAGCGACGAACGCCGCCGCGCCCCGCGCGTGCCGGTCGAGATCGAGGCGAAAATGCGTGAGCTCGGCACCAACGGCGTCGAAGCCAAGGTGCTCAACATCTCGGAGCAGGGGTTCATGGCGGTTGCCGAAGGGGACTTCGAAGTCGGCACTCGGGTGTGGCTGATGCTGCCCGGACGGGATCGCGCCAACGCCGTCGTCAAATGGATTGCCGGCGACAAGATCGGCGCCGAATTTTCCGAGCCGCTGGAAGTCGACCGCATCGCCGGTTGATATCGGCCCGGCGATCCGTGGCGTCGCTTCGCCGTTAAGCCACCTCTCGGCCGCCCCGTAAACTTTTCGGAATAGTTGCAACCGCTTGGCTTGCCGCTCGTTGGCGGCGGCGAAAGGTAGGTATGCCATGCCGATCACTCACGGCGAAACCTGGAAACCTCAGGATCGGGGCTATCACGCGGTGTACCGCGAGCACCAAGTGAATCATTGCCCGGGCTGCGGCCGGACCCACTGGATCATTGGTCGGGTATCCGCGGAGTGCGCTTTCTGCACGACGGCGCTGCCGCTGGCCGAGGCGAGCATGCGCTCACACGTCGCGCCGGCGATCATCGAGCACAAGAACCGCGACTCGCACCGGAGCTGGGCCGCCTAGCCTCAGGCTTTCTTGCGAACCGGCACCTGCACGTTGCACAGGTCCACGCCGCCGGCGGGGCGGATGTAGAAATCATCGTGGCGGTTCGCGCGCAGCTTCAGGTAGCTGGCGAAGGTCGCGCTGCCGGTGTCCATCACCTCGTAGGCGGGGCGGTCCGGGCCCGTCATTTCGCTGGCGAGCCTGATGCCGGCGATTGGCACATATTGCGCCTTGTCCTTGTAGAAACCGAGCGCCTCGGTCCCGCGCGGAAGGCTGCTCGAGGCGGTCGATGCCGTCGATGACCCGCCCGACCACGGCGATGTTGCGATCGAGCTGGCGCGGCGCTTGGCCGATCACGGCGTAGAGCTCGCCGCCAGTCCCGGTGTCCGGCGACAGGTCGCGGCCGACGCCGACGCTTCCATAGCAATGGACGAGGTCCGCCCAGCCAGCCTTGGCATTATAGGCGACGGGCCACCCGTCGGCGAAACCGGCGCCGGGCGCATAGGGATCGGGCGAACCGAGCGCGCGTGACCTTCAGTCCGGCATAGGGCCGCGTATATTCCGCCGGCGGCTTGGCGGTGACGCCGGCCGGCCACGGCTTGTCGCTTTCGTTCAGCCCCCATTGCGCGACATAATTGTCCTGCAGCGCGATAGATGGTCGCGCCATTCCAATAATTGCCGCGGGCGAGCGCGCGGATGTTGGCGACGTGGACCGGCGCGAAGGCCGGCGCGAGCTGGACGACGACCCGGCCGCCATTGGCAAGGTCCATGACCATCAGGTCCTCGGCCGGAATCGCCTTCCAGGCGCTCGGCGGCGATTTGGCGACGATATCGTTCGGCGTCGGCAGCTTTGGCGCGGCGCGCGGCGACAGCGACGAGCAGCCGCGCTGAGGAGGAGCGGTTCGCATCTGAACAATGAACCAGATTCGTCATTCCCGCGAAAGCCGGAATCAGCTTTTCTTTTTTGCGGGTCCCTGCTTTCGCGGGGATGACGCGAATCGGCGCGCACGCTATCGCGCCTCCATGTACCTTGTCACCTTGATGCTGCTGGGGTCGGGCGAGCTCGGCCGCGAGTTCGCGATTGCGGCCAAGCGGCTAGGCTGCCGGGTCATCGCCTGCGACCGCTACGCGAATGCCCCGGCGATGCAGGTTGCCGATGCGTTCGAAGTGTTCTCGATGCTCGACGGCAAGGCGCTTCGGGCGGCGGTCGAAAAGCACAAGCCCGACATCATCATTCCCGAAATCGAGGCGATCGACACGGCGACGCTTGGCGCAGCTCGAGCAACGAAGGCTGGAAGGTCGCGCCGTCGGCCAAAGCGGTGCAGCTGACCATGAATCGCGACGGGATCCGCGAGTTCGTCGCGCGCGAGCTGGCGCTGGTCACCTCGCAATATCGCTTTGCCGAGAGCCGCGAGGAGGCGATCGCCGCCGCCGCCGAGGTCGGCCTGCCGTGCGTCGTGAAGCCGGTGATGTCGAGCTCAGGCAAGGGTCAACGCACCGTCAAGAAAGCCGAGGAAGTCGGCGCTGCATGGGATTATGCCGTCGCCAACATGCGCGGCGACCGGCCGCGCGTGATCGTCGAGGAATATATCGACTTCGACAGCGAGATCACCTTGTTGACCGTGGCGACCAAGGACGGTGTCCTGTTCTGCGCGCCGGTCGGCCACCGGCAGGAAGCGGGCGACTATCGCGAAAGCTGGCAGCCGGCGGCGATCCCGCGCGAGGCGCTGCAGTCCGCGCGGTTCCAGGCCCGCAAGCTGGTCGAAGCGCTGGGCGGCTACGGCATTTTCGGCGTCGAATTCTTCGTTCGCGGCGACCAGGCGATCTTTTCCGAGCTATCGCCGCGCCCCCACGACACCGGCATGGTGACCCTGATCTCGCAATTCCCGAACCAGTTCGAGCTTCATCTGCGCGCGATCCTCGAGCTGCCGATCCCGTCGATCGAGCTGGCCGGCCCGTCGGCCTCGGCGGTGATCCTGGCCGACGAGGAGAGCGACACGGTCGCCTATGATGGGATCGCCGACGCCTTGCGCTTGGCGCGCCCGGAAGTCCGGTCGACCTGCGCATCTTCGCCAAGCCGAAGACGCTCAAGAACCGCCGGATGGGCATCGCCCTCGCCCGCGACGACAACTGTCGAGGACGCCGTCGAGCGGGCCAAGGCTGCAGCCGCTCGCGTCCACATTCGTTATTCGGCGCTGAAGGAGACAGCCATGCGCCGCATATCGGAATCATCGCTCCTCGCAGCGCGCTGACCATGTCGGCGCTGCGGCGACAGCGGCGACGCAGGCCAACCAGGTGACCAAGATCAAGGTGCGCTCGACCGAGCAGGAGCAACTCACAAGCTCGACGCCATGAACCTCGCCATCGCCCTCAAGCGCGCGATCTACGATGCTGGCTACACCTGCAAGCGAGTCACGGATGCCGGCTTCGTCGGCGAATGGCAGAACCTCGACATGTGGACGGCGCATTGCGACTACGACAACGGTGCCGCGCTCGATTGGGCGATCTTCGCCGGGCCCGACGGCAGCGCCCAGGTCCGCGATTGCAAGGACATCCCCGGAAGCGGCTTGCCGACCTGCGTCATCAAGACGCGGCCGAAGGGCAGTTTCAACGAGCTGAAGAAGTAGCGCCCGGCCCTAGTTGGGCTGCCGGGATTGCACTGGCGCGTTTCCTTATATTCGCCCGCCGCGGAGCGTTCCTTGATGGTCACGCAATTGCCCTGGCTGCTTCCTCGCGCCAGCTGCCGTCGGCATTGGTCATGCGGTCGCCGCCTTGGGCACGCGCTTGCCGTCGCGGATCTCGTAGTTCCATCCGTTGCGGCGTCTGCTGATTTTGCGGCGCGCGACGGCTGCGCGTCGCGAAGACAGGCAGCCGCAACGCCGGCGGCGATGGATCAGCATTTTCGGTTCGGTGCAACGTTCATGGTCATCATCCTCTGGCGATCCCTGTAGCACGCGGCCAGGTGAACCGCGGGTTAAATCATTTCGGCCCCGAAATGATCTGTCGCCGCGTCCGCCGCTCATGTTGGATGTCGAGCACGCGAATCGCAATGGCCTAGCGTCGATTCGCGGTGGGCGACGACCAGCGCGGCGGGGCGGGGATCGAGCGCTTCGGAGGCGATCGATCAGCTGCGCTTCGGCGGTCCGGGTCCAGCGCCGCAGTCGCCTCGTCCAGAATCAGCAGGCTGGGCCGGCGCAGCAACGCGCGGGCAAGCACCAGGCGCTGGCGCTCGCCGCCCGACAGGCGGCTGCCGCGATCGCCGAGCGGCTCGTTGAGGCCGGCCGGGAAAGGCGCGGATGCGCTCGCCGAGCCCGACGATTTCGAGCGCGCGCCACAGCTCGACGTGGTCGGCGACGCGCGCCCTTCGCCGAGCAAATTGCCGCGTATGGTGTCGCTGAACACCATGCCGTCCTGCCCGACGTAGGCGATCGCGGCGCGCCAGCCGGAAGCGAATCCGCCGTCGAGCGGCACGACCATCGATCGTGAGCGCACCCGATTGGGGCTGGAGCAGACCGGCAACGAGGTCGACCAGCGTCGTCTTGCCGGCACCCGAGGCCCCCCGAAGGCCGATCCAGTCGCCGCGCTTCAGTCGCAGAGCTGCGTTCCGGATCCCAAGCCCTGGGCCATGCTCATAACTCGCATCGCGGAGCGCAAGCGTCCGCCATTCGAGAGCGGCTGGCCGGCTGAGGCCGGAAGTGCGGGCTCGAGACTGCCCGAGCCGCCGCTCGATGGCCGCGAACGACGGCGCGGTGCCGGCGGCCTGCAGCGCGCTGGCCTGCAGCAGCTGGGCAGGCGCGCTCATCCGCGCGAACAGGATCAGGCTGGTCGACCAGGATCGCGAAGGGCAGCGCGAGCAATTCGGACGCCGACGAGCAGGAGCACGGCGGCCACCAGGCGGCAGCAAAGGCGGCGAGCTGGCGCGACGAGGAATAATCGCGGGCGAAACCGGTCAGCTGCCCTGCCGTCCGGTCGAGGCTCGATCGATATTCGGCGAGGAAAGCCGGAACGTTCCCTGCGCGAGCGCGGCCTTGAGGCCGGCATGCAGCCGAAACCCGCCCGCCGCGCTGTCGTCCATCGCGTCGCTGATCGCGAATCCGCTCGAAACGCCCCGACGGGTCATGCCGCATCGAGACTGCGGCGCCGACGACCAGGAAAGCGATGGCGACGAGCGTCAGCGTCGGCGACAAGATGAAGGCGAGCGCGAGTTGGACCAATAGCATTGTCGCTGCGACGGCCATGTTCTGGAGGAAGGCGATCGCTTGGCCGGCACGCGGCACGTCGCTCAAGCAGCAGCGCCTGCATGCCGGCCTGGCCGACCTGGCTCGCGAATGGCCAGCCGCGGTTGGCCAATGTCGCGGCCGCGCGCAGCCTCAGATCCGCTTCATAGCCGGCCTGCAGGCGGGCGAGCAGGACATCGCGAGCGAACAACAGGACTGAGCGCAGCGCCATCGCCCCGACGAACAGGCCAAGCGCCGCCATGAATCGTTGGTCGGTGGTCCAGCTCGCGGTCCAGGGCGCAGTCGCGGACAGCGCGCCGTGCCGCCCGCCGATCGCCATGGTCGCAATTGGCACGATCATCAGCAGGCCGAAGCCCTCGGCGAGTGCGCCGAAGATCATCAACGCGAGTGCCGAGCCACAGCCGGCCGCCCGCGAAGCGCCGATAATCTGAGAAGAGAGCGGCGAAGCCGCTCGGTCGCCGCTGGCCCGAGATCAGTGAGCCGGGCGACGGCGTCGGGATTAGCCCTGGCGCGCCTTGAACCGCCGGTTCGTCTTGTTGATGACGTAGGTGCGGCCGCGACGGCGGATGACTCGGCAGTCCCGGTGGCGCGCCTTCAAGCGACTTCAAGCTATTGCGAATCTTCATGGCCGGGCGCCTGCCTCGTTCTTCAATTTCTTGTTGTTCGGAAAGGTCCGAAGACCGGCGGCTCACCTAGAGAGCGGCCTCTTCCAAGTCAAGGAAGATGGTGACAAGGCACTTCGGCAGCGGTTCCCCGTTGTGCAACGGTGGCGCTCGATATCATCTTCGTGATCGCCGGCGCGATTCTTGGTGTGGCTGACGCTTCGCGACGTGTTCGACACCGTGGTCGTTCCGGGCGGAAGTCAGGCCGCGCTCCAGGTCACGCGGCGGTTCGGAAGCTTCCTGCTGGCAGTTTACAAGCTGATCCGCGGTCGCGGGCGCGGGGTTTCGAGCGCTTTCGCACCGTTGGTGCTGGTGAGCTCCTTCGTCATCTGGATGGGTCTGCTCGCCATCGCCTTCGGCCTGATGACCTATGGCGCCCGCGCACATTTCCAGCCGCCGCTGCGAACGTTCGGTGATGCGGTTTACGAAGTCTGGCGGTGCGCTCGCTGACGATCGGGCTCAGCCCGCACTATCCGGCGGGATTGGGGCGTTGGATCGAGCTTGGCGCCGGCTTCTGCGGCCTCGCCGTGATCACCATGGCGGTCACCTATCTGCTCGAGGTGCAGAGCAGCATCACGAGGCGCGACATCGGCATCATCAAGCTGAATACCTCGGCCGGCGATCCTCCGTCGGCGTTGACCCTGCTCGAGAAATTCGCGGCGATCCGCAACCGCGACGCCCTCCCGGCGGCCCTCAACGAAGCGAGGAACTGGTGCGCGACCGTCCGGCAGAGCCACACGGCGCATCCCTCGCTGATCTATTTCCGGTCGGTCGCGACCGGCGCCGGCTGGCCTGCGGCGCTCGGCGCCCTGCTCGATCTCGCCCTGCTCGCCGAGCATCTGATCGACGACGACCGGCTGTTCGGCCCAGCCGTCCTGCTCCGCGAGGAAGGGCTTCGGATGGCGCGCGAGCTTTGCGGGGCAATGGGGCTAGATCGAGCGGAAGCTGGGCAGGACGAGCAAATCCTGGCGCAGGTCGCGCAACGCCTCGAAACGAGCGGCTATCCAATGCGCAAGCAGCCAAACCTGCAAACGCTGGCTGCGCAGCGTGGCGACCATATGGGTCTGGTCGATGCCATGGCCGAACTATCTGGGGCGCCCCTCGACGGCCTTGATCCGGCAAGGTCTAAACCGCCCTACCGACCGTCGGCGGCGAGCTTTCGCTCCCACGCGAGGGCATCGCCGACGATCCGGTCGATGTCGTTGTAGGCAGGGCGCCAGTCGAGCGTCTGCAAAAGGCGCGCGTTCGCGGCGACCAGTTCCGGCGGATCGCCGGCGCGGCGGCCTTCGATGATACGCTTGAGCGGCTCGTTGGTCTGGCGGTCGACGGCGTCGAGCACTTCGAGCACCGACAGGCCTTTGCCGTAGCCGCAATTCATGACCAGTTCTCGCCGGATGCTCGGTCAGCCACTCGAGCGCCGCCACATGCGCGGCGGCAAGGTCGCTGACGTGGATATAATCGCGGATGCAGGTGCCGTCGGCGGTCGGATAATCGGTGCCGAACACCGCGACGTGCGTGCGCTTCCCCACCGCCGCCTCGACCGCGACCTTGATCAGGTGGGTCGAACCCTTGCCGATCTGCCCGGTCCGTCCCTGCGGATCGGCCCCGGCGACATTGAAATAGCGCAGCGCGCCATAATTGAAGGGATGCGCGGCCGACGCGTCTTCCAGCATTCGCTCGGTCATCAGCTTCGACGCGCCATAAGGGTTGATCGGCAGCTTGGGATCGTCCTCGACGATCGGAACGCGGTCGGGCGCGCCATAAACGGCGGCGGTCGACGAAAAGAGGATGTGCTTGACGCCGCCATCCACCGCGGCCTCGATCAGGGCATGGCTCGCAAGCGTGTTGTTCGCATAATAATCGAGCGGTCGTTCGACCGATTCCGGGACCACGATTGAGCCGGCGAAATGCATGATCGCCTCGATCCCGAGCTGGTCGATGATGCTGTCGACCAGCACGCGTTCCGCGATCGAACCCTGATAGAAGGGCACGCCTTCCGGCACGACGTCGCGCGATCCGTTGGAGAGATCGTCGATCACGGCGACCTTCCAGCCGGCGTCCTTCAGGGCAAGGACGGCGTGGCTGCCGATATAGCCGGCCCCGCCGGTCACGAGCACGGTTCCTGTTGTCATGGTCGTCGGCTAGCGAATTATTCGACGCGCGAGAAGCGGACCTGGCGCTGCAGTGGATCGGCCGCGTCAAGCGTCACTTGGATCCGGTCGCCGGGCATCGCGCCCTTGCCGTCGACGCGGGCGATGACGGCGGGATCGCTGAGCTGGATGCGGGCTCCGCGCTCGTCGAGGTCGGTGACCACGGCGCTGAAGCGGTCGCCTTCGCGCCCTTCCAGCATCACCGCTTCGGCAAGGTCGAGCACCGCCCGGTCGACTTGCGCCGCGCGTTCGTCGGCTTGGGCCATGACGGCGGGAAGGCGCTGGAAGGCGTCGGCGAGAGAGGAATCGACAGCTTGACCGTTGGCGACCTGGAGCGTGGCCTCGATCACGAAACGGTCGGCGAGCCGGCGCAGCGGGGCCGTCGCGTGGACGTAGGTCGCGGCCATTGCCGAATGCCAGGGCAGCACGCCCGGCGCGAACGCCGCGTAGCTCGCTTTGGGCCCGGCGCGGCGGACGGCGAGATGGAAGGCGGCGTGAAGGGGATTGGCCGGGTCCAATGTCCGCTCGAACTGGGCGAGCGTCATCTCTTTCGGCCATGTCAGCCCGAGCGCTTTCGCCGAATGATGGAGCCGGCGGATGGCGCGCTCGTCGGGCTTCGGCATCACCCGGAACAGGCCCGTCTGGTGGGCCAGCAGGGCGTCGGCGATGGCCAGGTTGGCGGCGAGCGACAGCGATGCGTTGCGTTGTTCGGATTCGAGCTGCGGCCGGATCACCAGTGCATAATTGCCGCGCGCATCGGCCACCAGTTCCTGCTCCGGCGAATCGACCCGCTCTGCCCCGCGGGCATCCTCGGCCTGCTCGATCCGCGCGGCAAGCTCAGCGAAACCGTCGGGGACACCGGCCTCGGTGACGGTTTCGTAAGCGAGCTTGGCCTGGCTGCGGATGATGGCGCGGGTGGCGGCGTCCAGCCGGACGGTTCCGCTGGGCGCGACCCGAACCGAAAACACGACCGCGGGCCGGTCGACTTGGGGCAACAGGCTCGCGGCGCCCTCGCTGAGGATTGGCGGATAGAGCCGCTCCTTGCCGTCCGGCAAATAGACTGTTTCGCCGCGCTTCCAGGCCGCGGCATCAACCGGATCGCCGTCCGCGACGAAATGGGCGACATCGGCAATGGCGTAATCGAGAATGAGGTCGGCGCCGTCGCGAGCGATCGCGAACGCCTGGTCGAGGTCGGTCGACGGCGCGGGATCAAGGGTGACGAAGCGGCGGGCGGTCCAGTCGGCATGTCCGTTGGGCAGCCGCTTCGCGGCTTGCTCCGCTGCTGCGAGCACCGCGCCGGGAAACGAGTCCCTGTACAGCATATTGGGTTCGGATGTCGGCGAGGCCTCGCGAAAGCGCGCCCTGGCGGTCGGTCAGTCTGTTCACGTCGCGACCATGGCCGCCGCGTTGCCTGATCGGCAAGGCCGCACTACAGCCGCGCCGATTTCAACCAAACCGAGTAGCAGCCATGCCGATCACGATTTCGAGCGCCTTCGACGCGGGCAATATCCGCGTCGTTCGCCAGGATGGCGACCAGCGCCGACCTGGAGATCGTCAAGGATCACATGAGCGATTTCTACCAATGGTTCTACTTCCGCGTCGCCGGCGCGGCGGGCCGCGAAGTCACGCTGCGGATCACCAATTGCGCGGGCTCGGCCTATCCCCACGGCTGGCCCGACTACAAAGGCGTGATGTCGCTCGACCGCGACGAGTGGCTCCGCATCCAGGACACCAGCTTCGCCAACGGCGTGCTGACGATGAAGCTGACGCCGCCGCAGGACGTGGTCTGGATCGCCTATTTCGCGCCTTATTCGATGGAGCGGCATCACGATCTCGTCACCCAGACCGCGGCGCTTGCCGGACGTCGATTATCGCTCGCTCGGCAAGAGCCTCGACGGGCAGGACATCGACTGCCTGACGATCGGCGACGGCCCGCTCAACGTTTGGCTCTACGCCCGCCAGCATCCTGGCGAGAGCATGGCCGAATGGTGGATGGAAGGCGCGCTCGAGAAGCTGACCGACGAGGATGATCCGGTCGCCCGGCGTGCTTCGCAAGGAATGCACGTTCCACATCGTTCCCAACATGAACCCCGACGGATCGCGCCGCGGGCACCTGCGCACCAACGCCGTCGGCGTGAACCTCAACCGCGAATGGCATGCGCCGTCGGCCGAGAAGAGCCCGGAAGTGCTGTGCGTCCGCAATGCGATGGACGAAACCGGCGTCGACTTCGCCATGGACGTTCATGGCGACGAGGCGATCCCGGCCAACTTCCTCGCCGGCTTCGAGGGCATTCCGTCGCTCACCGACCGGCAGCTGAAGCTGTTCGAGCTGTTCGGCGAGACGCTCGAGCGGCTGTCGCCCGACTTCCAGCGCAGCCAGGGCTATGAAATCCCGGCGCCGGGCCAGGCCAACATGTCGATGTCGACGACCCAGCTCGCCGAGCGCTACGGCTGCGTGTCGATGACGCTCGAAATGCCGTTCAAGGACAATTTCGACCTGCCCGACGAGGTCTACGGCTGGTCGCCCCAGCGTTCGAAATATCTCGCCTGCGCGTGCCTCGATGCGCTCCACGCCATCCTGCCCGAGCTCAAGGCAGCGAAATCGGATCGCGCCAATGCCGCTCGCGAGAAGGTCAGCGCCTGATGCCGATGCTGGTCCTGCTGCGGCACGGCCAGTCGCAGTGGAATCTGGAAAATCGCTTCACCGGCTGGTGGGACGTCGACCTTCAGCGGCCGGGCGTCGAAGAAGCGCGCGCGGCCGGCGCGCTGCTCCGCGACAAAGGGCTCGACTTCGACTGCTGCTTCACCAGCGTCCTGACCCGCGCCATTCGCACGCTCCATCTGGTGCTGCACGAGATGGACCGGCTGTGGCTGCCGGTGACCAAGGACTGGCGCCTGAACGAGCGGCATTATGGCGGCGCTGACCGGTCTCAACAAGCAGGAGATGATCGACAAGGTCGGGGCCGAGCAGGTCAAGATCTGGCGCCGCTCCTACGACATCCCGCCGCCGCCGCTCGACGCCGGACAGCCAATATGACGTGAGTGACGACCGCCGCTACGCCGGCATCGACGTGCCGCGCACCGAGAGCCTTAAGGACACGATCGCGCGCGCCGTTCCTTATTACGAGCGCGAGATCGTGCCCGCGCTGGCGTCAGGGAAGCGAGTCATGATCGCGGCCCACGGCAACAGCGCTGCGCGGGATCATCAAATATCTGTCGAACATCAGCGACGACGACATCGTCGGCCTGGAAATCCCGACCGGCAAGCCGATCGTCTACGACCTGGCCGACGATCTGTCGGTCGCAGCGACGCTACTATCTGGATGAGATCTAAGCCGCCGCCTTGCGGCGGTACATGGCCTCGTCGGCGCGATCCATGACCGCTTCGGCGGTGTCGAGCGCGCCGATCATGCCGACTCCGATCGCCACGCTCAGTGGCAGCGCCTCGCCGTCGTGCTTGAATTCGCAGCACGAGATCTGGTCGATCAGGCGGCGCTGCCGTTTCCTGGGCGCGCATCCTCGTCGCGCTTTCCAGCAGGACCCCGAACTCGTCGCCGCCGATGCGGGCCACCACGTCGCTGTGGCGGACGCCCTTGGCAAGCAGGTTCGCGACCTCGATCAGCGATTCGTCGCCGGCCCGGTGCCCGAACGTGTCGTTGATCATCTTGAGCCCGTCGACGTCGACGAACAGCATCGCCGCCCGACTCCCGTAACGGTCGACTCGCGAAATGAGCCGCTCCAGCTCGCGCATGAAGCCGCGCCGATTCGGAAGATTGATCAGCGAATCCAGATGCGCCAGCTGGTCGAGCTGCTCAACGCGCTCTTGCAGCCGGGCCACCTTGCCCCTCAATGCACTGATCTCTTCGATCAGCCGGTCACGATCATCGACGTCGACGACGTCGGTCAGTTGATCAGACATTTGCCCCGAGCCCTCGCTCTTGCCTGTAACCATCCCATAGCGCGATTCTACTGCCCTGAAAATGCGGGAACTTTGCGGCATGCAATTCACAACGCGATTCGTCTGCCAAAGCTCCGATTGCCTAGCCAGAATCGGCCCCCTAAACGAGCCGCTTCCTACAACTGGTTCAAGGCGGGACAATGACGGAGCCGCTGGTCGGCATCATCATGGGCAGCAGCTCCGATTGGGAGACGATGCGCCATGCCGCCGACACGCTCGACGAGCTCGGCGTCGCCCACGAGACCAAGATCGTGTCCGCCCACCGCACGCCGAAGCGCCTCTACGATTATGCGCATTCGGCCAAGGAGCGCGGCCTCAAGCTGGTGATCGCCGGCGCCGGCGGCGCCGCGCACCTGCCCGGAATGACGGCCTCGATGACCGCCTTGCCGGTGCTTGGCGTGCCGATCGAAAGCCAGGCGCTGAAGGGCATGGATAGCCTGCTGTCGATCGTCCAGATGCCCGCCGGGATCCCGGTCGGAACGCTGGCGATCGGCAAGGCCGGGGCGATCAACGCGGCGCTGCTTGCGGCCGCGATGCTGGCGACCGGCGACGACGCGCTCGGCGCAGCGGCTCGAGGCGTGGCGCGAGGCGCAGACCGGATCGGTGGCCGAAGCGCCCGAATGATCGATATCCGCCCGGCTCAACGATCGGCATCATCGGCGGCGGCCAGCTCGGCCGGATGCTGGCGATGGCCGCGGCCCAGCTCGGCTACCAATGCCACATCTTCGACCCGCACGAGCATCCGCCCGCGGCGGAGGTCGCGGCTCGACTTCACCCGGGCGGCCTATGACGATCGAGGCGCGCTGCGCGATTTCGCCGCAGCAGGTCGACGTCGCCACCTACGAATTCGAGAACCTTCCGGTCGACGCCGCTCGACGTGCTCGGGGCCAAGCTGCGGCCCTCCACCCGCTCGCTCGCGATCGCCCAGGACCGGGCCCGCCGAAAAGGCGTTCATCGAGGGATTCGGCGCGCGGGTCGCGCCGTGGCGCTCGGTCGCCTCGCTGGACGAGGTCGAGCGGCGCTGGCCGAGCTCGGCACCCCGGTGGTGCTCAAGACCCGGCGCTACGGCTATGACGGCAAGGGCCAGGCGTGGATCCGGAGCGCCGGCCGAGCGGCCGCGGCCTGGGCGGCGATCGGCGAAGAGCCGGCGGTCGCCGAAAGCGGCGTCGACTTCGGCGCCGAATTCTCGGTCATCGTCGCGCGCTGGGAGGACGGCCGCCACGCCTTCTGGGATTCGCCCGGAGAATGAGCATGAGCGACGGCATCCTTCGCCGCTCGACCGTTCCGTGCGGCGACGGCGGTCGCCGCTGCAGGTCGCCGAGGCGCGCGAGGCTGCGCTGCGGATCGCCGAGGCGCTCGGCCATGTCGGCGTGCTGACGGTCGAGTTCTTCGCCTCGCCCGACGGCCCGGTCGTCAACGAGATCGCGCCGCGCGTGCACAACAGCGGCCACTGGACGATCGAGGGCGCGGTCACCTCGCAGTTCGAGCAGCATATCCGCGCCATCTGCGGGCTTCCGCCAGGCGTGACCGGCCTGATGCGGCGGCGGCGCGATGATGGACAATCTCATCGGCGACGACGTCGATCGCTGGCCCGAGCTCGTCGCCGAGCCCGGCGCCCACCTCCACATCTACGGCAAGGACGAGCCGCCCGGGCCGCAAGATGGGCCACGTCACGACGCGCTCGAAGCTGACTGCCGCTTAGAGGCGCTTCGATCGACCTCGATCGGCATGCCCGAGCTTCTCGAGCTGCGGCCGGACCTTGGCCGCGTCCCCGACCACGACCCAGACGAAGCCCTTGGGATCGATCGTCGCGCGGCGGCGCCTGGTCGAGCGCCGGCCGCGGTCAGCGCCGCGATACTTGGGCGCCAGCAGCTCGTAATAATTGTCGGGCCGGCCGAAGCACGTCCATGCTGCATCATCGCGCCCAGCACCGCGCCCGAGGTCTCGAACTGGCCGGGCAGCCGGTTGACGCTGTTCGCCGACCGTGCGGTCGCAGCTCCTCCTGCGTGACGCCGCTGGTGGTCAGGAACTGCCCGATGTCGCTGTTGAGCGCGGCCATCGAATCGCCGGTGCGGTCGGCCTGGACCGGCGCCGAGACGACGTAAGGCACCGGCATGCTCGCGCGACCGAGCAGTCGCCGAATGACGCCATAGGACCAGCCCTTGGCCTCGCGCAGGTCCATGTTGATCCGCGACAGGAAGGTGCCCGCCGAGCACGTCGTTGGCCGTGTCGAGCGCGACGATGTCGCCGCTTCGGGTCGACCGGCAGCAGCTGCGCCGCCGAGGATCATCGACTGCGGCGAGCCCGGCCGGTTGATGAGCACGATCCGCGGGCCGTCGGCCGCGGCGGCGAGCGACGCGAACGTCTTGACGCCCTTCGCCGACGGCGGGCGCGCGCCAGTTGCCGAAGCGCGCCTCGAGCAGCGGCTGGACCTCGGCCAGCGGCCGGTCGCGACACGACGAAGATCTTGCGCATTGTCGGGCCGCAGCCAGCGTCGCTGGAAGGCGACCAGATCGTCGCGGCGTGAACCTTGGATCGCCGCCGGATCGCCGCCCGGCGCGGTCCGCCGTAGGGATGCGTCGGCGCCGTAGAGCACCGGCGGCAGCAGGCGCGCTGGCGACCCGCGTCGGGTCCTTCTGCTGCTGGGCGATGGCGGTCAGCTGCTGGCCGCGGATGCGCTCGATGTCGTCGGGCCGGAACGCCGGGTCTGCGGACGACGTCGGCCATCAGGTCGAGCGACGGCGCGAGGTTGGGCGACAGGGCGTTGAGCATCGACGTAGCGAACGGTCGCCGGCGTTGGAGCTGCTGACGTCGGCGCCGAGCCGCTCCTCGGCCTCGGCGATCTGCTGCGAGCTGCAGCGTCGGCGTTCCCTCGTCGAGCAGGCCCATGCGTCATCGCCTGCGAGCCGCGCCCGTCGCGGGCCGTCGGCGGCATTGCCGGCGTCGAAGGCGAGCGCGACCTGGGTCACCGGCACCGCGGTGCGCTGCGCGTAGTCGACCGGGATGCCGTTCGACAGCGGGCGTGCGTCGATCGCCGGGAAATCGAGCGCCGCGAGCTGGCCGACCGGCGGGATCTGGCGATCGCCGCGCTTGACCGCGCCTTCGGTCTTCGGCACGCGGGCTTGGCCGCGGCTGCGGCACGCTCTTGGCCTCCGCATAGGCTTCGCGCTCGCCCGGCGACGAGCGTGATCGTCAGCGCCGGGCGGCCGAGCCACTGCTGCATCGCGCGTGCGCACCTGCGGCCGGCGTGATCCGCGGCATAGGCTGCCAGCGTCTTCTTGTAGAAATCGCTGTCGCCGGCGTAGAGTCTGCCCCTCGGCCAGCGTCGACCGCCTTGCCGCCGAAGCCGCCGACCTGCTCGAGCCCGCGGATTCGGCCCGACGACCTCGCGCATCACCGCGCGCTGCGACCTCGTCCGCGGTCGGGCCCTTGGCGATGATAATCGGCGACGATCTCGTCGAGCCGCTTGGCGACCGCGGCCGGATCGACGCCCGGCTTCACCTCGGCGCTGATCTCGAACATGCCGACGCGCTGGAACGGCGATCATCTGGCGCTGACCGCGACCGCGATCTTCTCGTCGCGGACCAGGATCTTGTCGAGCCGCGAGCTGGCGAGGCCGCCGAGCACCGCGGCGCCGATGTCGAGCGCGGCAAGCCGCTGGTCGAGCAGGCCCGGGGACCGCCCAGTAGCGCTGGATGAGCGTGGTCGCGACGTGGTCCTTCATCACGATCGCTTGTCGGCGCGGCAGCGTCGGCACGCGGCGCGTGCGCCGGATGGTTGACCGGGCCCGCGCGGGATCGCGCCGAAATATTTCTCGACCAGCGGCCGCGCCTTCGCCGGCGTGATGTCGCCGGCGACAGACGCAGCACCGCATTGTTGGGGCCGTAGTTGTCGCGGAACCATTGCTTCACGTCGGCCAGGCTGGCCGGCGTCGAGGTCGGCCATCGAGCCGATCGTCGTGTGATGATAGGGATGGCCGGCCGGGAAACAGCTTCTCGACGCTGCATATTCGACCAGGCCGCAGGGCTGGTTGTCGCCCTGGCGCTTCTCGTTCTGGACGACGCCGCGCTGGTTATCGAGCTCGCCTCTGGTCGATCGCGCCGAGCAGATGGCCCATGCGGTCGCTTTCCATGAACAGCGCCCGCTCGAGCGCGCCGGTCGGGCACCGTCTCGAAATAATTGGTGCGGTCGAACCAGGTGGTGCCGTTGAAGTCGGTCGCGCCGATCTGCTGCAGGTAACGTGAAATAGTCGCCGCGGCAGATTCTCGCGAGCCGTTGAACATCAGATGCTCGAACAGATGGGCGAAGCCGGTCTTGCCCGCCGGCTCGTCCTTGGAGCCGACATTGTACCAGACGCTGACCGCGACCACCGGCGCCTTGTGATCCTCGTGGACGATGACCGTCAGCCCGTTCTTCGAGCTTGAAGGTCGAGTGCGGGATCGAGACCTGCTTGACCAGCGTCGGGATCGGCGCCGCCTGCGCGGCGGCGCGGCGCGGCGCACGCGGCGGGGTGAGCACGGTTGCGGCGGCGAGCAGGGCGAGGCTTCGAAGGCGCATCAGCTTGAAATCTCCGGTGAATTTCCAAATATCGGGCGGGACCTTAACGGTGGCCCCGCGGTTGGCAACGGGACGGTTGCCGCGGGCCTGATTTTTCGATGAACGACGCGAAATAACCTGGCGAAAGACGCTCCCCGGCATTTATCCGACATGGTTAAGCGCGGAAACGTTTCCACCAACCGTTTCGTAATGAAACAGATTGACCCCCAAATGTGCCATTATGGGTCGCTTTGGGCGCTGTGCCGTCTGCTACCCTCTTAACAGCTGGCTCGGCGGCATTTAACGCCGATTGAACATCGCGGGATGACGGATTCCGGATCGGTGGCGGGAATTACTCAGTAAATTAATTCCTACAACGATAGCGGAACCAAGGACTTAACGACCCGTTAACCGCGGCACTTGGGCGTAAACTGGCGAGGTCGCTATGCGTAGATTACTTTATACTGCTGCCGCAGCTGCGGCTCTCACGTTCGGGTCCGGCTGCGAATGCAGCCGTTATCGTTACCGCCCCAAGCCCGGCAGTCTATACTCCGCCGACATCCGGCGGCCTTATTGGACAAGTAGCGGCGGGCACGTTCGAGCAACGACACGTTCAATTTCACCATCATGGGTTCGTCGGCGCTATTTTCCGGACAGCTCAGCAATACGAGCCTGACGCCGGGCGGAGTTGGGAATATCAATTTCTCCAACATCGTGCTGGATGGCATGGCCGGTCTGTTCTCATTGGTCACCATTCCTGGCTCCGCTGAAACCTGGGCGTGCTGCCAACCCCTCGGCAACGGCGACATCTTGCTTGGCACCGGACCGCACACGCTGACCTTCACGGCCACGAACACGAGCAACGTGCTGGGGACCTATTCGGGCACGTTCAACTTCGCATCGGCGCCTGTTCCGGAAGCGGCCACCTGGGCCATGATGCTCTTCGGCTTCGCCGGGATTGGCATGGCGATGCGCCGCCGGCGCCGCCCGACGCTCGCCCAGATCGCCTGATACGATCGGCGAGGCGCAAAAAAGAGCGGCTCCGAAATCGTCCGGAGCCGCTTTTTTTTAATGTGGTCGGCCCTACCGCGCCGGGGCGCCGCTGGTGCCGGCGAGTATCCGCCGAGCTGGGTCGACCAGTTTCTTGTAGGCGTCGAGATAGGCGAGCACGATGATCTGGCCGATCTCGGTATTCTCGTAACCGCCGCCGCCGGCCGCCGCGAAGCCGCCCCACCAGCCGGCGCCGCCGCCGACCGCGAAGCTCAAGTCGCGCTTGCGGAAATAGCCTTCGGTCAGCGCTTCCTCCTCGGTGGTGCGGGCGTTGACCAGCGACAACGTGACGTTGGCCTCGCCTTTCTTGACGTTGATCCCGCCGGCGATCGCGCCGACCGTCGCGGCCGAAGCCGCCGAACAGGCCGCCGAGCGCGCCCGCGGCCGCGCCGACGCCGCTGCCGCCGCTATTCTGGTTGGCGCTGACGATGTCCGGCTGGAGGAAATAATCGGCCGCCTTGACCTGGCCCTTGCCCATGTGGGAGCCGCGCTGAAGCTCGCCCTGTGTCGGCCATCGCGCGCTCCATCGCCCGGCTGCGCATCGCGCCGCCGCGGTTGACCATGGTGAAGCAGCCCGACTGCTGGACGAACACCTTGATGATCGCTTCCGGGCTGCCGAGGTTGAGCTCGCGCCACCATTGCTTGTCGGGCTCGACGATCGCCAGCGTGCCGATGCGATGCGTGCATACCGGGATTTGCGGCCATGCCCCTGGTCTGCTCGTTGCGGCCCGAGCTGGGCTTGGCCTGGCCGCCGCCGAGGATGCCCGCCGATGCCGGTGGAAACGAGCGCGAGTGCATGCGCCCGCGAGCAACGCGAACTTCGTCATGATCAAGCCCCCTTGATTGATTGCGGCCCTTTAACAAATTCTCCGAGTCGGAAGGTCTGGCAGATCAGCTGGCGCGCCGCTCGTGCTGACAGCCGCGCCCCCTCTGCTAGCGCGCGCGCTCAAATGACCGACATTGCCAAGATCCGCAATTTCAGCATCATCGCCCATATCGACCACGGCAAGTCGACGCTGGCCGACCGGCTGATCCAGGCCACCGGCGGCCTCACCGAGCGCGAGATGAGCGGCAACCGCAGGTGCTCGACAATATGGACATCGAGCGCGAGCGCGGGATCACCATCAAGGCGCAGACCGTGCGGCTCGACCTGGAAGGGCTTACGAGCTCAACCTGATGGACACGCCCGGCCACGTCGACTTCGCCTATGAGTGTCGCCGCAGCCTCGCCGCGTGCGAGGGCGCGCTGCTGGTCGTCGACGCCGCGCAGGGCGTCGAGGCGCAGACCCTCGCCAACGTCTATCAGTCGATCGAGCACGACCATGAGATCGTGCCGGTGATCAACAAGATCGACCTCCCCGCCGCCGACCCGGAAGGCGTGCGCCAGGAGATCGAGGAGATCATCGGCCTCGACGCCATCGGGCGCGGTCCTCGCCAGCGCCAAGACCGGCATCGGCATCGACGAGGTGCTCGACGCGATCGTCGACGCGCATCCCGCCGCCCAAGGGCGACGCCGACGCGCCGCTGAAGGCGATGCTGGTCGACAGCTGGTACGACCCCTATCTCGGCGTCGTCATCCTCGTCCGCGTCATCGACGGCACGCTGCAAAAAAGGCGCGCAGGTCAAGTTCATGGCCGCCGGCACCACCCACCTGGTCGACCGCGTCGGCTGCTTCCGCCCCAAGATCGAGCAGCTCGCCGAGCTCGGCCCCGGCGAGATCGGCTTCATCACCGCGCAGATCAAGGAAGTCGCCGAGACCCGCGTCGGCGACACCATCACCGACGCCCGCCGCCCGGCCGCCGCAGGCCCTCCCCGGCTTCAAGCTGGTCCAGCCGGTCGTCTTCTGCGGCCTCTTCCCCGTCGACGCCGCCGACTTCGAGAAGCTCCGCGACAGCCTCTACAAGCTGCGCCTCAACGACGCCTCGTTCAGCTTCGAGATGGAGAGCAGCGCGGCGCTGGGCTTCGGCTTCCGCTGCGGCTTCCTCGGCCTCCTCCACCTCGAGATCATCCAGGAGCGGCTGACCCGCGAATATGACCTCGACCTCATCACCACCGCGCCGAGCGTCGTCTACAAGATCCACCTCAGCCATTCGAAGACCGAGCCGGCGCAGACCATCGAGCTCCACAACCCGGCCGACATGCCCGACCCCAACCGGATCGAGAGCATCGAGGAGCCGTGGATCGACGCGACCATCTACGTCCCCGACGAATATCTCGGCAGCATCCTCAAGCTGTGCCAGGACCGCCGCGGCATCCAGAAGGACCTGACCTACGTCGGCACCGGCAGCCACGCCCGCGCCATGCTCCGCTACGAGCTGCCGCTCAACGAAGTGGTGTTCGACTTCTACGACCGCCTGAAATCGATCAGCCGCGGCTACGCGCAGCTTCGACTATCACCAGATCGGCCACCGCGAGGGCGACCTCGTCAAGATGAGCATCCTGGTCAACGGCGAGCCGGTCGACGCGCTGAGCATGATCGTCCACCGCGCCAACGCCGAGGCGCGCGGCCGCGGCATGTGCGAGCGGCTGAAGGACCTGATCCCGCGCCATTTGTTCAAGATCCCGATCCAGGCCGCGATCGGCGGCAAGGTCATCGCCCGCGAGACCATCGCCGCGCTGCGCAAGGACGTGACCGCGAAATGCTACGGCGGCGACGCGACCCGCAAGCGCAAGCTGCTGGAGAAGCAGAAAGAGGGCAAGAAGCGGATGCGGGAGTATGGCAGCGTGACCATCCCGCAGGAGGCGTTCATTGCGGCGCTGCGGATGGGCGACGAAGGCTGATCGTCGCGCGCTTCAATCTTTTGGCGTTTCCATGATCTCGGTGAGGACTCCGCCCATGTCTTTGGGGTGGACGAAGAAGACGAGCGTGCCGTGGGCGCCGATGCGCGGCTCGCCGAGGACGCGGGCGCCCTTGGCTTCGAGCTCGGCCTTGGCGGCGTGGATGTCGGGCACTTCGAAGCAGACGTGATGCTGCCCGCCGAGCGGGTTCTTCTCGAGGAATTTCACGATCGGCGAATTCGTCGCCGAGCGGCTCGATCAGCTCGATCTGGCTATTGGGCGTGTCGACGAAGCAGACGCGCACGCCCTGCGCGGGAAGGTCGAACGGCGGCGCCGTGCGGCTCGGCGCCGAACATATTGCGGTAGAGCTCGAGGCTCTGCTCGATCGACGGGGTGGCCACCCCGACATGGTTGAGGCGACCGAGTTTCATTCCATTCTCCGCGCCGCGACAGCGGCTGCATTGATCACGCGAAGCCCCGAGAACGCGAAGAGAAGACAAGCGCAAGTCCTTCGCTCCGCGCTTCGCGTGACAAACCGCAGCGCTTCGCTGGCGGTCGGAATCAATGCTCGACGGTCACTTCCGTCGTTACCGAATTGGCGATGAAGCAGGCTTCGTGGGCGCGGTGGTGGAGGTCGGCGATGGCGGCTTCGTCGGGCGGGTTGCCGCCCCAGGTGACGCGCGGGCGCAGCGTGACGCGGGTCATCGCCATCTTCCCGTCGGCGCGCTTCTCGAGCACGCCTTCGGCCTCATCGACATAGCTGTCGACCACGAACCCCGCGCGGCGCGCGAAGTCGACGAAGAACAGCATGTGGCAGGACGACAGCGAGGCGACGAACGCCTCCTCGGGATCGACTCCGGCCGGGTCCGACCAGGGCGCGGGGACGATGTGCGGGCTTGGCGCTGCCGGGACGACCGCGCCGCCGTCGAACGCCCATTCGTGCGCGCGGCTGTACTGGCCCTTGGCGAAGTCGCCGCCGTCCGGCGGTTCCAGCGAATCGTGGCGGTGTAGGTGCTCATTTCTATTCTTTACATCGGTGTCACAATGTCGTGTGCCACGTATCGCAGTTGGCGGATGGGCTTCACGTCGGTAAGGATCCATCGACTGTTCGTGCGGTTCGATTCCCAAATAGATCGAAAGCATGTTCGATCTCGTCGCGTGTGAAGCGCTGGCACCCGCAATAAATCAACCTGAGGGAGACCCGCAGTGGATCGATCTCGCGAAGCCTCGGCTCCTCCACCCGCACCCTGACGTGTTTCAGGGTCTCGTTTTCGAACCGCTCCGCCCCTCACCGAAATGGATCGAAACAAGTTCAGCATGACGGAAGTAAGTGCGCGCGGCTGTACTGGTCCTTGGCGAAGTCGATGCTTTGGTCGCGAGTCCAGCGGATCGTAGCGGTGTAGATGCTCATGTGCCAGACTTTGCCTTCCGCAAGGCCGATCAGGCTACCAGCGTCCATTAGAGTACGAACGCGATCAGAGTGACCGGCCAAGCGCTGACGATATCCGCCAGGCGATGATCGATACGATGAACGCTGTCGGCCACACGACTACGATCGCAGCATATCCAACAGATCTGCATGCAGTTACGTCGATCACAGCGGAATATTGTCGTGCTTCTTCCACGGGTTCTCGAGCTGCTTGTTCCGGAGCTTGCGTAACCCCATCGCCACCCGCCGCCGCGTCGAGTGGGGCATGATCACCTCGTCGATGAAGCCCTTGCTCGCCGCCACGAACGGGTTGGCGAAGCGCTCTTCATATTCGGCGGTGTGCTCGGCGATCTCTTCCGCCGTCTTGCCGCGGAAGATGATCTCGACCGCGCCCTTGGCGCCCATCACCGCGATCTCGGCGGTCGGCCAGGCGTAGTTCAAGTCGCCGCGCAGATGCTTGCGAGCCATGACGTCGTAGGCGCCGCCATAGGCCTTGCGGGTGATCACCGTGATCTTGGGCACCGTCGCCTCGGCATAAGCGAACAGCAATTTGGCGCCGTGCTTGATGATCCCGTGATGCTCCTGCCCGACGCCGGGGAGGAAGCCGGGGACGTCGACGAAGGTCAGGATCGGAATGTCGAAGGCGTCGCAGAAGCGCACGAACCGCGCGGCCTTCTTGGACGAATTGATGTCGAGCACGCCGGCAAGCCGCATCGGCTGGTTGGCGACGACGCCCACGGTGCGGCCCTCGATGCGGACGAAGCCGACGAGGATGTTGGGCGCGTGGTTCGGCTGGAGCTCGAAGAAGTCGCCCTCGTCGGCGACTTTTCGAATGAGCTCGTGCATGTCGTAGGGCGTCGCCGCGCTCGGCGGTATCAGGGTGTCGAGGCTGTCCTCGGCGCGGTCGGCCGGGTCCTCGCACGGCCGCTCGGGCAGATCGTGGCGGTTCGACAGCGGCAGGAAGTCGAAGAACTCGCGCGTCGCCAGCAGCGCGTCGATGTCGTTCTCGAATGCGACGTCGGCGACACCCGACTTGGTCGTGTGGGTGACCGCGCCGCCCAGCTCCTCCTGGGTCACCACCTCGTTGGTGACGGTCTTCACCACCTCGGGTCCGGTGACGAACATGTAGGACGAGTCCTTCACCATGAAGATGAAGTCGGTCATCGCGGGCGAATAGACCGCGCCGCCCGCGCACGGGCCCATGATCAGGCTGATCTGGGGAATGACCCCACTGGCGAGCACGTTGCGCTGGAACACCTCGGCGTAGCCGGCGAGGCTGGCGACGCCCTCCTGGATGCGGGCTCCGCCTGAGTCGTTGAGGCCGATCACGGGCGCGCCGACCTTCATCGCCATGTCCATGACCTTGCAGATCTTCTGCGCGTGCCGTTCGCTCAAGCTGCCGCCGAACACCGTGAAGTCCTGCGCGAAGACATAGACGAGGCGGCCGTTGATGGTGCCCGATCCGGTGACGACGCCGTCGCCGGGGATTTTCTGCTCCGCCATGCCGAAGTCGGTCGCGTTATGCTCGACGAACATGTCATATTCTTCGAAGCTGCCGGGATCGAGCAGCACGCTCAGCCGCTCGCGCGCGGTCAGGCGGCCCTTGGAATGCTGCGCGGCGATGCGCTTTTCGCCGCCGCCCAGGCGCGCCAGCTCGCGCCGCTTCTCCAGTTCCTCGATGGTGGTCGCCAAAGCCAAGCTCTCCTCGGTTCGGCCTCCATAAACGCCGCCTTGGCGCGGTCAATTCGCGCGGGCCTTGTTTCGGGCCCGTAGCAGACCATCTCTATGAGGCGTGATGGCCCGCCAGGCAGTGGAGCCGGCGCTCAGATGCTGCGCTGCACAACGGACGGATTTTGATTAACTTTGATTAGTGTTCCGGAACCGTAACCCTGTTCGGGCCGTTCTTCCGATGGGCAACACATGACACGGAGGACTAAGGAAAAATGCTTACGCGCGTTGGGGTGCCTGTAGAGTCTGAAGTCGAGCGCTCGGCGCCGGATGACGAACCCACCACCTTGATCTGTTTCTCGCACCTGCGGTGGAACTTCGTGTTCCAGCGCCCGCAGCATCTAATGAGCCGCTTCGCGCGCGAGATGAACGTCATTTACTGGGAAGAGCCGGTCGACATCGGCCCGCGCGAGACGGCTTTCCTGCAGGTCCGCGAAGCCGAAAACGCGCGGAACGTCCGCATCGTGGTCCCGCATTTGCCGCAAGGCATGCCGGATGATGCGCGCGAGGCTGCGCTCAGCCGGTTGCTCGATGCGCACCTCGCTTCGGTGCGAGGCACGCTGATCGCCTGGTATTATACGCCGATGATGCTGCCGTTCTCGCGCGACATCGACCCCGACGTCACCGTGTTCGACGCGATGGACGAGCTGTCGAAGTTCAAATTCGCGCCGGTCAAGCTGCTCGAGCTGGAGCAGGAGCTGATCGACCGCGCCGACGTGGTCTTCACCGGCGGCTCGAGCCTGTACGAGGCGAAGAAGGACCGCCACGCCAACATCCACTGCTTCCCGTCGTCCGTCGACCGCGCGCATTTCTGCAAGGCGCGCGCTCGCCAGTTCGACCCGGCTGACCAGGAAGACCTGCCCAAACCGCGCCTCGGCTTTTACGGGGTGATCGACGAGCGCTTCGACATCGACCTTCTCGACCAGGTCGCGGCGATGCGTCCTGACTGGTCGTTCGTGATGGTCGGGCCGGTGGTGAAAATCTCCGAAGACGACCTGCCGAAGCGGCCGAACATCCATTATCTCGGGCGGCAAGACCTATGAACAGCTGCCCGCCTATCTGTCGGGCTGGGACGTCGCGCTGATGCCGTTCGCGATGAACGAATCGACGCAGTTCATCTCCCCGACCAAGACGCCGGAATATCTCGCCGGCGGCAAGCCGGTGGTGTCGACCCCGATCAAGGACGTCGTCCGGCATTACGGCCATCTCCAGGGCGTCAAGATCGCGTCGACTCCGGAAGAGTTCGTTGCCGCCTGCGACGAGGCGCTCGAGCTGTCGCGCAACCGCGAGAGCGGCTGGCTGGCCGAGGCCGATCTGCTCTTGTCGGCGGTAAGCTGGGACACAACCCAGGCACGGATGGCGGGCCTTGTTCATGATGTGCTCGGCACCCGCGTCGGCAGCGGATCGGCGATCCTGGTCGCCGCCGAATGATCGCCGCCACTGGCGCTGAAACGCCGCGTTACGATTATCTGATCGTCGGCGCCGGTTTTGCCGGCTCGGTCCTCGCCGAGCGGCTGGCGAGCCAGCACGGCGCGCGCATCCTGCTGATCGACCGGCGGCCGCACATTGGCGGCAATGCCTATGACGAGCCCAATGAGGCCGGCATTCTTTATCACAAATACGGCCCGCACATCTTTCACACCAACAGCGATGCGGTCGTCGATTATCTGTCGCAGTTCACGGAGTGGCGCCCGTACGAGCATCGGGTGCTGGCGATGGTCCGAGACAAGCTCGTGCCGATCCCGATCAACCGGACGACGCTCAACGAACTGTTCGACCTCGACTTGCAGACCGATCAAGAGGCGGCGGACTATCTCGCGTCACGCGCCGAGCCAGTCGAGGATATCAAGACCTCCGAAGACGTGGTGATCAACGCCGTCGGCCGTGAGCTCTACGAACTGTTTTTCCAGGGGTACACGCGCAAGCAATGGGGCCTCGACCCGAGCGAGCTCGACAAGCTGGTGACGGCACGGATCCCGACCCGCACCAACACCGACGATCGCTATTTCACCGACAAGTTCCAGGCGATGCCGCGCGACGGCTACACCGCGATGTTCAGGAACATTCTCAATAATCCCCTGATCGAGGTCCGCACCGGAGTCGACTTTCGCGATCTGAAAGACACGGCCCACGAAATCGCCGACCATCTGATCTACACCGGGCCGATCGACGAATATTTCGACCATCGCTTCGGGAAATTGCCGTACCGAAGCCTGAAGTTCGACCATCAAACCCTGAAACAGGAACATTTCCAGAAGACAGGCACGGTTAATTATCCGGCGCCCGAGGTGCCGTTCACCCGGATCAGTGAGTATAAGTATCTGACCGGCCAGGAATCGCCGGTGACGACCGTCACCTACGAATATCCATCGGCCGAGGGCGACCCTTACTATCCGATCCCGCGGCCGGAAAATCAGGAATTGTTCAAGCGCTACGAAGCGCTTGCCGATGCGACCGAGGACGTCACCTTCGTCGGCCGGCTGGCGACCTACCGCTATTACAACATGGACCAGATCGTCGGGCAGGCACTCGCGACGTTCCGGCGCATGGATGAACGCAGGCAGGCGCAACTGGACGACCGGGCCGTCGCCGCGGCCTGATTGGCACAATCCTGACGCTCGTGCTTTGAGCCGCTCAGGAGGACCCGCCTGATGCCCCAAAACTGGCCGCAACGGCTCTGGCTCGTGCGGCACGGGCAGAGCCAGGGCAATGTCGCCCGCGATGCCGCGGACGAAGCCGGCGCGCACGAAATCGACATCCATTTGCGCGACGTCGACGTACCGCTGTCGGCTCTCGGCATCGAGCAGGCCAAGGCGGCGGGGCGCTGGTTCGCGGCCTTGCCGCTCGACGAGCGACCCGAGATCATCCTGTCCTCGCCCTATGTCCGCGCCCGCCAGACGGCCGAGATCATCTGCGAGCGAGACGCGCTGTCGGGCGCCAAGGCGAAGACGCTTCTCGATGAGCGGCTGCGCGAGCGCGAGTTCGGAATCTTCGACCGGCTGACCACGCTGGGATCAAGGAGCGTTTCCCCGAAGAAGCGGCGCACCGTCGCCGGCTGGGCAAATTCTACCATCGGCCGCCGGGCGGCGAGAGCTGGGCCGACGTGATTTTCCGGCTGCGCTCGATGCTCAACACGATCAACCTGCAATATTGCGAGCGCCGCGTGCTCATCGTCTGCCACCAGGTGGTGGTGCTATGCTTCCGCTATATCCTGGAGCAGCTCGACGAGCAGACCATCCTGTCGATCGACCGCCAGGCCGAGATGCCTCAATTGCGGGATCGCGGCTTATGATTTCGAGCATGATCCCAAGGGCGTTTGCGTGCCCGACCTCGGCGCTGTGGAATTACGGCGCCCCGCTCGAGGCCGATGGCGCGCCCCAAACGTCCGCGCCCGATGCGATGGCGGGGACCCGGTGAGGCAGGCGCCGCTCGACCGCTCGACGCTCAGCCAACACCCGCTTCCGCCCGTCATCGATGGCGACAAGGATTCGAAAGGTTCGCATCCTGGTCATCGCCGGCAGCCGGGAGGTCCCCGGCGCCGCGCTGCTGACCGCGACGGCCGCGATGCGCGCCGGGGCGGGCAAGCTCACCATCGCGACCGCCGAGAGCATCGCATTGCGCGCTGGGGATCGCGATGCCCGAGGCGATGGTGGTCGGGCTTCCGGAGGATGGCACGGCGGGCGACTCGGCGCGTCTGCCGATCGACGAGCAAGCGGCAAAGTCGATGCGGTCGTCGCCGGGCCCGGGCATGATGGACGCCGAGGCTTGCGCCGCGGTCGCCGACGAAGCTGATCGCTTGCGACTGCCCGGTCGCGCTCGATGCCGCCTTGCTCCACGAGCTCGAGCCGCCAGCTTCACGATCGGTCGAGCCGCGGCGATCCTTCTTCCGCATGCGGGTGAGCTCGCGGCGCTGCTCGATTGCGACGAGGAGCAGATCGAGCGCGATCCGGTCGGCTGCGGGCGGCGGGCCGCCGAGCGCTATAGGCTCCCTCGTGCTGGTCAAGGGCGCGACCAGCCACGTGGTCACGCCCGGCGGCGAGGTCTGGACCTATGACGGCGGCGCGCCCGGCCTTGGCGTGTCGGGCAGCGGCGATGTGCTGGCGGGGATCGTCGGCGGCCTGCTTGCGCGCGGGGCCGAGCCGCTCAGCGCGCTTGCTGTGGTCGGTCTGGCTCCATGGCGAAGCCGGCGCCGCGCTGACCGCAAAGGTCGGTCCGCTCGGCTTCCTCGCCCGCCAGATCGCCGACGAAGTCCCGGCGCTGCTGCCGCGCTAGCCTTGCTGTAGCGGTCGAGCTCGTCGCCGACCAGCCGGACGACGTGAAGCACGTTGGTCGATCCCGCGGTCCCGAAGGGAATGCCGGCCATCACGATCACCCGGTCGCCGCCTTTGGCGATCTGGTGGCGAAGCGCCATGCGCTTGGCCTTCTCGACCATCTCCTCGAAGCTCGCCACGTCGCGCGAGTGGACCGCATGCACGCCCCACAACAGGCCGAGCCGGCGCGCAGTGTGGAGCGAAGCGCTCATCGCCAGCAACGGCACCGGCGGCCGCTCGCGGGCGATGCGCCGAGCGGTCGAGCCCGAGCTCGTGTAGCAGAGCATCGCGGTCGCCGAGATCGTGCTGGCGATCTGCCGCGCCGAGCCGGCGAGCGCGTCGGCGGTGGTCGCCTCGAGCCGCGTCTGGGTGAAGTGGATCCGCGCCTGGTAGCTAGGGATCGCGCTCGACGCTGGTGGCGATCCGGTCCATCATCTGCACCGCCTCGCACGGATATTTGCCCGTCGCGCTCTCCGCCGACAGCATCACCGCATCGGCGCCGTCGTAGATCGCCGTCGCGACGTCGCTGACCTCGGCCCGGGTCGGGGTCGGCGAAGTCATCATCGATTCCAGCATCTGCGTCGCGACCACCACCGGCTTGCCGTACTGGCGCGCGGTCGCGACGATCTTGTTCTGCAGCGGCGGCACCTGCTCGGGCGGCAGCTCGACGCCGAGGTCGCCGCGCGCGACCATCACTGCATCGGCCAGCGCAACGATGTCGTTCAGGCGGTCGATCGCCGCCGGCTTCTCGATCTTCGCCAGCAGCGCCGCGCGGTCGCCGATCAGGGTGCGCGCCTCGGCCACGTCCTCCGGCCGCTGGACGAACGACAGCGCAATCCAGTCGGCCCGCTGCTCGAGCGCGAACTGCGAGGTCGTCGCGGTCCTTGTCGGTCAGCGCCGGGATCGGCACGAGGACGTCGGGAACGTTGACGCCCTTGTTGTCGGAGACCGCGCCGCCGACCTTCATTTCGCAGACGATCTGCCCGTCGCCGGCCTCGACGACGTTCAGCCGGACCTTGCCGTCGTCGATCAGGATGTTGGTGCCCGGCCGGACGGACTCGAACAGTTCGACATGCGGCAGCAGGACGCGGCTCGCTGTCGCCCGGCTTGTCGTCCTGGTCGAAAATGAATCGCGTGCCCTTCTCGAGGACCGCGCTGCCACCCTCGAAATGCCCGACCCTAAGCTTGGGTCCCTGCAGGTCGAACAGGATCGTCGTCGGCCGCCTGAACTCCTTCTCGAGCGCCCGGATCGCGGTGACCAGCTTGGCCTTCTGCTTCTGGTCGCCGTGGCTCATGTTGATCCGGAACGCGTCGGCGCCGGCCAGCATCAGCTGGCGGATCATCCTCGGATCGCTCGATGCCGGGCCGAGCGTCGCGAGGATCTTCACCTTGCGCGATCGCGGCGCGAGCATTTCGGTCAATGGCTGGTCCTTCTGCAGGCTCGCCTTAGCCGCTTGATATGATGGTTCAAGCCGCTAGAGCCGCGGGTTCACACATCGAAATCGGAGTTGACGAAGCATGGCGGACGGCACCGTCGCGGCCGACCAGTTGCGGCTGTTCATCGAGCGGATCGAGCGGCTTGAGGAAGAAAAGAAGGGCATCGCCGACGATATCCGCGACGTCTATGCCGAGGCCAAGGCCAACGGCTACGACAGCAAGATCATGCGGATGATCGTGCGGCTGAGGAAAATGGAGACCCATGCGCGCCAGGAGCAGGACGCGATCCTGGAGACCTATCGCCAGGCGCTCGGGCTGGCATAAGAGAAGCGCCATGGCCGGCCATTCCAAATATAAGAACATCATGTACCGGAAGGGGGCGCAGGACAAAAAGCGCTCGGCCCTCTTCTCCAAGCTCAGCCGCGAAATCACCGTCGCGGCCAAGATGGGCCTGCCCGATCCCGAGGCGAACGCGCGCCTGCGCGCCGCGATCATCGCCGCCCGCGCCCAGTCGATGCCCAAGGACAATATCCAGCGGTCGATCGACAAGGCCTCGGCCAGCGACGCCGAAAATTACGAGGAAATCCGCTACGAGGGCTTCGGGCCTGGCGGCGTCGCGATCATCGTCGAGGCGCTGACCGACAACCGCAACCGCACCGCGACCAACGTCCGCACCGCTTTCTCGAAGAACGGCGGCAACCTTGGCGCCGGCGGAAGCGTCAGCCACGGCTTCGAGCGCCTCGGGCCTGATCGAATATCCGGCCAGTGCCGGCGATGCCGACAAAGTGCTCGAAGCGGCGATCGAGGCCGGCGCCGAAGATGTCGAAAGCGACGAGGGCGGCCACCGCATCTGGACCAGCATCGAGAGCCTCCACGAGGTCGCCGCGCGCTCGAGCCGTGCTCGGCGAAGGCGAAGGCGCCAAGCTCGCGTGGAAACCTCGACCGAGGTCGAGGTTCGCGGCGACGACGCGGCGCAGCTGATGAAGCTGATCGACGCGCTCGAGGAAGACGACGACGTCCAGACCGTCTGGGGCAATTACGACGTGCCCGAGGACGAGCTGGAGAAGCTCGGCGCTGAGGTATGTACCCTCGGTCTCGACCCCGGGCCTCTGGGCAACCGACCGGCTGGGGGCTGATCGAGGCTGAAGGCAATCGCCTCGCGCATATCGCGAACGGCCAGATCAAGACCGATACCGCTGCGCCGCTGCCGCGGCGGCTGTCCGCACTGGCCGACCAGCTCGACGCGCTGATCGCCGATCATCGCCCCGCCGCCGCCGCGGTCGAGGAAGTGTTCGTCAACAAGAACCCGCAATCGACGCTGAAGCTCGGGCAGGCGCGGGGCGTCGTCGCTGATGTGCGCGGCGCGCGCCGGGATCGAGGTCGGCGAATATGCGCCGACGGCTGGTCAAGAAAGCGGTCGTCGGCACCGGCGGCGCCGAGAAAGCGCAGGTCCACGCGATGGTCTCGCGCCTGCTGCCCGGCGTGAAAATCGCCGGCGCCGACGCCGCCGATGCGCTCGCCGTCGCGATCACCCACGCGCATCATCTGGCGACCGCTGAGCATCCGCTGAGCGTCATCCTGCGCTGAGCCTGAGCTTGTCGAAGGCGTCGCAGCTGAATCGCGCTTCGACAGGCTCAGCGAGACAGGTTGGGCTGTGCACATGATCGCCAGACTCTCCGGAATTCTTGCCGAAACGGCCGCCGACAGCGCGGTGATCGACGTCGCCGGGGTCGGCTATCACGTGCATTGCAGCGGCAGGACGCTCGACGCGCTCGGCCCGATCGGCGGCGAGGTCCTGATCCTGACCGAGCTTCAGGTGCGCGAGGATGCCTGGACGCTGTTCGGCTTCGGCTCGGCCGCACGAGCGCGACGCCTTTCGCGCGCTGACCTCGATCCAGGGCGTCGGCGGCCGGCTCGCGCTGGCCATCCTGTCGGTGCTGTCGCCCGACGAGCTCGCCCGCGCCGTCGCGCAGGAAGACAAGGCGATGATCGGCCGCGCCAACGGTGTCGGCCCCAAGCTCGCCGCGCGCATCGCCAATGAACTTCAGGGCAAGCTCGGCGTCGGCGCGATCGGCGGGATGCGCCGGCGCCGCGCGGCAGTGCCGCGGCGGACGCCTTTCCGCTCTCGCCAACCTCGGTTTCAAGCCGGCCGAAGCCAGCGCCGCGGTCAACGCCGCGCAGGACGAGCTCGGCGCCGATGCGACGCTCGACGCGCTGGTTCGTCTCGCCCTCAAGAAGGCCGCGAAATGATCCGCGGCACCGAGCATCTTCAATGAGGCACTGCCTGCATCGCGCCTACGGGCATCATGGTTCCATGAGCGGGCCGCGGCTTTTCGGATCAGCGATCAGCACGGCGGATCGGCTCAAGCACGAATGCGCGTTGTCCGTGACTTTAGTGACGTTGAGGCGCCGATGGCCACCGATCCCGCCCGAATCACGACGCCCGAGCGCACGGCCGAAGACGCCGATGCGGCGCTTCGGCCGAAGACGCTCGACGAGTTCATCGGCCAGCAGGGCGCGCGCGAGAATCTGCGGGTGTTCGTCAACGCCGCCAAAAGCCGCGGCGAAGCGCTCGACCATGTCCTGCTCCACGGCCCGCCCGGGCTCGGCAAGACGACGCTGGCGGCGATCCTGGCGCGCGAGATGGGCGTCGGCTTCCGCGCCACCTCCGGCCCGGTCATCGCCAAGTCGGGCGACCTCGCGGCGCTGCTGACCAACCTCGAGGACGGCGACGTCCTGTTCATCGACGAGATCCACCGGCTCAACCCCGCGGTCGAGGAAGTGCTCTACCCGGCGATGGAGGATCGCGCGCTCGACCTGATGATCGGCGAAGGCCCGTCGGCACGCTCGGTCCGGATCGATCTGCCGCGCTTCACGCTGATCGGGGCGACCACCCGCCAGGGGCTGCTGACCACGCCGCTGCGCGACCGGTTCGGGATCCCGGTTCGGCTCAACTTCTACACGGTCGAGGAGCTGGAGCAGGTCGTCCGCCGCGCCGCTCGCTTGCTGGGGGTCGCACTGGCGCGACGACGGCGCGCGCGGAAATTGCGCGGCGCTCACGCGGCACGCCGCGGATCGCCGGCCGCCTGCTGCGCCGGGTGCGGGATTTCGCGCATGCCCTCGGCTCCGACACGATCGACGCCGAGGTCGCCGACCGCGCGCTGTCGCGGCTGGAGATCGACGCGCTCGGACTCGACGCGATGGACCGCCGCTACCTGACGATGATCGCCGACCTTTACGGCGGCGGGCCGGTCGGCGTCGAAACGCTGGCCGCCGGCCTCAGCGAGCCGCGCGACACGATCGAGGACGTGATCGAGCCGTACCTCATTCAGCTCGGCCTCATCGCCCGCACCGCACGCGGGCGCTGCCTCAACGGTCGCGGCTATGCCCATCTTGGGCTGCCCGCGCCGCCGGGCGGCCAGGCCGGACTGTTCGAGGCAAGTGAGAGAGCGCTGATGACCTGCAATCGTCATCCCGGACCTGATCCGGGATCCACCTTCTCCGCTGCTCTCAAGAAAAGCTGGATTCCCGCTTTCGCGGGAATGACGATGCTTTTGGCGTCGCCGGCCCATGCCCAGCCGCCGCGTCGGCGCCCGATTACGCCAAGGATTCGACCTGGCTGTGCCTGCCCGGCCGCGCCGACGTCTGCTCGACGCCGCTGGCGACGACGGCGCTCAACCCCAACGGCTATGGCTCGACCGGCCGCAGCGACGTCGCCAAGGATCCGCCGCTCGACTGCTTCTATGTCTATCCGACGGTCTCGCGCGACCAGGGGATGAACAGCGACCTTAATCCCGGCGGCGAAGAGCAAGGCGCCGCGCAGTCGCAATTCGCGCGCTTCGCCGGCGTGTGCCGGCCCTTCGCGCCGATCTACCGGCAGATGACGCTTGCCGCGGTTGCGGCTTTTGCCGCGGGCGGCGACATCAAGGCGGCCGCGACGCTCGCCTATGTCGACGTGCTCGCCGCCTGGCGCAATTATCTCGCGACGAGGAACAACGGCCGGCCGTTCGTCCTGATCGGCCACAGCCAGGGCAGCCTGATGCTGCAGATGCTGATCGCGCGCGAGATCGAGACCAACCCGGCGGTCGCGGCGCGGATGAAGCTCGCGATCATGCCCGGCTTCAACCTCCTCGTCCCGCAGGGCAAGCTGGTCGGCGGCACGTTCAAGAAAACCCCGCTGTGCAGCCGCGTCGGCGAAACCGGCTGCGTGATCAGCTAGGTCAGCTTTCGCGAGAAAAACGTGCCGCCGGCAGGCGCGATTTTCGGCATCGCCGACCAGCCGGGAATGACGGTCGGTTGCGTCAATCCGGCGCGGCCGGGCTCGACCGGCTGGGTGCCGCTCGACAGCTATTGGTATGCGCGATCGTCGCTGCCCGTGCCGGGCGGGCCGATCGTCTGGTCGAGCGAAGGCGCGCCGCCCTCGCCCTTTCTGCGCACCGAAGGCCTGGTCTCGGCCGCTGCGTCAACGACGGGCCAGCGCGGCTATCTGTCGATCCGCACCAACCACAAGCCCGGCGAGAAATGGACCGACCGGATCGGCGGCGAGGTCGGCATTTTCGGACATGTTCCTGCCCGGCTGGGGCATGCACTTGTCCGACATGCCCGAGGCGCAAGGCGACCTCATCCGCGAGGTCGGCGCGATCAGCGCTCGATCCAGAACAGCTGCTCGACGCTGAGGTCGAGCGCCTTCGCGAGCTTGATCGCCAGCGTCGCCGACGGCGTGAACACGCCATTTTCGACGGTGTTCACGGTCTTGCGCGTGACGCCGACCCGCTCGGCGAGCTCGGCCTGGGTCAGGCCCAGTTCGGTCCGCCGCTCCTTCAACCGGTTGGCGAGCCGTTCAGCGCATCGCGGTGCGCGCGGCTTTCCAGCATGCCCCAGCGGAGCAGCGCAGCGGCGATGCCGAACGACATGACGATGTGGATCGCCTCGCGCCCGGTCACGACGTCGAACATCGTCAGGACATAGACGCGCGATTGCGCGCCCATGGCAAACAGGAATCCCCAGCGCATCGCTTCGTTGCGGTTCGCGCGCGTATTCTCATCGTCGATCAGATCGCGCACTTCCTTTGGCTCCAGCCAGAACCCCTTGGTTGCCAGCCCGCAGAGCATCAGCACCGACAGGACGAGCCATGCGCTGATTTTCGCCTTCTCCGCCGAGACTGCTCCCCATCGGACATTTGGGAAAAGAAGGTCGCCTGCTGCGACAGGAAGATGACCGCCAGCGCCGGAGCATTCGCGCCCTGCGCTTGCTCAGATATTCGGCCTTCTCGGCGACGCTCATTGGCTTGTCGCCAGCGCCATTCGCGATTGCCGCAACCAACAGGACGGCCAGTCCCGTCAGCAACCCGATTGTAAAGCGTTCATTCCCCGCTCCTGTGTAACCTATAAGTTATATGTAACCTTCACGTTACATCGGAATCAAGCGGGGTTTACGGCGGAGTCCGCGCTCGCTAGAGGCCGGGATGACGCCGGACATCGCTCGACACGCCCTATCGCGGCGGCTTCGTCGGCAGCGCGAGCATCGCTTCGCGCTGAGCGTCTATTTCGAAGACACCGACGCCTACGGCATCGTCTATTATGCCAATTATCTGAAATTCATGGAGCGGGCGCGGTCGGACATGATCCGCGCGGTCGGCGTCGACCAGGCCGACGAGCTTCGCCGATCGGGCAGCGCCTATGCGGTCGTCGAGGTCGACATCAAATATCGCCGTCCCGGCCGGCTGGGCGATGACCTTCAGGTCGTCAGCCCCGTCGAGCAGGTCCGCGCATCCTCGGTCGATATTCATCAGCGAGTCATGCGCGGGCCTGAACTGTTGACCGACGCCACGGTCACCGCCGCCTTCCTCGACGGCGGGCCGGCCGCGGCGGCAACCGAGGGACTGGGTCGACAAAGTTCAAGGCAATCACGAGCAGGACGATGAAGCGACCGTTTCTACCTTCTTGCTGCTCGGCCTCGCGGCGCGCGCGCAGCAGCCGGGACAGCCGGCGGCGACGGTCATCGCCGTGCCGCCGCTGACCAGCCCGACCAGCGGCAACCGCGGCAATGAGATGCTGGCGGTCGGCTGGCAGGTGACCCAGCAGATCGAGACCGACTTCGGCAAACCGCCGAAGTGATGCCGCTCAAGCCCAACCGCGACGATTATTATTCCTATCCCGAGGTCACTGCGCCGAACTTTGCGAAGTGGCGCGGCGGCGGGCGCGAAGGCGTTGGTCACCGGCTTCGTCCAGTCGCGCTCCGACGGGCGGCTGACGGTCGGCTGCTATGTCTATGATGCCGACAAGGGCCGCGAGCTTGCCGCAAGGGCTTCGTCGATCGGTCCCAACGACTGGCGGCGGGCCGCACACAAATGCTCGGGCCTTGCCTATACGGCGATCACCGGCGCGCCCGGCATGTTCGACACGATGATCGCCTATGTCGCCGAAAGTGGCGTCGGCGACGGCCGCACCCGGCGGATCGCGGTGATGGACAGCGACGGCTACAACCACCGCTATCTGACCGCTGGCGACGCGATGGTCCTGACCCCGCGCCTGGCGCCCAAGGTGCGCGCGCTCGCTTATGTCAGCTTCGCCGGCGGCAAGCCCAATGTGCACTTGTTCGATCTCGATTCGACGCAGGATCGGCCGCTGCTCCCCGGAGACGCGATGACTTTCGCGCCGCGCTTCTCGCCCGACGGCAACAGATCGCTTTCTCGATGATGATCGGAGCCAACAGCGACATCTATGTCGCCAGTTCGAGCGGCGGCGCGCCGCAGCGGCTGACCACCGCCCCGGGCATCGACACCGACCCGAGCTTCTCGCCCGATGGCAGCAAGATCGTCTTCGAAAGCGACCGCGGCGGATCGCAGCAACTCTACGTGATGAACGCCGACGGCAGCGGCCAGCGGCGGATCAGCTTTGGCGGCGGCTGGTATGCCTCGCCCGCAATGGAGCCCGGACGGCGAATGGATCGCCTTCACGCGCCGAAGCCAGGACGGGCGGCAGATCGGGATCATCAAGCCGGACGGCACTGGCGAGCGGGTGCTGACCGCCGGACCCGGCGACGAAGGCCCGAGCTGGGCCGCGAGCAGCCGCGAAATCCTGTTTCAGCGGATCGGCGCCAACGGCCGCTCGGCGCTCGCCCGCATTTCGCTCGACGGCAGCGAGCCGAGGCCGGTGACGATTCCGCAGGACGGATCCGACCCCGATTGGTCGGGAGTGATGGACTGATGCGCAAGATCTTGCTTATTCGTCGCGTGGTTGGCGGGACGCCGCCGCCCAGGCGCAGCTGCCTGGCTTTCGCAAGGCGGACCCGCCACGGCAGCAGCCGGTCGCTCCAAGGCATCGATGCCCCCCGCGCGGAATTCGCGGCGCAATCGGGCGGAACCACCGTCTATTTCGGTGCGGAGAGCTCGGTATCGACGGTCCGGCGCGAGCCCATTCTCACTGCGCAGGCGACTTGGCTTCGGCGCCATCCCGAGGTCGTGGCCCGGATCGAAGGCTATGGCGATTTGGGCGATACGCGCGACCATGCCCTGGCGGTCGGCGCGCGGCGGGCCGAGGAAGCGCGGACCTATCTGGTTTTGCTGGGAGTCCCGGCGGCGCAGCTTTCCGCAACGAGCTGGGGCAAGGAACGGCCCGGCCTTGGCCGCGCCGTTACGATCTTCGTTCGCTAGGCTTAAGCCGCGCGGCGCTGATATCCGGTCGTGGAAAGCCAGGAGCGGGCCTGGCGCTGCGCTTCGGCGATCTCGCGAGCGGTCATTTCGAGGCGATTTCGGCGCGGCATTCCTGGCCCCGGGTGCAGCCCGACAAGGCAGCGAGGTTGAACCATTTATGCGCTTCGATCAGATCGACCCCGATCCCGCCGCGACCCGTCGAATAGGTAACCCCCAATTTCGAACAGTGCATCCACGTCGCCGGCTTCGGCATCGGCAACGCGGCTCCTAAGCAGGAATTCCGCGCCCTTCTGACTAATTGCCCCCATCGTCTTGTCCCCTCAGTCCCTGTTGGAACCCAAGTTCGTCCGCCAACGGCAAAGAAATGGTTAACGCGATTCAACCATGATCAAATGGCGATGTTGTCGATCAGCCGGGTGGTGCCGATGACCGCCGCTGCGATGAGGCGCATTCCTTCCTGAATCGCTCCACCGGCCCCAGGGTCGCCGCATCGACGAGCGCGACATAATCGATCCTGAGAAAACCCGCGTCGACCAGCGCTTGCTTCGCCTGGCGAAGTGCATTCGCGACCGGTTCACCGCTTCGGATGGCATCGCGGGCCCGGAACAGCGCGGATGGCAGAGCTGCCGCGCGCTTCCTCTCTTCGTCGGACAGCAATGCATTTCGAGAGGAGAGCGCAAGGCCATCGGAGTCGCGCACGGTCGGCACGCCAACGATGGCGCAGGAGAATCCGAGATCGGAGGCCATTCGACGGACGACCGCGAGCTGCTGGTAATCCTTCTCACCAAACAAGGCGACGTCGGGACCGCACTCGTTGAAGAGCTTGGCGACGACGGTCGCGACGCCTTCGAAATGACCCGGGCGGTGCTCCCCCTCCCACCGTTCGCTGACTGCCGCGACTCTGATCGCTCGTGGCGAATCCCGCCGGGTAGAGGTCGGCCGGGGCCGGCAGCCAGACGAGGTCGCAGCCAGCGGCCTCGAGCTGTGCCAGATCCCCTTCCTCGTCTCGCGGATAGCGCCCGAGATCCGACGGATCGTTGAACTGGAGCGGATTGACGAAGATCGACGCGACCACCCGATCGGCTCGCTTCCTCGCTTCGGCGATCAAGGTCATATGCCCGGCGTGAAGCGCCCCCATCGTTGGCACGAGCGCGACTTTGCCTGGCAACTGACCCCTCGCCAGCGCCAATTCTTCACTGTTACGAACGGTTTGCACGAGGGCGCCGCCTCAGTTAATATTTGGACGGGCGGCGCTTGCACATGCGCCGGGGGAAAGATCAAGCATGAGCCAGCCTCATTTCATCGTCTTCGCCAACGAAAAGGGCGGGACCGGCAAGTCGACGACCGCGGTCCATACCGCGGTGGCGCTCGCGGCGTCGGGCCACCGCGTCGGCGCGCTCGACCTCGACAGCCGGCAGCGGACGATGACGCGCTATCTGGAGAATCGTGCTGCGACCATGCGCCGGCTGGAAAAGGAGCTTCCGCAAGCGGCCTATGAAGTGCTCGAGGATCAAAGCGAAGAGGCGCTGAACGCAGCGCTCGCGAGGCTCAGCGAGCAGGCGGATGTCATCGTCATCGACACGCCAGGCCGCGACGACGCAATCGCCCGCGCGGCGATCCTCAAGGCCGACACGCTCGTCACGCCGATGAACGACAGCTTCGTCGACCTCGACCTGATCGGCCAGGTCCACCCCGAAAATTACAAGATCACCAAGCCGAGCTTCTACGCCGAGCTGATCTGGAACAGCCGCACGCAGCGCGCCAAGACGACCGGCAAGAGCGTTGACTGGGTCGTGCTCCGCAACCGCCTTCAGCACATTGAATTGCACAATTTGAAGCGCGTCGGGGCGGCGATGGACGAGCTAGCCCGCCGCGTCGGCTTCCGGGTCATTCCGGGCCTTGGCGAGCGAGTCATCTACCGCGAGCTGTTCCCCAAGGGCCTGACCCTGCTCGACCTGCAGCAGCTGGGCGAGGTTGGAATCGCCCACATCACGGCGCGGCAGGAGCTTCGGGAGATGATCGCCGGCCTCGGCATCCCCGGCGCCGACGAAGAGCAGAAGCTCGCAGCGACAGGATGATTTGGCGCTCACTCTGAGCTTGTCGAAGGGTCCGCGCGTCGCATCGGCTCGCGTTTCGACACGCTCAACGTGAGCGCTGGATGATTGCTGCGCCGGGGGCTATCGCGGCCGTTATGAGGCACAAGTTCAACCCCACCATCCTGCGCGAATATGACATTCGCGGAATTGTCGGCGACACGCTGACCGAAGCCGATGCCTACGCCATTGGCCGCAGCTATGGCGCCCTGGCGCGGGACGAAGGGGCGAAGCGAATCGCGGTCGGACGCGATGGCCGCACCCACTCCGGAATGCTCGAAGCGGCGCTGGTGCGCGGCCTCACCGAGAGCGGCGATCGAGGCCGTACTGGTCGGCATGGGCCCGAGCCCGATGCTCTATTTCGCCACCCATTATCTCGATGTCGAGGGGGGCATCCAGGTCACCGGCAGCCACAACCCGGCCGACTATAACGGTTTCAAGATGCTGCTGAACGGACGTTCGGTGTTCGGCCAGGAGATCCAGGCGCTGGGGCGCCGCGCGGCGGCCGGCGATTGGACCGAGGGCAACGGCCGCACCGAGGAGGTCCACGTCCGCGAGGCCTACGTCGACCGGCTGGTGCAGGATTTTTCAGGCAAGGGCTATCGCGTCGGTTGGGACGCCGGCAACGGCGCTGCCGGCCCGGTGCTCGACGAGCTCATCCAGCGATTGCCGGGCCAGCATTTCGCAATCTTCACCACCGTCGACGGCATTTCCCCAACCACCATCCGGACCCGACGGTCGAAGCCAATCTCGCCCATCTCAAGGCACTCGTCGCCGACAAGCAGCTCGATTTCGGGATTGCCTTCGATGGTGACGGCGACCGGATCGGTGCGGTCGACGGCAAAGGCCGGGTGATCTGGGGCGACCAGCTGCTCATGATCCTCGCCGAGCCGGTGCTGAAGGAGCAGCCGGGCGCGACGATCATTGCTGACGTCAAGGCGAGCAAGACCTTGTTCGACCGGATCGCGGCGCTTGGCGGCACGCCGCTGATGTGGAAGACGGGCCACAGCCTGATCAAGTCGAAGATGAAGGAAACCGGCGCCCCACTCGCGGGCGAGATGAGCGGGCACATCTTCTTCAAGCACCGCTGGTACGGCTTCGACGACGCCCTTTATGCGGCTGTGCGACTGATCGAGGCGGTGTCGCAGTCGGCCGATCGCTGACCGAAATCATGGACGACATGCCGGTCTCGGTCGCGACCCCGGAACTGCGCTTCCAGGTCGACGAGGTGCGCAAGTTCGCGATCGTCGACGAAGTCCGCGACCGGCTTGTCCGGCGACGGCGCCACGGTCGACGCCACCGACGGGGTCCGGGTCAGCACCGGCGACGGCTGGTGGCTGCTCCGCGCCTCGAACACGCAGGATGTGCTCGTCGCTCGGGCGGAGGCGGCGGACCAGGCCGGCCTCGATAGCCTGCTTGCGCAGATTGACGATCAACTTGCCCGGTCAGGCGTGGAGCGCGCGGAAATCGTCCACTAGAGCGCTTTGCTGATCCCGAGGAGCAGCGCGGCGCGGTGGTGATCCTACTCGCGTAATAATTCACCCTGGATCGTCCCCGCGCGGTCGACGGCCGCCGGCAGCGAGAAGGCTCCAATGCGCCGCGTGAGCCCAAGCCGCGCATCCCAGACCGGGCGCTGGTAACCGCCGCCGACGGACCAGGACGCGGCGAGCTCGGCGTCGAGGCTCAGTGTCTCGCCGAGTCCCTTTCGCATCCCGGCCACGCCGCGAACGATCCAGTGCGAGGTGCCGATGTAGGACGGTGACAGCGATAGCCGCGCCGTCACGCCTTTGCGCGCGACGCCGGCGTAAAGCTCCGTATAGGACTGTCCGGATGCCAGCCCCGAGTAATGCGACGAACGCCAGTGGACGATGCCGACATCCGCCGTCAGGTCGCGGCCGATCGCCCGGGCAAATCCCGCATTGAGCGTTATCCGAAGCGGCCGGGGGCCTTCACGGCTCGCCACTGCGGTGCCTGACAAAGCACCGTACAGGCCCGTCGACGAATTATAAGACAGGTCGAGGCTGGCGATTGGCCTGCCATCGCTGAGTGTGAGCCCGTGGTAGCGATCATCGCTGAACGCCGACAACGCCGCGCCGACTTCGGCCCACGCTGGCGCGGAAGCCAGGAGAGCGGCGACTGCAAAGACGGCGCGCAGGGCAAGCCTAGCGACCGCCGCTCCTGACCAAATTGCCCGATCCACACGAGCAATCACACTGGCCCGCCACGCGCAACAAGGTAGCACAAGCGTCGACCAGCCCGGGAAGTATTGCGCTGCGCGACCAGCACGAGCGGCCCGGACGGCCGTCGCTGGTGCGCCAGGGCGATCAGGCCGCTGACGTGTGCCGCGGCAAAGGAACTTCCGTTGACGAGAAACCATCGTCCTCCCGGCTGGGTGGTGGGGACGTCGCGCCCCGGGGCGATATAAACGTCGCCATGCGCTCCCGCCACCACTGCATCCGACACGGCGATGACCCCTGGTACCGAGGCTGGAAAGCCGCCGCCCGGAAGCTTGGGATCGAACGCGCCCACGACCGCGGCTCCATGGGAATAAGCACTGCCGATGAGCTCGCGAAGCAGGCGCGCGCTCGGCCCGGCGAGGCTGAGGTTGATGACGTCAGCGCGATTCTCGACCGCGAAATAAATCGCCTTGGCGAGGCTGAGCGTGTCGCATTCGGTCGAGGTCAATGTCCGCGATTGCTGCCAGCATGCACGCAGCCCGAGGAGTCGGGCGCCCGGCGCGATGCCGGCGATGCCAAGGCCATTATCGGCCTTCGCCGCGATGATTCCGGCGACCGCAGTGCCGTGTTGCTCGGCAACCAGCGATTGGCCGCTGACGAAATTGCGGTTTAGCAGCAGCTGCCCGGCAAGATCGGGATGCGCGCCATCGATGCCGCTATCGATGACCGCGACCCGCGACCCGCGGCCGCTTGCGATCCGGTGAAGGTCGGCGAGGTGCCACTGCTGCGCCGCCGGTTCCGCCGCATAAAGCGGATCGTTGTGCCCGGCCGCCGCCGAGCGGGTCGAATAAAGCGCAATCGGCTCGGCCCAGGCGACTGCGAGATCCCGCCCGACCTGCTGGATAGCCATTTCCGTGTCCGTCCATCCGGCACGGCCATGACGAAACAATCGACGCCGATCATCGGCATCGGCCAATCCTCGACGAAGTCTCAGGCCGTTGCGCTGGGCGATCTTGCGCGCGAGCCGTTCGCGCGCGCTTCGCGAAAGATCATCGCCGTAACTTCCGCCATAGGCGCCCCCGACGCGCAAATGGTCGACGGGATGACGAACCATCACGAGGATTCGGCTGGTCGTCGGTGACGCTTGCCCTGCAGCCGCACGAGTGGTGGGGAGCAACATTGCGAGCATTGCGAGCATTGCCAGGGCGAGGAGGGCGAGGCGAAACCTCATTGTGCACTGTCATCGATTGGCTGGGCGAGCTCGACCGAGGATGCCGACCGCAGGCGCGCCAAAGCGGCTTGCCGGCGCGCGGGCTCGACATGCAACAAATAAGCGCCGGTCGAGGTCGGCCCACCGACGATCGAAGCACCGACCGATCCCAATCGATCGCGAACGACCTGTTCGGTCGCCGAGCCGCGGAACATGACGATCATATTGGCCGAGGCCGGAGCCGGCGCCGAACCCAAAGCGTGATATTGGGGCCGGGCGAGGGAAACCAGCAGCGCGCCGGCCATGACCACGAACATCAGCTGAGCCGCCGCGAGCGCGGCGAGGGCTGGGCGGCGAAGCAGGCCATTCAAATCCGCGAAGAAGCCAGGCGGCGCGGCGCGCGACGGCCGCGGCGGGTCGATCCGCGCCTTAAGCCTCGCCCAGCCCGATTCGACCGCCGGCGACATGGCCTGGAACTCAAGCGCTACTCGCCGCTCGACCGCGAGCTGCGACCGGCAGGCGTCGCATGAATAGAGATGCTTTTCGACCTTGGCCCGGTCGCCGGCGTCGAGCTGGCCGGTCGCATACCAGGATAGCAGTTCTTCGGCTTCGTCGTGTGGCTCGGGTCCGGAAAGGAAGGGATCGGCCATCGGCTTACACCCAATCCGCCAGCGCGCCCGGCATCGCCTGCCGCAGCCGCCGCCGGGCGTGAAACATCCGCGTCTTCACCGTGTCGACCGGACAATCGACGATTTCCGCGATTTCGCGATAGCCAAGCCCGTGGAAGTAGGTGAGATCGACCACCGCCCGATGATCGGCCGACAATTGGTCCATCGCCCTGGCGAGCGCCTCGCGCAGCCGCTCATGGTGAAGCTCGGCATCGGGCGCCGGATCCTCGCTCGGGCGATTGTCGGCCTCGGGTGCCTCGACCGGCTCGGGCCAGCGGGCGCGCGCCTTCTGCGCCTTGCGATAGGCAATGGCGAAAATCCAGGTCGAGGGCTTGCTCGCTCCCCTGAACCGCGCCGCCGTTTGCCACACCACCATCATCGTATCGTCCAGCACTTCCTCGATCAGCGGCGGACGGCGAAGCAGCGTGGTCAGAAATCGCGTCAGCCGCGGCTGGTAGTGGCGATATAGCCGCTCGAACGCCTGCAGGTCGCCATCGGCAACCCGCGCCAGCAGCGCGCATTCGTCACCGGCAGCCGGGCGGATGTTGTTGCCCGCCGGCCGCTTCACGATTCTTGACCAGGTCACTTCGCGACCGTCCCCATTCGAATGGGTGCCTCCGCAGGCCGGAAAGGTTCACCGGCTCGATGCCGGACATTCTAGCGAGATCGGCCTGCGCGCGAAACGAAGTCGAAATTTCGCCGGGCCACGATCATCGCGCCGACCACGCAGGCGCTGAACAAGGCGCCTTCCATGGCCGCTGTCACATACTCACTGACCGGCCCAAAGCCACGCTCTCCGAACAAGGCGCCGATCCGGTCGAGGCGCAGCCGCGAGTTGGCGAAAGTGTGCGAGAGAAGGTCGAGGCTCCCGGCCATCAGCCGACCGCCGAGCAGCGGCGATAGCAGGCCCGCGGCAGCGCCGGGAATTGTGGCGAGCAGCATGCCCTTGCGGAGCTTGCTTCCGAAGTGGAAGGCGAGCCACGATCCGATGCCAACACCGGCACCGATCAAGAGCCCTTCCAATGCGCCCGTCATGCGCGCCGGCGATCGTCCAAACAGCAGGTTGAACGCATCGATCCCGAGCAGCTTCACAATGGCTCCGACGAACAGGCCGCCGAGCGCGCCACCCGCAATGTTCCAGCGCCAGTCGCCTTTGACACGACGGTCCGCGAGCGCGATTCCGAAACTGACTCCGGCGGCTCCGATCAGGGCCACCGCGATCGACAGGCACAGGATCACGAGCAAGACGGAAACGGCGCCAGGGGCGGGCTGCAGGGGATCCGATGCGCCCGCGAAGCCATAGACGATGCCGCCGACGAATCCGGCGACGCCGCCGCCGATTGTACCGGCCGAACCGAGCAGCAAGGTATCAGGCCAATCGGCGGTCGCGACTGAGGGCATGGTTGGCGCCCCGCCTTCAAGCGGGGCGACGAAGCGATAGCCGTGCTTGGGCACCGTCTCGATGAAGCGCGGCCGGGCAGCATCGTCGCCGAGCGCGCGGCGAAGCGCCGTGATGCACTGGGTCAGGGCCTCGTCGGTGACCGCAACGCCGCTCCACACCTCGCCGAGGAATCGATCCTTGGTGACCAGCGTTCCGGCATCCCTGACCATCAGCACCAGCGCGTCGAGATAACGCGCGCTGATCTCGACCGGCTCGCCGCATCGCCGCAAACGACGATCGCTCACGTCCAGCGTGAAATCGTCGAACCGGTAGGTCGAAGATGCGCTTTTCAGGAAAACCTCAAACTTTGCTCATGCCGCTCACCGGCGCCGTCGGCATAATGAAGCCTCAATCGAGGACGGAGGCAAGACAATGACTGAAACGCTGGGGAAGGTGCCGTGGCGGATGCTCGGCTGGGGCGCGGCCGTTCTGCTGCTCGCAACGCCCTTCGTGGCGATGCGCTTCACGAGCGAGGTCAATTGGAGTCCGGGCGACTTCATCTTCGCGGGAGGGCTGCTTGCCGTGATCGGCGGCGCGCTCGAGCTCGCCGTCCGGGCTTCCGCAAATCATTCGTACCGCATCGCTTCCGGTCTCGCCTTGCTCGGAACGTTATTCGTCGTCTGGGTCAATCTTGCAGTCGGCATCGTCGGTAGCGAGCACAATCCAGCCAATTTTTCATTCTTCGGTGCTTTGCTGGTCGGGATCGCGGGCTCGCTGATTGCCCGGTTTCGGGCGGCCGGCATGGCGATTACGATGGTCGCGACCGCCGTGTCGCTCTGGCTTGCCTTCGCGGTCGCTGCGTTCGCTCCAAGCGACGAGCCGTTGGTTAGCCACGGTGTCGAATTCGTCGGCACCAGCCTTTTCGCGCTACTTTTCCTCGGGTCGGCAGCCCTGTTCCGGAGGGCAGCGCCCGATCACTCATCTTCATCCTCGTAACCGATCAGGTTGAATTCGCGCGCCTTGATTTGGTGGGTCAGGCACCAGTGCTTGAGCGCTTCCTCGCGGCCATGCGTGATCCACACTTCACGCGGCTCGAGCTCGCGGATGGTCATGGTCAGTTCGTCCCAGTCGGCGTGATCGGAAATGATCAGCGGCAGCTCGACGTTGCGCTGGCGGGCGCGCTGGCGGATGCGCATCCAGCCCGAGGCCATCGCTGTGACCGGATCGGGGAGCCGCCGCGACCAGCGGTCGTTGAGCGCGCCCGGCGGCGCGATGACGACGTGGCCGGCCATCTCCGCCTTGCTCGCGCCAGTCGCCGGGCGAAGCTCGCCAAGCTCGACTCCGAAGCTTTCGTAAAGCTGGTTCAGCCGCTCGATCGCGCCATGGAAATAGATGGGGTCATTGTGGCCCCGCGCGCGCAATTCCGTGATGATTCGCTGTGCCTTGCCGAGCGCGTACGCGCCGACCAAGACGCAGCGGCTCCGGTCGCTATGCAAGCGCTGTAGCAGCCGGTCGATCTCGCTGCCCGTGTCGGGATGGTGAAAGACCGGTAGCCCGAACGTCGCTTCGGTGATGAACACGTCGCACGGAACCGGAACGAAACCGGGGCAGGTGGGATCGGGACGCCGCTTGTAATCGCCCGACACCACCACTTTCTCGCCCTGGTGCTGGAGCACGATCTGCGCGGAGCCCAGCACATGGCCAGCGGGAACGAAGGTCACCTCGACCTCTCCGAGGCGAATGCATTCGTCATAGGCGACTGACTGGCCGCCCGGTTGCGGCCCGTAGCGGCATTCCATGATCGCCAGCGTCTCGATCGTCGCCAGCACCGCGTTGTGCCCGCTGCGTGCATGATCCGCATGGCCGTGGGTGATCATCGCCCTGGGCTTGGGCTGCGAGGGGTCAATCCACGCGTCCGCGGGGCGCACGTAGATGCCTTCGGGATGAGATTCGATCCAGGAACCCAATCGCGCCATTGCGAGCTATATAGGCTGAAAAGCGCGGGACGGTTCCCGAACGGAGGAAGAGATGGACGTAGCCCAGTGGTGGATCATCGATATCATCGGTCCGGCGGTGCTGTTGATCGCGCTCCTGTGGCTGGTGATGCGCCGCCGCAGCAACCGCACGACCAACGAAAGCGAAACGGGCACGCGCGATGTCTATCGCGAGGAGGAACAACGCCGCCGCGACGGGACCGACCAGCTCTGAGCGACCTTCCGCCAGTCGTCCAATCCTGGTTTGAGTCGAAAGGCTGGGCGCCGCGCCGGCATCAGCTCGACATGCTGGCGCTGGCGCGACGCGGACGAAGCGGCCTGCTGGTCGCGGTGACCGGCGCCGGCAAGACGCTGGCCGGATTCCTTCCGACCATCTGCGAACTGGCGGAACAGCCGACGGAAGGGTTGCACACCCTCTACGTGTCGCCGCTGAAGGCACTCGCGGTTGACGTCCAGCGCAACCTTATTGGTCCGATCGAGGAAATGGGCTTGCCGGTGCGGGTCGAGACCAGGACCGGCGACACGCCGTCGGATCGCAAGGCACGGCAGCGAGTGAAGCCGCCGCAGGTGCTGTTGACGACGCCGGAATCGTTGAGCCTCCTCCTCAGCTATCCCGACGCTGCGACGATGTTCGAAAACCTTCGAACCATCGTGGTCGACGAGTTGCACGCCTTTGCGAAGGAAAAGCGCGGCGACCTCTTGTCCCTTTCGATGGCGCGCCTGGAGAAACTCGCGCCGGGGCTGCGCCGGGTCGGCCTGTCGGCGACCATCAGCGATCCGGATGGATATCGCTCGTGGCTGGCTCCTGACGCCGATCTCGAAGCGGTTGACCTCGTGATCGGCGATCCCGGCGCCGAACCCGATTTGTCCATCCTGATCCCCGAGAACCGGATTCCGTGGGGCGGCCATTCCGGCCGGCACGCGGTGCGCGAAGTCATGAAGCTGATCGAGGAGCACAGGACGACGCTCGTCTTCTGCAACACGCGCAGCCTTGCCGAACTGATTTTTCAGGACCTGTGGGCAGTCAACGATCAGGTGCTGCCAATCGGCATCCATCATGGAAGCCTCGCCGTCGAAGCGCGGCGCAAGGTCGAAGCAGCAATGGCCGCCGGACGCCTTCGCGGCCTGGTCGCCACGGCGAGCCTGGATCTTGGCATCGATTGGGGTGACGTCGACCTGGTCGTCCAGATGGGGGCGCCCAAGGGCAGCTCGCGGCTGCTGCAGCGTATTGGCCGTGCCAATCACCGCCTCGACGAGCCGTCGGAGGGCGTCGTCGTGCCCGGCAATCGCTTCGAATATCTCGAAGCCCGCGCCGCGCTCGATGCCGTCGGCGATGGCGAACTCGACCCCGAGATTTTTCGTCCCGGAGCACTCGACGTGCTTGCTCAACACGTCCTGGCCATGGCTGTCGCGGCGCCATTCCAGGAAGGTGACCTGCTCGCTGAAATCCATTCGTCGGCGCCCTACGCGGGCCTCAAGCCCGAGATCTTCGCCGAAATCCTCAACTTCATCGCGACCGGCGGCTATGCGCTGAAAGCCTATGACCGCTTCCGCCGGCTGGTTCCGGAGCCGGGCGGGATGTGGCGGATCGCCACGCCGGCCGTTGCCCAGCAGCACCGGCTCAATGCCGGGGTGATCGTCGAGCAGCCCTTGCTCAGCGTCCGCTTCCGCAACGGCCGCACGCTCGGCACGATCGAGGAGGGCTATGCCTCGACCCTCTCGCCGGGCGATCATTTCTACTTCTCCGGCCTTAGCCTCGAGGTCGAGCAGTTCAAGGACACGGACGTCATCGTCCGCGCGTCATCGAAAAGGGCGCGGATCGTCACTTACGGCGGGCAGCGCATGTCGATGTCCACGCACCTCGCCAATCGCGTGCGGCACATGCTGTGCGACCGCAACGACTGGCAGCGTTTCCCCGATGACGTCCGCGATTGGCTGGAAGTGCAATCAGAGCGCTCGGTCCTGCCCGAACCGCATCAATTGCTGGTCGAGACCTTCGCCCACGAAAAGCAGTATTTCATGGTCGCTTACAGCTTCGAAGGCTGGAACGCGCACCAGTCGCTCGGCATGCTAATCACGCGCCGCATGGAGAGCGCCGGCCTGAAGCCGATGGGCTTTGTCGCCAACGATTATGCGCTCGCCTGCTACGGGCTGGAACCGATCACCGATCCGAAGGCGCTGTTCTCGGCCGACATCCTAGAACAGGAATTCGTCGACTGGGTCGAAAGCTCGTATTTGCTGAAGACGGCCTTCCGCGAGGTCGCCGTAATCGGCGGTCTCGTCGAGCGCCACCATCCGGGCAAACGGAAGTCCGGCCGCCAGGTCAGCTTCTCGACCGACCTCATTTACGACGTGTTGCGCCGCTACGAACCGGAGCACCTGCTCCTGCGCGCGGCTTGGGACGACGCGCGAAGGCGAATGACCGAGCTCGGCCGTCTCGTCCGCCTGGTCGACCGCGCAGCGTCAACCATGCTCCACGTGGAGACTGGGCGGATCACGCCGATGGCCGTGCCGCTGATGGTTATCGTCGGCCGTGAGGCGTTGCCGCCGGGCGCAGAGGCCGACGAGACTCTGCTGACCCAGGCGGAGGCGCTGGCAGAAGAAGCGATGAATCTTGGCTAATTTCCGTCAATCATTCTGAACGGCCGACCAATGAGCGCATCAGGACTCGTTCAACTTCCGTAACGAGAATTGGTCACCGAGTTCGCGCATCAAAAGGGTTTTGGTCATGAAGTCTCGTTTCCTGATCGGCACGGCGGTTCTAGGCGTCGTCGGTCTCACCATATGCGGCTCGGCGGCGGCGCAGCGCGCAGGGCGTTTCCGCCAAATGCTCCAGCAAGCGCAGCAACAGCGCGCCGCGCATCCGGCCGATCCCAACCCGACCAGGATCGTCGCGGCTGGCGATTACCGGTTCAGCGTGGAGCACGGTGGCATCACGCGCGAATATCTGGTCCACGTGCCCAAGTCCTATCGCGGCGCGCCGACGCCGATGCTGGTCGCGCTGCACGGCGGCGGTGGCAATGCCGGCTATCAGGCCGACGATTCCAAATATGGCTTGATCACCAAGTCGGAACAGGCCGGTTTTATCGCCGTCTTCCCGAACGGCTACAGTCCCTTGCCCGGCGGCGTCCTGGCAACCTGGAACGCGGGAAGCTGCTGCGGCCCGGCGCAGAAAAAGGGCGTGGACGACGTCGGCTTCATCCGCACCGTCATCGAGCGGATGAAACGGCAGGCGAACATCGATCCCAAGCGCATCTTCGTGACGGGCATGTCCAACGGCGCGATGATGAGCTGGCGGCTCGCCTGTGAAGCGCCTGAAATCCGCGCGATCGCGCCCGTCGAGGGCACCGACAACACCGCCGCCTGCACGCCATTGCATCCGGTCGCCGTGATCGAGTTCCACGCCGCCGACGACCCGAACGTTCCGTTCAATGGGGGAGCTGGCGTCGGTCCATCGCACGCCGACTTCACCTCGGTTCCAGCAAGCCAGGCGAAGTGGGTTCAACTCAACCGGGCCATTGCGTCCACGAAGCCGGTTCTGGCGGTCCCAGGTGCTCGTTGCGGCCTGCATGCGGCACAGGCCGGCGGGGCGCCGGTGGAGCTATGCGTCACCGACACCGGCGGTCACAGTTGGCCGGGAGGCGGCGCTCAGCAGGGACGCAAGCAACCGTCGACGGCAATCAGCGCCAACGACCTCATGTGGAGCTTCTTCTCATCGCTTTAGGATTGCGCGCTATCAAACGGCGGGCGAGGGTGGGTCATGCGTAAAGCTTGTTTCAGCCTCGCCGCCCTGCCGCTCCTCGCTGGCTGTGTCGGAACGATCGCCAAGACCGCCGTCGATGTCGTCACCTTGCCCGTGAAGATTGCGTCAGCCGGGGTCGATGCGGCGACGACCAGCCAAAAGGAAGCCGACGAGAAGCGCGGCCGCGAGCTTCGCAGGCAGGACGAGGAGCGCGGCAAGCAGCTTCGGGTGGCGCAGGATCGGTGCCGCAAGGGGCGGTCCTTGCCGACCGACGACTGCGCCGTGCTTCTCCAGCGCTGATGCAATTGTGAGGGCGCAGACGAAGCGGCAATGAAGGCCGCAGCTGGATTGCTTCGCTTCGCTCGCAATGACGGCTAACGAGCGCCATGCGCTATTTCCTCGACACCGAATATAATGGCTGGGGCGGCACGCTACTCAGCCTGGCCCTGGTGCCCGACGACGGCGAGGAACTTTACCTGACCCTCGAGTTGTCGGGGCCGTTGGATGAGTGGGTCGAGCGTTATGTCGTTCCCTATCTCGACACCGTCCCGCAAAGCCTGACATCGCCCCGCTTGAACCGCACGGATGCGGCCCGAATGATCTCTCACTACCTCGCCGGCGATCCCGAGCCGCTGATCGTCGCCGACTGGCCTGAGGATCTCGCGCTGTTCAATGCGCTGCTGGTGACCGGTCCCGCCATGATGGCGGAGGTGCCCGCGCTCCAATTTCAATTCATGCCGCTCGCGGGCTTCAGCACCGCCGCGAACAGCAAGGTTCCGCACAATGCGCTTCACGATGCCCGCGCGTTGCGCGACCATGTGATCGGCCTGGAATGATTATCCGGCAGCCGTGGATAGCGAAGCAGTGTCTTCCCGCTCCACCCAGGTCAGATCGTTGAGTTTCAATTCGCGCCCGTCGTGGGCTTGCACGCAGATTTTGCGGACCGGCCGCCCGTCACGATTGTCGGCGAGCCGGACATTCATGCTGCCATAACCCCATTGCTCGCCCCATTGGCGGAGCGCCAGGACGACGGGCAACAGATCCTCGCCTTTCTCCGTCAGCGAATAGATGACCCGCCTGCCGTCATCGGGGTCCTGGCGCCGTTCGAGGATCCCGCCGGCTACCATCCGCGACAGCCGGTCGGACAGGATGTTGCGGGCAATGCCAAGCCCGGCCTGGAATTCCTCGAAATGCCTGAGGCCATTGAGTGCGCCCCGAAGGATCAGGAACGCCCATTTCTCGCCGATCAACTCGACCGCGGCCGGAAGCGGACAGGACAAGGCCGCCCGCCTGAACGCGTCAATACCCGACGTCAGCGACTCTACCGGCATCAGCCGTCCTCTCCCCAGAGAATCTCATCAAAGCACATTAAAGTTCCAAAAAACAGTTGTCGTGTGAAACTGAACTTGATAATCAGTTTTCAGTCGCAACCTAAATAGGGTCCACAGTCATGCGCCGCTTCGTTCTTTCCCTTGTCCTGCTTGCCGCTTTCTCCGCCCCGGCGGGCGCGGCGTCTTATTCGGCGAAGCTGGCCGCACCGGCCAACGGCCGTATCGTCGCCCGCGATATCAACTGGGCCTGCGCCGGCGACACCTGCCAGGGCTCGACCGCGGAAAGCCGTCCGGCCGTCCTGTGCCAGGCGCTTGCCAAGCGCGGCGGCAAGGTTGAAAGCTTCTTCGTCGACGGCCGCGCGTTCAGCGATGCCGAGCTCACAAGCTGCAATGCTTCGCTCAAGGCTGGCACCGGCAAGGCCCTCGCCGCTCAATAGTTCCCCCGGAGGGCGCCTGTCGAACTCCCTCCGGGCGCCCTCACTCTTTCGCGCTTGCACAATAGCGCCGCGGTCCCCCATCTTAGGCCAGTGCTAAGACAGTATGAGCTGGTCGAGAAGGTCCGCTCCTACGATCCGGACGCGGACGAGGGGCTGATCAACCGCGCCTACGTCTTCTCGATGAAGGCGCACGGCTCGCAGAAGCGTGCGTCCGGCGACCCCTATTTCAGCCATCCGATCGAAGTTGCGGGAATCCTCACCGACCTGAGGCTGGACGATCAGACGATCGCCACCGCGATCCTCCACGACACGATCGAGGATACGCTCGCCACGCCCGGCCGAAATCGAAAAGCTGTTCGGCAAGGATGTCGCGCGCCTTGTGGACGGCGTCACCAAGCTCAGCAAGATCGAGGCCCAGTCGGAAAACGAACGCGCCGCGGAAAACTTGCGCAAGTTCCTGCTCGCGCTTTCGGACGATATTCGAGTCTTGCTGGTGAAGCTCGCCGACCGGCTCCACAATATGCGGACGCTTCATCACATCCCGTCCGAAGACAAGCGCCGCCGGATCGCTCGCGAGACGATGGATATCTACGCTCCGCTCGCCGAACGGATCGGCATGTACGAGATGATGACGGAGATGCAGACGCTCGCGTTCCGGGAGATCGAGCCCGACGCCTACGCCTCGATCACCCGTCGCCTGCAGCAGCTGACCGAATCCGGCGGGGACCTCGTCAGCCGTATTGGTCTGGGGCTTGAGCTATATCTCGCCGATAACGGCCTCACCGCCGAGGTCACCGGCCGCCAGAAGCACCCGTATTCGATTTGGCGGAAGATGGCCGAGCGGCACATCAGCTTTGAGCAATTGTCGGACGTGATGGCGTTCCGGATCATCGTCGACGAGGTTGGCGACTGTTATCGCGCGCTCGGCCTGATCCACCGCCGCTGGCCGATGGTTCCGGGCCGCTTCAAGGACTATATCTCGACGCCCAAGCGCAACGGCTACCAATCGCTTCACACGTCGGTGATCCACGATTTCAAGATGCGCATCGAAATTCAGATCCGAAGCCGCGAGATGCATGAGCAGGCGGAGCGGGGCCTTGCCGCGCACTGGGCCTATAAAGAGGGCAAGCCGCAGGGCGAGGTCACGATCCCGTGGGTCGACGATCTCGTCGAAATCCTCGGACATGCCGAAAGCCCCGAGGAGCTGCTCGAGCATACCCGGATGGCGATGTACCAGGATCGCATCTTCGCCTTTACCCCGAAGGGCGAGCTGATCCAGCTGCCCAAGGGCGCAACCCCTGTCGATCTCGCTTATGCCGTGCATACGGATCTCGGCGACCGGACCGTCGGAGCCAAGGTCAACGGCCGCGTCGTGCCGCTCCGCACGATGCTGGAGAATGGCGACCAGGTCGAAATTCTCGTCTCGGAAGCGCAACATCCGCAGCCGAGCTGGCTGCGCTTCGTCGCCACCGGCAAGGCGCGCGCGGGAGTCCGCCGCTTCGTTCGCCACAAGGAACGCGATGAGACGATCCAGCTCGGCCGCAAGATTTACGAAGAAATTGTCGCCCGCCTTCCGGCGGAGCTCGACAAGGATGCCCAGAAGCGCGCGCTCAAGAAACTCAAAATCGAGAATCAGGATGAGCTGATGATCGCGATCGCACGCAAGAGAGTCAGCGACGAGTCGCTGATGGAAGCCCTGATGCCGGGATCAGCGGGCGGCGACGTTGCCCCGCGCCCACTCGGCCAGCGCCAGGCGATTTCGATCAAGGGACTGACACCGGGTGTCGCCTATCACCTCGCGCAATGCTGCCACCCGATCCCCGGCGACCGCATCGTCGGGCTGCGGCGCGAGGACGAAGAGATCGAAGTGCACGTCATCGGCTGCGACTCGCTGGCAAGCGGGATCGACGCCGACTGGCTCGACCTCGCCTGGGGCGAAGGCTCGGACGGGGGCGCGGCCCGGCTGGCGATCATCCTGCGCGACATTCCGGGCGCGCTCGGCACCATGTCGAGCATTCTCGGTGCCAAGCATGCCAACATCATCAACCTTCAGCTCGCGCACCGCGACGGCAGTTTCCAGACCTTCCATCTGGATATCGAGGTGCATGACCTCGCCCACCTGCACGCGATCATCGCCGCGCTTCGCGATGCGGAGCCGGTCAGCTCGGTCGAGCGGATTTAGCGCGCCCGGCCTGACGCTGCGACCGCTCGTGCGCGTCGCCCCCGGCAAGAACCGCCAGCATGACGAGGTCTGAGGCGCTCGCCGTCATCGGCGCGATCTGCACGGAATGCTCGAGCCCGAGCATATAGGGCCCAAGCACGCTTTCGCCGCCGAGCTCGCGCAGCAGTTTTGCGGAAATGCTCGCTGATTGAAGGCCGGGCATGACCAGGATGTTCGCCGGTCCGGACAGCCGGGTGAACGGATAATAGCGCTTCTGCATCTCGTAGTTCAGCGCAACGTCGGGCGCCATTTCCCCTTCGAATTCGAAATCGGCCTTGAAGCCCGACAGCAATTCGACGGCGCCGCGCAGCTCCTCGATATGGACGCCCGGGGGATTCCCAAAGGTCGTGTAGCTCATGAACGCAACGCGCGGCTCCAGACCCATGCGGCGGGCAAAGGCCGAGGAGCGCATCGCGATCGCCGCATATTGCTCGGCGGTCGGACGCTCGGTGACGGCGGTGTCGGCAATCAGGATCGTATGGTTGCGGCCGACGATGACGGTGATCCCGAACGGGGTCGCGCCCGGTTCGTCGTCGACCACCAGCCGGACCTGCTTTAGCGACTGGCTGAAGGGACGGGTTGTCCCGGTGATCATCGCATCCGCTTCGCCGAGCGCGAGCATGGCCGCCGCGAAGTAATTACGGTCCTGGTTGACCAGCCGCTCGATCTCCCGGCGCAGCATGCCGTGGCGCTGGTGCCTTGCATAAATATAGTCGACCGCGCGCCCGATCAGCGGGGAATTGCGGCTGTTGAGGACCTCGATATTCCTGCGGATTGTCGACTCCGAACTCCTTGAGCTGTTCGTGCACGTTGTCCCGGCCGACCAGGACCGGTGTGCCGTAGCCCGCCTCCTTGAAGGCGATTGCCGCGCGAAGGACGTTTGGCTCCTCGCCTTCGGCAAACAGCACGCGCTTGGGATTTTGCCGCGCATTCTCATAAGCGAGGCTCATCACCGACACGGTCGGGTTCAGCCTGCCGCGCAGCTCCAGGCGGTAAGCCGCCATGTCGGCGATCGGCTTTTGCGCGACGCCGCTCTGGACCGCGGCTTCGGCGACGGCCGATGCGACGACTTCCATCAGCCGCGGATCGAAGGGCGCGGGGATGATGTAATCGCGGCCGAAGCTGTGTGCCCGCCCGCCATAGGCCGCGGCCACTTCTTCCGGCACCGGCTCGCGCGCGAGCTCGGCCAGCGCTTCGGCCGCAGCGATCTTCATCGCGTCATTGATCGCCGTCGCGCGGACGTCGAGGGCTCCGCGGAAGATGAAGGGAAAGCCGAGGACGTTGTTGACCTGGTTGGGATAGTCGGACCGCCCGGTGGCGATAATGGCGTCTGGCCGCGCGGCCTTCGCATCGGGCGGCGAGATTTCCGGATCGGGATTGGCCATGGCGAAGATGATCGGCTCCCTGGCCATCGACTTCACCATGTCCTGGCTACGACGTTTGCCGCCGACAGGCCGAGGAATACGTCGGCGCCTGCCAGGGCTTCGGCCAGCGTCCGCCGGTCGGTCTCGACCGCGTGCGCCGACTTCCATTGATCGAGATCGGTTCGCCCTTGGTAGATCACGCCCTTGCGGTCGCACATGATGACGTTGTCGCCGCGCACGCCCATCGCTTTTACAAGCTCGGTGCAGGCGATGGCGGCGGCGCCGGCTCCGTTCACGACGACCTTCACTTCGCCCAGCTTGCGGCCGGTCAGGAAGCACGCGTTGATGAGCCCGGCGGCGGTGATGATCGCGGTTCCGTGCTGGTCGTCGTGGAAGACCGGGATGTTCATCCTCTCGCGCAGCGTCTGCTCGATGATGAAGCAATCGGGCGCGGCGATGTCCTCAAGGTTGATGCCGCCGAAGCTGGGTTCCAGCAGCTCGACGCACTCGATGAAGCGCTGCGCGTCCTCGGTCTTCACCTCGATGTCGATCGAATCGACGTCGGCGAAGCGCTTGAACAGCACCGCCTTGCCTTCCATCACCGGCTTCGACGCCAGCGCGCCGAGGTTGCCCAGCCCGAGGATCGCCGTCCCGTTTGAGATGACGGCGACGAGGTTTCCCTTGGCGGTATAATCGTAGGCGCAGCCTGGATTTTCCGCGATCGCGCGCACCGGCACGGCGACTCCGGGCGAGTAGGCAAGCGCCAGGTCACGCTGCGTTGCCATCGGCTTGGTGGCGATGATCTCGATCTTGCCCGGGCGTCCGCGCGAATGGAATTCCAGCGCCTCGGCCTCGGTATATTTGACGTTGCTTTCCGACATGGCTGCGCTGCTTAGTCTAAATCGTCAGCCCCGTGAAAGCGGGCGCCTCGCTTTCTTTGGATTCCCGCTTTCGCGCGAATGACGAACAGGGGTAGGCAGGGTCATGGCTCGCGCCGACGCTCCAACCCCGATGATGGCCCAATACAAGCGGCTGAAGGACGAGGCTCCCGATGCCTTGCTATTCTATCGCATGGGCGACTTCTTCGAACTCTTTTTCGACGATGCAAAAATCGCCTCCGCCTGCCTCGACATTGCGCTCACCAAGCGCGGCGCCGACGCGGGCGAGCCAATCCCGATGTGCGGCGTCCCGGTGCACTCGGCGGACTCCTATCTCGCGCGGCTGATCAAGGCCGGCCATCGGGTCGCGATTGCCGAGCAGACCGAAAGTCCCGCGGAAGCGCGCAAGGCGCGCGGGTCGAAAGCGCTCGTCGATCGCGCGATCGTCCGGCTCGTCACGCCGGGCACCCTGACCGAGGAAACCCTGCTCGAATTCGCTGCCGCGAACTGGCTCGCCGCGATCGGGCGCGCCGGCGAGGATTGGGCGATTGCCGCTGCTGACATCTCCACCGGCCGCTTCGAGCTGGTGAGCTGCGGCCCGGGCGACCTTATCGCCGAGCTGGCTCGGCTGTCCCCCGCCGAGACCATCGCCGACGCTCCTGTGCCCGGGATTTCCACCTCTGCCGGGAAGGGCGGCTTCGAAAGCCTGTCGGGAGAGCGTGCGCTCAAAGCTCGCTTCGGTCTCGCAACGCTGGACGGTCTCGGGGCGCCCTCGCGCGGCGAACTGGCCGCGGCTGGGGGCCTGCTTGCCTACCTCGACGCGACGCAGAAGGACGCCGGCATCCTCATCGACGCACCGCGCAGAATTGCGCGCTCGAACCATATGGCGATCGACGCCGCCAGCCGCGACAGCCTGGAGCTTACGCGTTCGGCCAGTGGCGGCGCTCAGGCAGCCTGCTTGGCGAGATCGACCGATGCCAGACCGCAGCCGGCCGCCGCTTGCTGTGCGAGGATATCGCCGCGCCACTCACCGATCGAAGCGGCATAGAACTCCGCCTGTCGCTGGTCGCGTGGCTTCACGAAGATGCCATCCGGCGCGAGCGGGCGCGGACGATGCTAAAGGCCATGCCCGACGTCGCGCGCGCCCTTGCGAGGCTGGCCGCGGGGCGTGGCTCTCCGCGTGACCTCGCCTTGCTTCGTGATGGCCTGACCGCCGCCAAGCGCCTGCAAAGCGAGCTTTCCGCGCAGTCTGATCGACCGGCGCTCATCGACAACCTTCTGCCGAAGCTCGGCGGTCACGACGCGTTGGCAGAGCAATTGTCCTCCGCGCTCGTCGCGTCCCCCCCGCTCGATTCATCCAAGGGCGGCTACATCGCGGAAGGCTATGATCCCGATCTCGACTCCCTTCGTGACGCCGCGTCGAACGGGCGCCGGGCCATTGCCGCCCTCGAGGCAAGATACCGGGATTCGACCGCCATCAGCTCGCTGAAAATCAGGCACAATGCCGTCCTCGGCTACCACGTCGAAGTGTCCGCCCGACATGCCGACAAACTGATGGCGGGCAATAGCGGTTTCACCCATCGCCAGACCCTGGCCGGCGCGGTCCGCTTCAATTCGCCCGAGCTTCACGAGGAAGCGAGCCGGGTTACAGAGGCCGGCGGGCACGCGCTGGCGGCCGAAGCTGCTCATGCGGAGGAACTGACGCGGCTGGCGATCGCCGCCGCTCCGCGCATCACCGCAACCGCCGAAGCGATCGCGCGAATCGATGTCGCCGCGGGCCACGCGCATCGCGCCGCCGAAGGGAGCTGGATCCGTCCTCAACTAACCGACCAGCCGTGCCTCGATATCGAGGGCGGACGCCACCCGGTCGTCGAAGCCGCGCTGCGCGATAGCGGCGAGCGCTTCATCGCCAATGACCTTTCGCTCGGAGCGAACGATCGCCTGTGGCTGATCACAGGGCCGAACATGGGCGGCAAGTCGACGTTCCTGCGTCAGACCGCGCTGATCGCCGTGCTTGCCCAGGCCGGCAGCTTCGTCCCGGCAACGCGCGCCACGGTCGGCATGGTCGACCGCCTATTCAGCCGCGTCGGTGCTTCGGACAATCTCGCGCGCGGTCGTTCGACCTTCATGGTCGAGATGGTCGAGACCGCCGCCATCCTTGCACAGGCGAGCCCCAACAGCCTCGTCATCCTCGACGAGATCGGGCGCGGCACCTCGACCTATGACGGCCTCGCGATTGCCTGGGCCGTGGTCGAGGCGATGCACGACCAGGTGAAGTGCCGGACCCTGTTCGCGACCCATTATCATGAGCTGACGCGGCTCGCTGGACGTCTCGACTGCTTGTCGCTCCATCATGTCCGGGCGCGCGAGTGGAAAGGCGACCTGGTGCTCCTCCATGAAGTCGCCGGCGGCGCCGCGGACCGCAGCTACGGCATAGCCGTTGCCAAGCTGGCCGGACTCCCGCCAACGGTCGTCGCACGCGCGAAATCCGTGCTCGCCAAGCTCGAAGCCGGCCGTGATGCCACTGGCGGGCTCGCCGCCGGGCTGGATGATCTCCCGCTCTTCGCTGCCGCCGCCGAGGCCGAGCCACCGGCCGACCCGCTCGCCACCGCACTCGAAGCGCTCGATCCCGATCGCCTCACACCTCGCGAGGCGCTGGAGGAATTGTACCGCCTCAAGAAGCTGGCGCCCGGCCTCATTCCATGAGCTGGCCCGACATCGACCGGCAGCGCGCGATCATCGACCGACGTGCGCTTGCCGATCGGCTCAGTGCAATTCCAATGGCGGCGGAGGCTTCGGCCCAGGCCCTCGCGATCCTTGCGCAGGCCCTGGCGCAAGGCCGCGCCGAGATCGGGCGGCGGCTGAATAAGGAACCCGGCAATGGCCGTGCCGCGGCCGAAGCCACGTGCTTTCTCCATGATCAGCTCGTTCGGCTGACCTACGACTTCGTGTCCCAGCGTATGACCGAGGGATTGCCAAGCAACGGACTGGCGCTGGTCGGCCTTGGCGGCACCGGCCGCGGCGAGATGGCACCCTTCAGCGATCTCGACCTCATGTTCCTGACCGAAAGCCGCCGACCGCCGCACAGCAGAGCATCGCGGAGATGATTCTCCATTTGCTCTGGGACCTCAGGCTGAAGGTCGGCCATTCGGTCCGCTCCATCCCGCAGCTGGTTGCGCTCGCGAAGAAGGACATGACGATCCGCACGGCGACGCTGGAGGCGCGCTGGATCTGGGGCGACGAGCATGTGTTCGACGCCGCGATGCGCCAGTTCCGCAAAGCCGTCGTCGCGGGATCGGCGGCGGAGTTCGTAACCGCCAAGTTGGCCGAGCGCGACGCCCGGCACGTTCGCATGGGCGACAGCCGCTATGTCGTCGAGCCCAACGTCAAGGACGGCAAGGGCGGGCTCCGCGACCTCCAGACGCTCTACTGGATCGGGAAATATGTGCACGGCGTCGAACGTCCCGCTGAGCTGGTGAAGGCCGGCCTGCTGACGGCCGCCGAATTCCGCCGATTCGACCGCGCCGAGCGTTTTTTATGGTCGGTCCGCTGCCACCTTCATCAGCTTGCCGGACGGCCCGAGGAACGGCTCAATTTCGACTATCAGCCGCGGATTGCCGAGATCATGAATTATGCCGACCGGCCGGGAAAATCGGCGGTCGAACGCTTCATGCAATTCTACTTCCTCAACGCCAAGACGGTCGGGGATCTGACCGGGCTGTTCCTCGCGCAGCTCGACGAGCAGCTTGCGAACAAGGGCTTTCGCTTCGCACTTCCCGCGATCCGGCGGCGGCCAAAGCGGCTTGAGGGTTTCGTCCTCGATCGGGGCCGGATCTCGATTCCGAAGGATCATTTTTTCAAGGCCGATCCGGTGCGCCTGCTCGCCATGTTCGCCTTGGCATCGCGCGAAAAGCTCGAGATTCACCCCGCCGCCATGCGCGCCGCGAGCCGGGACTTCGAGCTGATCACCCGAACCGTCCGCGACGACCAGCGCGCGAATGCCCTGTTCATGGAAGCGCTGACCTGCCCTCCACCGACCGGAGATCGTGCTCCGCTGGATGAACGAAGCGGGGGTATTCGGGCGCTTCGTCCCCGACTTCGGCCGGGTCGTCGCGCAAATGCAGTTCGACATGTATCACCATTATACGGTCGACGAGCATTCGATCCGGGCGATCGGATTGCTTGCGGCGATTGATCGCGGCGACCTCAAGGGCGACCACCCCTTGTCGACCGCGATCATCAGGCAGATTGCGTCGCTCCGCGTGCTTTACGTGGCCGTACTGCTCCATGATATCGCCAAGGGGCGCGGCGGCGATCACAGCGAGCTCGGCGCCGAGATCGCGCTCAAGCTATGCCCGCGCTTCGGCCTCGATGCGGCCGAGACCGAGACCGTCGCGTGGCTCGTCCGCTATCACCTGCTGCTGTCGTCGACCGCCTTCAAACGCGACCTTGCCGACCCCAAGACGATCGAGGATTTCGCCCATCAGGTACAAAGCCCGGAGCGGCTTCGGCTGCTCCTCATCCTGACTGTGGTCGACATTCGCGCGGTCGGGCCGAACGTCTGGAGCGAGTGGAAGAGGTCACTCCTGCAGAACCCTGTTCGAAGCCGCCGAGGAGCGCCTTCGCCTCGGCCACAAACAGCATGGCCGGGGCGAAATCGTCGAGGCCCGGCAAAAGGCGCTGGCAGCGCAGTTGGGCTGGAAAACCAGCGCGGCGCGAGCACACGCCCGGCGCTTGCCCGACAGCTACTGGATTGCCGAGCCGCCGGCGTGGCAGCTTGCCAATGCCCGGCAGGTCGCGGCGGCCGAGGCGCATATCGGCGAGGCCAAGCCAGACGTGGTGGTCGAAGACGACGCGGAAAGCGGCGCGACCAGGGTCAGCATCTTCACGCCTGACCGCGAGGCGCTCTTCTACCGGATCTGCGCCGGACTTGCGGCCGCCGGCGCGAACATCATCGATGCCCGGATTCACACGACGCGCGACGGCATGGCGCTGGACAATTTGCTGGTGCTCGACGGCCGCGGCCGGCCCTACGGCGACCGCCGGCTGCGCAACCGGCTGGTAAGTCAGTCGAGGCGGCCCTGACCAACAGTGTCGCGCCGTCGCTGCCGCCCAGCGAGCACGGTCAGCGAACCGCTGCCTTCGACGTCGCGTCCTCCGTGGCCATCGCCGATCGTGCTTCGACCCGGACCACGGTTGCCGAGGTCAATGCGCGCGACCGCCCTGGTCTCCTCGCCGCGCTGGCCGGTGCCATCCACGCCAAGGGCCACGACATTCATTCCGCGCACATTGCCACTTACGGCGAGCGCGCCGTCGACGTCTTTTACCTGACGAACTCCGACGGGAAGAAACTGACGCTGGCTCAGAATGATGAGCTTCGCGCCGCGCTTCTCGAAGCCAGCGAAGAAGGTTTCGCCTCGCGCGCCGCCTGAAACAAGAAAGGCCCCGCTCGCTGGAGCAGGGCCTTCCTCATGACTTAAAAAATGATGGTTAGTTGCCGCGCTCAGGAGCTGGCGGGGGCGGCGGCGGCGGAGGCGGCGGGACCGGGCAGGTCGCCGTCGCTTGGATCACCGATCCGTCGGGGCAGGTCTGGGTTGCCGGCGGCGGCGGTGGCGGCGGGGGCGGCGGGGTGGCGGCACCGGCGCGGGCGGTTGAACCCGGTCTTCGCGCGCAGCGTTACGCCGAACGTCCGCGGCTCGCCGAGGAACGCGTTGTACAGCTGCGTTGATCGAGTCGGGAAATGAAGCCCGCCCGCGACAGCCGCGCGTCGTGCCGCTGCCCTGGATCGGCGAGTCGAACGCGACCTGGATGAAGTTCTTGTCGAACAGGTTCTGGCCCCAAAGCTCGATCGCCCAGGCATCGTTCGGGACCGCGGATGCCGATGCGGCCGTTGAAGGTCGTAAAGCCGTTCTGCATCTTCTCGATGTCGAGGTCCGAACCGGTGTTGTAGCTGCTGATGTAGCGGCCATCGAAATAGACCAGGCCGCGCAGCCCCGAGCCGACAAGCGGCGGGGTCCAGGCGACGGACCCAGTCACCGTCCACTGCGGCGCGTCCGAGACGCGCCGGCCCGGCAGCTGGAACAGATAGTCGTTGCAGCGCCTTGCCGCTCGGCCCGACGAGATTGTTCCGATACTTGGTATCCGCGAGGGTCACGCCGCCATTGATCGCCAGGTCCCGCATCGGCCGGGTAAAGGCTTCGAGCTCGAAGCCCTGGCTGCGAACGCCCGCGCGGGTATGGCCGGTGCAGGCGCCGGTGCGCGGATTGGTGTCCGTGTCGGCGCCGCCGAGGTCGGTGCTGCAGCTGTTGATGCTTTCGACGATGAAATTGAGGCCGTTGAAGGTGTTCAGCTGGAAGTCGCGGAAGACCTGGTGGAACAGCGCCAAGTTCACGTCGATGCCGCGGCCATGGAATTTGAGCGCCGGCTTCGAACGCGTCGTTGATCTCCGGCTTGAACTGAAGGTCCGCGCCGGAGGCGACGATGCCCTGGCACCCCGTCTGCGTCGCGCTGACGCAGATTGCGCCGCTGCCCGATAGCGGCGGGTTGCCGAGCACCGTGGTTCCCGGCGTCGCCGGAACGGTGGTCGGGATCGGCTGCGCGCGCCACAGCGCCGAGCGGTCGAGGTTGAACCCGCCGGCCTTGTAGCCGCGCGAATAGCTTGCGTACGTCAGCAGGCGATCGGTCGGCTTGTAGCTGAGCACCGCCGTGCCCGAGATCTTCGACTCGCTGCGCGAATCGTCGACCCCGAAGCTGCCGCCCGGTGCGCGCTCGGGATCACGCACGGGAACTGCTGGAGCGACGGTGCCCGACGAACACCGCGCACAGCCGGTTGTTGTCGGGCAGGTCGACGCGTTCAGCGATCTTCTTCTCATGCGTGTAGCGCGCGCCGAGCGTCAGCTTCAGCCGGTCGGTGAACGAGATGATGTTGTGGGTGAAGATCGCGTAATTGTTGCTGGTTTGGCGGTACGAATCGTTGAGCGCGACGTTGTTAAGCGTCGACCCGACGAAGCTCGGTCCGCCAAGCGCGATCGCGAGGTTGGTGAAGCCGCTGGTGCCGAACGGCGCGGCGCTGAAGTTCACCGACGGCAATCCCGGTGCAAGCGCGGTGTTGTTCAGCCCGGCGAAGGCGCCCAGAGCGCGGTGATGTTGCTGCCGATGATTGGCGGCGGCCGTCGGGCCGGCGCCGCCCGGCGAAATCGCCGCCAGATACTGGCTGACCAGGCTCGACCGGACCGCTGTTGCGGTCGGCGCGTTGAAGCAGGTCGGCGATGCGCCCGGCGCAAGAATGGTCGGCGCCGACGCCGGCGAAATTCGCCGCAACGACGCAGTTGCCGTAGCGGGCATAATCGCGCCGTACGACAGGTTGTCATCGACCGCGAGCTTCTCGTTCGCGTAATAGCCGCCGACCAGCCAGTCGAGCTTGTTCCTCGAGGCATTGCCCTGCAGCCGCAGTTCCTGGCGTGAAGGTCTTGAAGCGGTTGAATGAGCCGCCGTCGCTTGCGCGATAGAGGATGTCGAGATTGTTGTAAGTCGGCGTCGGTGCCGCGCGTATATTTGTTGAACCGATATGCGGTGATCGAGGTCAGCTCCGCCCCGCCGAAATCATAGGTTAGCTCGCCGGACAGGCCATAGTCCCTGACCTTCGAATCATAGTCGCGGCCAGGGGTAATCGCGATCCGTCGGGAAAAGGTGTCATCGTTGATAATTCCGCCCAGCCCGCGCTCGATCGCGGCAAAGGTCGAAGGCTGCGGACCCCGCCGCTGTGACGTCCTGCACCGGCAGGTAAGTTGCGCCGCAACATTCCTCGTCGCGCTTCGAATAATCGCCGATGATCCGGAGCGAGAGATTATCGCTCGGCTGGAACAACAATTGCCCGCGAAGCAGCCAGCGGTCGCGATCGTTGATCCGCCGGCCCGACACGACGTCCTTGAGAAAGCCGTCGCGCTTCATGTAGACGCCGTCGAGACGCGCCGCGATCGTGTTGCTGATCGGCCCCGTGATGCTCGCCTCGAAGCGCCGCAAATTATAATTGCCGACGTCGATCTGGCCGCTGACTTCTGGGGTAAAGCGCGGCTTGGCGGTGATGATCGAAATGAGGCCGGCCGAGGTGTTGCGGCCGAACAAGGTGCCCTGGGGACCGCGCAGTACCTCGATCCGGTCGAGCGGACCAAGCTCGGTCAGGCCGACGCCCGCGCGCGAGCGATAGACGCCGTCGATGAAGATGCCGACCGAGCTTTCGAGGCCCGGGATTGTCGCCGACGGTGCCGATGCCGCGGATGTTCGCGCGACGCGGCGCCGCCCTCCGAGGAGGTCGAGAAGACGTGCAGCGACGGTGCAACCTGATTCAGCTGGCGAATGTCCGTCGCGCCGGTGTTGCGCAGGTTGTCGCGCGTGACCGCGCTGACCGCCATCGGCACGTCCGACAGCGCCTGGTTGCGGCGCGTAGCGGTGATGACGATGTCGCCGGTATCGATCGGCTGCTGTTCGCGCGCCTGGTCCTGGGTCGCGGCGCCTTCGGTGGCGCCCGGGGTCGGCTTGGCGGCCTGCTTGTCGCTGTCGGTGTTCGACACGGCGGTCTGGGCAAAGGCCGGAGTCGCGATGGCGAAAAGGCCCGTCGACACCAGTAGCGCGGACTTGCGGATCATATGATCTCTCCCCCTCGGGCGAGACGCCCGGTCGGGGAGAGGCTAAACCCGAACGGCGCCTAAAGCCAAGCGCCCTCGCTAGCTACGGAGCAACAATCGCCGACCGTGCAGCAATTTGGCAACATTGTTGTAAGTAAGGGCAGTGCCCTCCCAAGCGTAGCTCTCGAGGTAGCCGCACCGGCGACAGCGATAGGTCGTCACTTCAATCTGCTCGCTTCGGCCTAGCCGCAGCCCCATCCAGAAACTCTTCTGCGGTTCGCCTGCAACCCACTTCGCGACGCTCTTCTTGCCGTAGCCTTCATCGACAATGAAGCCAGCTTCCATGCTGCCGCCGCACCGAGGACATTCGAGCGATCGGTTCCGGCTGGCCATGCTTATTTGGGCGCGATTACCATCAGCATCTGGCGGCCTTCCATGCGCGGATGCGCCTCGACCTTGGCCATTTCAGCGGTCTGCTCCTGGACCCGGCGAAGCACCGCCATGCCGAGCTCGCCATGCGCCATCTCGCGCCCGCGAAAGCGCATGGTGACCTTCACCTTGTCGCCTTCCTCCAGGAACTCGAACACCTTCTTCATCTTGGTGTCATAGTCATGGTCGTCGATGTTCGGACGCATCTTGATCTCCTTGATCTCCTGCGTCTTCTGCTTCTTGCGCTGCTCGTTGGCCTTCTTCTGCGCTTCGTACTTGTAGCGGCCGATATCGAGGAACTTGGCGACGGGCGGGTCGGAATTCGGAGAAATCTCGACCAGGTCGAGGCCGACGCCCTGCGCCTGCTCGAACGCTTCGCGCGTATACATCACGCCCAGATTTTCCCCGTTCTCGTCGATCACCCGGACCTTCTGAGACTGGATGAACTCATTGTAGCGGGGGCCGGTGAATTGGCGGCGGCGCCATTCCGCGGCGCGGATAGGGCGGTGGTATAGCGATGTCTCCGTGGTCGTTGATGAACAGTCGCGGGAGTTAGGCACTCCGCGAGCAGATGAAAAGTCCGCGCGAACAAAAGTGAGTCATTTTTGCCGCAAGCTGTGGCGGACTCGCGTCAGATCGCAAGTCCGGCGGCACCGCTTCGTCGCGGATCATCGCAATCAGCCTCGTCGACGCTCATCACCTTCTGGCGCTCTTCGAGCCCAGGCGGCGCAGCGCGACGGTGCCTTCCTCCGCCTCGCGCTTGCCGACCACCAGCAGCAGCGGGACCTTTTTCAAGGCTGTGCTCGCGCACCTTGTAATTGATCTTCTCGTTGCGAAGGTCGGTTTCGACGCGAATGCCGGCCGCGGCGAGCTTCGCGGCGACCTCCGCGCGTATAAGTCGGCGTCGGAGACGATCGTCGCCACGACCGCCTGCACCGGTGCGAGCCACAGCGGGAACTTTCCCGCATAATGTTCGATCAGGATGCCGATGAAGCGTTCGAACGTGCCGATGATCGCGCGGTGGAGCATCACCGGGCGATGCTTCTGGCCGTCCTCGCCGATGTAATTCGCATCGAGCCGCTCGGGTAGCACCGTGTCGGCCTGGATAGTGCCGACCTGCCAGGTGCGCCCGATCGCGTCGGTCAGGTGGAACTCGAGTTTGGGCGCATAGAAAGCGCCCTCGCCGGGCAACTCTTCCCAGCCGAATTCCTCGGTGTTGCGGCCGGCCTTCGCAACCGCATCGCGAAGCACGTGCTCGGCGTGATCCCACTCAGCGTCGGATCCGAACCGCTGGTCCGGCCGCAGCGCGAGCTTGATAGCGTAGCTCTCGAACCCGAGGTCGCGGTAGACGCTGTCGAGCAGGTCGCAGAACTCGACCACTTCATCGACCAGTTGCTCCTCGGTCACGAAGATATGCGCGTCGTCCTGCGTGAACTGGCGAACGCGGAGGATGCCGTGAAGCGCGCCGTGCGGCTCGTTGCGATGGCAGCAGCCGAACTCCGCGAGCCGGAGCGGCAGATCACGGTAGCTCTTGATGCCCTGGTTGAAGATGAGCACGTGGGCGGGGCAGTTCATCGGTTTCAAGGCCATCAAGTCGGCCGCGCCCGACAGGATCGGCGCCTCGTCGTCGACCGATGGGATTTCGTCGGGAACGACGAACATGTTCTCGCGATATTTGCCCCAGTGGCCGCTTTCTCCCACTGGCGGGCGTCCATCAGCTGGGGAGTCTTGACCTCGAGGTAGCCGGCGGCATCCAGCCGGCGCCGCATGTACGCCTCGAGCTGGCGCCAGACGATGTAGCCGTTGGGATGCCAGAAGACGCTGCCGTGCGCCTCGGCCTGGAGGTGGAACAGGTCCATCTCCTGCCCGATCTTGCGATGGTCGCGTTTGGCCGCTTCCTCGAGCCGAACGAGATAATCGTCGAGCTGCTTCTTGTTCAGCCATGCCGTCCCGTAGATGCGGCTTAGCATCGGGTTCTTGGGATCGCCGCGCCAGTATGCGCCCGACACGCGGGTCAGCTTGAACGCATTGGGGTCGAGCTTGCCGGTCGAGGCGAGGTGCGGGCCGCGGCACAGGTCCATCCAGTCAGCCGGCCCATGACCCGTCTTGTACATCGTGATCGGCTCGCCCTCGGGTAGCTCCATCACCCATTGTGCCTTGAAGCTTTCGCCGTGCTTCTCGAAGAACTGGCGGACATCCTCGCGGCTCCAGACTTCGCGAACCAGCGGCTTGTCGGCCGCGATGACGCGCCGCATTTCGTCCTCGATCGCCGGCAGATCGTCTTCCGTGAAGGGACCGTGGCCGGGAGGCGGCGCGAAGTCGTAATAGAAGCCGTCGTCGGTCGCCGGGCCAAACGTGATCTGCGTGCCGGGGTAGAGCTTCTGCACCGCCTCGGCGAGGATGTGCGCGAAATCGTGGCGCACGAGTTCAAGGGCGTCCTTTTCGTCACGCGAGGTGATGAGCGCGAGGCTCGAATCCCCCTCGAACGGCCGCATGATGTCGCGGACTTCGCCATCGACCTTCGCCGCCAGCGCCGCCTTGGCGAGGCCCGGCCCGATCGCCGCGGCGACGTCCGCCGGCGTCGAGCCTTCGGGCATTTCCTTCACCGACCCGTCGGGAAGCGCGATCTTGAACATCTTCGTCATGAGAGCCGCCATGTAGCGAGGCGACGACGCGACCTCAACCGAAGCAACCGCCCACAGGCGTGTCAATGACGCTTGACAGGCGACGTCGCCCTGAGTAAAGCTACCTTTACTAAATGCGAAGGACGCTTGAAATGACAGAACAGACTTCGCCCCAGGTCGCAACGCGGTTGTGGATCGGCGCGTATCTGGTTGCGACATTCGGCACCGCGGCCCTGGCAAGAACGGAAGTCGTTCCCGGATGGCCGGGAGTGGCGCTGTTCCTCGCTTCGTTCTTGTTGCTGTACCCGCTGATGCGATCGGTCGAGCGGGCGCAGTCGGCGCGCGGCTGCGCGTCCAAGGCGATGCGGACCTACAATCGCCGCGTGATGATCGCATCGACCGCCTATGTCGCGGCGTTGCTCGCTGGGGTCGGGATCGCCCGCTATTACGACCCGCCCGCCATGGTCAGGATCATCCTTGCGATCGTCGTCGCGCTTCCCGTCATCTTCATGATCCGGGCGATGGCCCTGCTGCTTCGCGACGAGACCGACGAATATCTCCGCTCGCGCATCGTCGAGCAGTCGCTGATCGCCACCGGCATCCTGCTGACGGCCGCGACGCTCTACGGCTTCCTCAACACCTTCGACCTCGCACCCCGAGTGGACTCCTGGGCCGCGGTTCCCTTGTGGGCGCTCGGACTCGGCATCGGCCGGCTGTTCCGGAAGGACCCCTCGTGCTGAACAACCTCAAGGTGCTGCGCGCGGAACGCAGCTGGAGCCAGCAGGATCTCGCCGAGCGGCTCGAAGTGTCGCGCCAGAGCGTCAACGCCATCGAGACCGGCAAATACGATCCGTCGCTGCCGCTCGCCTTCCGCATCGCCGAGCTGTTCGACCGCCCGATCGAGGACATCTTCGTCGCGCCCTCGCGGCAACATTCCAAAGCCATCTGACCTTCAAACTCAGGAGACTGTCCATGCTTCGTCCTGCGCCTTCATCCTCGCCGGTCTTGCCGCCGCCACGCTCGACTGGAGCGCCCCGGGCCAGGCCCAGCCGCCCGCGGCTGCCCAGCAAAGCCGGGGCGGATCACCATCCGCTCGGTCGGCCAGGGCACGCCCGTCGTGCTAATCCCCGGTCTCGCCTCTCCGCCGGCAGTGTGGGACGACCTCGCCGAGAAGATCGGTGCCGGCCATCGGCTGATTTTCGTGCAAGTGAACGGGTTTGGTGGCAGCAAGCCGGGCGACGGATCCGCAAGACGGGCTCTTGCCCGGCGCCGTCGACGAGCTCGCCGGCTGGCTCGCCGCCAACCATATCGCGAAGCCTGCCGTGATCGGCCATTCCATGGGCGGCCTGCTCGGAATGATGCTGGCCAAGGCGCATCCGGCCGCCGTCGGCAAGCTGATGATCGTCGACTCGCTGCCGTTTTTCGGCATGCTGATGGGTCCGGGCGCAACGCCCGAGCCGGTCCGGCCGATGGCTGAGCAGATGCGCGCCTCGCTGCTGAAGGCGCCCGCGTCGAGCGAGCCGCCGCCGCACATGTCGAACACGGACGCCGGCCGCGCCAAGGTCGCCGCGTGGATGCGCGCGTCGGACTCGAAGGTCGTCGGCGAAGCGCTGGTCGAAGACGCGACCACCGACGTCCGCGCCGACTTGCCCGCGCTCGCCGCCATTCCCGTGACCGTGCTCTACGCCGTGCCGAGCGCCGAGCGTAGGCCGATGTCCGAAGCGATGTACCGCGAAGCCTACAAGGCGTTGCCGCAGGCCAAGCTGGTGCCGGTCGAAGGCAGCGAACATTTCATCATGCTCGACCAGCCCGAGCGGTTCGACGAAGCGGTCGAAGCCTTCTTGCGCTAAGCGGTCTCGACGCGCCCGAGCGCCTCATCGACGATGGTCTCGGCACGCAGGAACAGCTGCGTGTCGACCACCACGCCCGACGCGCCACAGTTCTCCCGCACTTGCTCGGGCCGCGAGGCGCCGATGATGGCCGAGGCGACATTGGGCTCGCGAAGCACCCAGGCCAGCGCGAATTGGGGCAGCGTCAGGCCGGCCTCCTCGGCGATCGGCTTCAGCTTCTGCACCGCTCTTAGAACCGCGGGCCGCATCAGACGGTCCATCCAGCCGCCCATTTCCTCGCTTGCCGCACGGGAATCGCGCGGCGGCGGCGCGTCCGGGATCGTATTTGCCGGAAAGCACGCCCTGGCCGAGCGGCGACCAGACGATTTGCGAAATGCCGTTTGCGGCGCAGAGCGGGAATGACCTCCTCCTCCGGCTCCCGCCACAGCATCGAATATTGCGGCTGGCTCGACACGAACTTGGCGATCCCGCGTCATGTCGATCGCCGCCTGGATCTGGTCGGCCGCCCATTCCGAAAAGCCGATGTGCGCGCTCTTGCCGCTCTCGACCGCGCGGGTCAGCGCCTCCATCGTTTCCTCCAGCGGCGTCTCGCGGTCGTAGCGATGGCATTGGTAGAGATCGACGTAATCGGTCTTCAGGCGCTGAAGCGAGGCATCGAGCTGCTTTTCGATCTGCCCCCGCGACAGCCGCGATCGCTGTCGCTCATCGGGAAGTAGAGCTTGGTCGCGAGCACGTAGCTGTCGCGCGGGCGGCCTTGCAGCGCCTCGCCAAGAAAGCTTTCCGCCGCGCCGCGGCCATAGACGTTGGCGGTGTCGATGAAATTGATGCCTTGATCGAACGCTTCGTCGAGGCACGCCCGCGCCTTGTCCGCCTCGACGCCGACGCCATAGGTCAGCCACGAGCCAAGCGAGATTTCCGAGACCTCGAGATCGCTGTCGCCCAGCTTGCGGTATTTCATCGATCGAATTCCTTCGCTAAACGGCCGACTCATGGATCAGCCGGAGAATTTTCGAGGTCGATGGGCGCCCGATTGCCTATCGGTTGCGGCGCGGCAATGTTCCGACTCTGCTGTTCCTGCCCGGCTATGCGTCGGACATGGAGGGGGCCAAGGCAGCTCGCGCTCGACGCCTTCGCGAGCGCACGCGGCGATCGCTGGTGCGGCTTCGATTATTCCGGCACCGGATCGAGCGAGGCCGGTTCGAGGAGGGAACGCTGAAGCGCTGGCTCGACGAAGCCCTTGGCCGCCGCTCGACCGCTGCGACCGGGCCGTTGATCCTGGTCGGTTCGTCGATGGGCGGCTGGATCGCGCTCACCTCGCCTTGCTCCGGCCCGAACGGGTTCAGGCGCTGGTCGGGATCGCCGCGGCGCCCGATTTCACCAACTGGGGATTTGCGGACAAGGCGATGCCGCGAAGGCCGCTCGAGAATCCGTACGGGGACCTCGCGTACGCGGCTTCTGGGAGTCTGGCAGCGAATTGCTCCTCCTCGACGCACCGATCGCGATCGACTGCCCGGTCCGTCTGCTCCACGGCGAAAGTGATCCGGACGTGCCGCTGACATCGCGTTCGCGACTGATGCGCGCCTTCGTTCAGCGGATGTCCAGTTGACCGTCCTCAAAGGCGGCGGTCATCGCCTGTCGGAACCGCGCGAGATCGATGCGATCCTGCGCACCGTCGACGGCCTTGCTGGAGCCCGCCGCTTTGATCCCCTTCCTTATCGCCGCCGCCTTCGCCGGCCGTTCCTGCCGTCGCGGCCGGCCTGCCCCGACCTCGTCACGCCCGACGCGCTCGTTTGCCGTGCGCTCGAAGCCCAGAACGACGGCGATGAAGAGGCGGCCGCGCAGGCGTTCGAGGAAGCCGCCAGGGCATCGCCCGACAAGGACCCGAAGACCGCGCGCATGTATGCCGCGGCCGGCAATCTGTGGATCGCCTCGGGCCAGCCGGCAAGGCCGCGCTCGATCTCGACAGGGCGCTCGCTCTTCCTGGCCTGGAGGCTGAGCAGCAGGGCGAAGCGCTGCTTGACCGCGCCCGCGCCGCGGAGGCGCAGGACGATCTGAAGACCGCGCGGGCCCGCTGGACCGGGCCGCCGAGTCGATCGGCGCCGACCCATTCTATTGGTATTTCTCCGCCGCGCTCGCGATCCGCGAAAATGATCCGGCGACAGCGAAATCCTCGATCGGCAAGGCGCTATCGCTGGCCCCCTACGACCCCGCCGTCCTGTTCGAAGCGGGCCATGTCGCCGACTTCGCCGGCGATGAACGCAAGGCGCGCAGCTATTGGGCGCGAGCCGCCGCCAGCGACCCCAGGGGACCGTCGGCAAGGCCGCCGCGAAGGCGCTCGAAATGCTCGGAGTCACGCCGACCGTGAAAAACGAAAGCAAGCCGACTAAATAGCGCGGATGCGCTTTCTTCATTCCATGCTCCGAGTCAGCGATCCCGACTCGACGATCCGCTTTTTCAACCTGCTCGGCCTCGAGGAGCGGCGGCGGATGGACAATGAAGCCGGCCGCTTCACCCTGATCTTCCTTGGCGTTCCCGGCGATGAAGGCGGCGAGGTCGAGCTCACCTACAATTGGGACGAGCGTGGCTATGGCGGCGGCCGCAACTTCGGCCACCTCGCCTACCAGGTCGACGATATCTACGAGCTTGCGAGCGGCTGATGGACGACGGCATCACGATCAACCGCCCGCCGCGCGACGGGCGCATGGCCTTCGTCCGCTCGCCTGACGGCATCTCCGTCGAGCTGCTTCAGAAAGGCGAGCGCTGGCCCCGGCCGAGCCTTGGTCATCGATGCCCAACACCGGCGAATGGTAGATTGGGCGGACCGCCGGTTTTTTGAGCTCGTCGGGTGCGAGCATCCGATCATTCAGGCGCCGATGGCCGGCGCCGGCGACGTCGCTCTCTGTATCGCCGCCAGCCGCGGCGGCGCATTGGGTTCGCTGCCCTGCGCGATGATTACTCCTGACCAGGCGCGGGAACAGCTGGCGGCGGTTCGCTCGGCTGGCAGTGGGCCGATCAACCTTAACTTCTTTTGCCACCAGATGCCGCCGGACGG